>CACFAF010000038.1 GCA_902564245.1 uncultured Pelagibacteraceae bacterium | reverse complement strand
AATATATAATAAATAGTGATCAGGCTATTGGTGATATGTTAAGCAATATTCAAAATAAAAAGATAATCAAATTAAAGACAAAAATTAACGTTTTTAGAGCTTATATGAATACTGATGATTTGGTTAATTGGTTAATAACCATATTAAAAAAGTCAAATAAAGATTGTCCTATTTACAATGTTGGTTCAGATAAGGAAATTAATTTATTTTCTCTGGGAAAGAAAATTTCTAAAATTTTCAATAAAAAATTTAGTTTCAAACCGATTAATAATAAAAAGATTGATTATTATGTACCATCAATAAATAAGGCAAAAAAGTTACTTAAATTAAAAATCCAAATTAATTTGAATGATTCTTTAAATTCATTTATAAAATAACTATGAAAAAGATATCATTTGTTACACCTACTTTTAACGAGGAGGCTAATATAGAAAATCTTTGTGAAGCAATAAAAAATGAAATTACAAAACTAAATTATGATTATGAACATATAGTGATTGATAATTGTTCAACTGATAAAACAATTGAAAAATTAAGAAATATTACGACAAAGGATAAAAAAGTTAAAGTAATTATTAATTCAAAAAATTATGGTCATATCAAATCTCCATTTCATGGAATTCTTCAAAGTACAGGTGATGCTACAATTTTAATGGTTTCTGATTTTCAAGAACCAATGGATTTAATCCCACAATATATAAAAAAATGGGAATTAGGTGCAAAAATAGTATTAGGTGAAAAAGAAACTTCTGAAGAAAATAGCTCAATGTTTTTTTTAAGAAAAATGTTCTATAGTTTTTTAAATAAGATATCAGAAACAAAACTAAGCACAAATACTACCGGAACAGGATTGTTTGATAAAGAAGCAATAAACCGTTTAAAAATGATAAATGATCCCTACCCTTATTTTAGAGGTTTAATTTCAGAAATAGGTTTTGAAATTGAAACTGTTAAGTTTGCCCAACCATTAAGAAAATTTGGTATTACAAAAAATAATTTTTTTACATTGTATGATCTTGCTATGCTTGGAATTGTTAAACACTCTAGAATGCCTTTAAGATTTATGACGCTTATTGGGTTTATAGCAAGTTTTGGTTGTTTTTTGGTTGCTACAGTATATTTTCTTTTAAAACTTTTTTTCTGGGACTCGTTCTCTTTAGGATCAGCACCAACTATAATTGGATTATTTGCTATAAGCTCGATTCAAATAATGTTATTAGGTTTATTGGGCGAGTATATTGGAATTATACTTTTACACCAAAGAAATATGCCTCTTGTTATTGAAAAAGAAAGAATTAATTTTTAATTAAATATACAAACTTCGTTTAGGTCTTTTTTTAATAATATTTCTAAATTATCATTTTTAATTGCAACACAATAAACATCCAAATTAACACTATATTTGTCAAAAATTTCATTGTTTTTTTCTAAAATTATTATATCTGGATCAGTAATATTTTTGTCAGAATTATTAAATTTAATTTTAAAACGGTCAAATTCCTTTTTAGGTATAATTACCTGATGTGATATTAATGGTGATGTACTTGTGATAATTTTTTTATATTTAACATCGTAATCATCCAAGTTACCAAACGTTTTTATTTGATTAGACAAATATCTTCTTCCAAAATATGAAGTAGTATTTAAATTATAATATCTATAACCCTTCTTCTTATTTTCAAAATGGCTATTAAAATCTTCATAATTCAAATTTAAAAATTTAAAAACTGACAAAATTTCATTTTCTATAATATTGTTTGTTTTGCTGGTCCAAAAAGAATTATTCAGAATTGAAAAATTTTTATAGTCATTTAGAATTAACCATAATGATAAATCATAATTAAATGAAAGAATCTCATATTCTTTTTTAAAATAATTTTGATTTTGTATTATAAAATTTGTAATTTCTATATTTTCTTTTCTACTTAAGTCCTCATTTTTATTAAAAAGAAAGTTTTTAGAGTTGCTTATATTATAATAACTAATCATCAAAATTGTTAAAAAAATAATTGAAAAATTTTTTAAATTATTTGAAAATTTATTTATAAAAATTTTATTGAAAAAAAATA
>CACFAF010000037.1 GCA_902564245.1 uncultured Pelagibacteraceae bacterium | reverse complement strand
TCATTTGATCTTCCCAAAAATCTAAAAGTGTTTTTTTATTTTCAACCATTTTTTATCCTTTAACTTTTGACTTAGTTGGATCATAAAATGGAAATGAAACCACTTTAGCAGGAATTCTTTTTTGATGACCATCTATTTTGCCAACTTCAACTTTTGTTCCAATTTCAGCGTACTTTGAGTCTATTCTACATAAAGCTATATTTTTATTCAGAGTTTTTGATAGCATGGCACTTGTTATTATACCGACTTGCCCTCTACCAATGTAAACTGAATTTCCGTTTGTAGCTGGTTCATGTCCAACTAATTCAAGACCTACTAGTTTTTTTTGAGGATTGTTTTTTCTTTTTATCAATTCTTGTTTGCCTATAAAATCATCCTCTTTTGTTTTAAGAGGCACAGTGAAACCAATACCAGCTTCAAAAGGATCAGTTTTATCATCAAACTCATAACCATAAAATATTAATCCAGCTTCTATACGAACCATATCTAAAGCTTCTAATCCAAGAGGAGATATATTAAATTCCTTTCCAGCTTCCCAAACTTTATCCCATACATAAGGAGCATCTTTTGGATGACACCAAATTTCAAATCCCAATTCACCAGTATATCCAGTTCTTGATACAACTATTGGAATTCCTGTAACACTATCAATCCTTGCTATAGTCAATCTAAACCATTGTAAATCATCAATTGATGGTTGTGTATCTGGAGTCCAAACAAATTTTTTTAAAATTTTTCTACTATTAGGGCCTTGTACAGCAATATTATGAATCTGATCAGTAGATGATTTTACCCATACTTTAAAATTTTTCTTTTTTGCTTGTTCTTTTAACCATTCACCACCATACTCTTGTCCACCAACCCATCTAAAATTATCTTGTCCAAACTTTAATAAAGTTCCATCGTCAATCATGTTTCCATTTTCATAACACATTGCCGAGTAAACAACTTGACCAGCTGAAAGTTTTTTTATGTTTCTAGTTAAGGTATATTGCATTAAGTTTTCTGCATCAGGACCTAGTATTTCAAATTTTCTTAATGGTGATAAATCTGTTAAAATTGCGCTTTCTCTACATGATGTATATTCCTTTACAGCACCATAGTTTGTATAGTTATTAGCCAACCAATAACCATTATAATTTACAAAATTTTTTGTAAGTTTTGAGGTTTTGCTGTGAAAGCCCGTTTCTTTAGTTATTTTTGGTTCTGAATTTGTATTCACTCTAAAAGCTACCCCTTTCGAGATCTTTTTATCTTTTGGATAAGTTCTAACAAATATATCTGTTGGATTCCATCCATTTGCTGCATCGACATCACAAGGACACGCAGAAGATGCACAAGTAAGATCTTTTAATGCTCTAAAAAGTACATAATCCCCAGGTCTTGACCAAGGTTCATCAAAAGTTGCAACGTTATTTGCATCTATTGCAGTATTAAAAAAAAGATTAATAGCTATCCATCCTTTTCGAGGTTTAACATCATATTTTTTTAAAGAATTATTAAAATTCTCAGAGCAATTTATGTGTCCTAAATACCCCATATCTTCATAGTATTTAGAAGTACAAGCATAATTAAAAGTATCGTGTCTACCAACTGTATCTCTTACTACTTCAATCACTGGATCATGATTTGCATCAAAAAATTTTGAAAACAAACCAGGCATTGGATAAGCTCCACCCATAAAAGTTCGTGTAGCAGTAGGGTCTATTATACTTTCTATTCCTTGATCTAATTTTTTTTTGTCAAAAGCCAAAAAATCAGAACATTGTCTTCCACCTGGATCAATTACTTGAATATATTCGCCTGCTTTTACTTCATAAGTTTCAGACGACATTCTTTTTACAAAAGTTTCTGTGATGGGATCGTATAAAGGCTCAGGTAAAATAAATTGTTCTTCTTTAATATCAAATTTAGATCTATGAATAAAAATAGTTAAACTAGTTGGTGGATTTTGATTATGAACATTCATTTCATTGCCTGGTGAAGCTAACATAACAATACATTTATCTTTTGATTTCAAAATTATCTTTTCACCCATTGGACAATCTTCACTAAATATAATTGAAGAATTTGATTTGTTTAATTCAAGCTTT
>CACFAF010000036.1 GCA_902564245.1 uncultured Pelagibacteraceae bacterium | reverse complement strand
TTTTAATAAAAGGAAATCGAACATAAAAAAGAAGATATGACTCAAATTGAAGTAGAAAAAATTATAGAGCCAGTCAAAGCATCAGATGGTGCTGGAGTTAAATTAAAAAGAAGTATTGGCACTCATCTCATTGATTATCTCGATCCTTTTTTAATGTTTGATGAGTTTGGTTCTGAAAATAAAGATGATTATATTGGAGGGTTCCCTGCTCATCCTCATAGAGGTATTGAAACAGTTACCTACATGTTAAATGGTGAATTTGAACATGAAGATAGCACTGGAGCGAAAGGTATAATGTCTCCTGGAGATGTACAGTGGATGAAAACTGGAAGTGGAATTATTCATTCTGAAATGCCTGCAATGCCAGATGGTAAATTACTCGGTTTCCAATTATGGATAAATATGCCAGCAAAATATAAAATGAATAAACCTGAGTATTCTTATATTGATGCTAAGCAAATACAAATTCATAAAGATGATGAAAAAAAAATAAAAGTTATAGCTGGAAAATTTGATAAAGCAGAAGGACAAATTAAAGGCCATAATGTAGACCCAGTATACTTAGATGTTGAAATTGTAAAAGATAAGGTTTTTTCTTTCAATCTTCTACCATCTCATAATTCATTCATTTATTTAATTGATGGTGAAATTAAAATTGGTGATAAAAATCATGATGTTGTTAAAAACTCAACTCTAATTCTATTAACTAAAGGTAAAAATTTAAAAGTTACTGGTTTAACTAATGCTAAATTTTTACTAATATCTGGAAAACCAATAGGTGAACCTATAGCAAGAGGTGGTCCATTTGTTATGAATACTAAAGCTGAAATCTTGCAAGCTGTACAAGATTATCATAATGGTACATTTGTAAAATGAAAACTGTAGAAATAAAAAAAAATGGTGGTCCTGAAGTGCTAGAAATAAAAAATATTTCTTTAGATAAACCAGGAGATGATGAAGTTACAATTGAACATAAAGCAATAGGATTAAACTACATTGATACCTACCATAGGTCTGGTCTATACCCTATAAAACTCCCCTCTGGTATAGGGGCAGAAGGTGCAGGAATAATTACAGATATAGGATCAAATATTAAAGATTTTAAAGTTGGAGATAGAGTTTCTTATGCTGGAGCTCCACTCGGGGCTTATTCATCCCACAGAAACTACCCAACAAAAAATCTTGTTAAAGTTCCAGATAAAATTGATTTAGAAATTGCTGCTAGTTTAATGACGAAAGGGTTAACAACTTACTATTTAATAACTAAAACCTACCCTGTCTCTCAAGGAGAAACCTTATTATTTCATGCTGCTGCTGGTGGTGTTGGACAAATATTTTGTCAATGGGCAAAAAGCTTAGGATGTAAAATAATTGGAACAGTTGGTTCGGATAACAAGATAGATTTGGCAAAAAATAATGGTTGTGATTATGTAATTAACTATTCAAATGAAAATTTTTCTAAAAAAGTTTTGGAGATAACTAATGGAAAAGGAGTTCCAGTCGTTTATGATGGTGTGGGAAAAAATACTCTAGAGGGATCCATTGAATGTCTAGAAGTAAGAGGTATGATGATATCTTTTGGTAATGCTTCAGGTCCTCTGTCTAGTTTAAATGTACAAAAAATGATACAGCCTAAAGGATTATATTTTACTAGACCTTCAATGAATCATTATCTTGAAACTGATAAAGAACTAAAAGAAGCTGCAGATGCATTGTTTGAAAAGATAATTTCAGGAAAAATTAAAATTGAAATATTTAAAAAATATAGATTAGAAGAAGTGGTACAGGCTCATACTGACTTAGAAAATAGAAAAATTACTGGTCCGGCTATAATTATTCCTAATTAATTTAAGTCCACATCCATATCGGACATATGTAATCTTAATGCATTAGTTGAAATTTGAATTTCTCTTATAAAAAAAATGATAGATATAATCATAGATAAACAACAAGAACCAAAAATTACCCTTGCTACAAAAACTCTATCTAAATAGAGGGCAAAAACTGTAAGCATATTAAATAAAAATCCAAATGCTGCAAACATTATAGTCCAACGTAAAAGGTTAATTCTGCTATTTAAGTTTATAAATTGTTTTTGCCATTCTGGCGGAATGTGCTTCTCATATACATGCTCGTCATGTAACTGTCTTATCAATATACTAAGAGAATGAAATCTATTACTGTAAACAGCCATTAATAAAGGAATGGCAGGGAACATTAATGCTGTTACAGTGTAATCTATATTCATACGAATCAGTTTGATTATGAAACTAGCCTTTGCTATTTACAAGTAAATTTTAATGAAACAATTAAATCTCTTTATTGAATTAACAAGATTAGCAAAACCAATAGGCTATATGCTTTTATTTTGGCCATGTTTATGGGGTTTAACTTTAGCATACGATTTTTCAACTAATAAAAATTATTATATTTTTTTTACAATACTCTTCTTCCTAGGTTCAGTTTTAATGAGATCAGCTGGATGTATTGTAAATGATATATCTGATAAAAAATTTGATTTAAAAGTAAAAAGAACTAAAAATAGACCTATAGCTTCAGGAAAAGTCTCAAAAA
>CACFAF010000035.1 GCA_902564245.1 uncultured Pelagibacteraceae bacterium | reverse complement strand
TTCATGATTTAGATTTAAATGAAATTAATGGAGTTGCAATTATGACTGATACCGATAATTCAAAATTAGAAGCAATTTCTTACTATCAAAATATTTATTTTTCTTCTAATTAATTAAAGATTTAATTTTTCTTTTAATATTTTACTAATAATACCTAAAATAATAGCAACAACCACATCTTCTAATGGAGTAGCATTTGGAAAACCAAAATTCCATAATATTACCAAAGTTAACCAAATAAGATAAACTTTCATTTATTAATTATAACTTAGATTATTTGCTTTAATAAATAAATTTTTCATCATTCTATGATTAATAATTTTTGTATTAACATTTCTTGGACTTGGATGGTAAGAGGCTAAAAGTGTTTTTCCATCAGGAAGTTTATAATTTTTACCATGTTTAAAAATTAATTTTTTTTTAATTAAATAGTTCTTTTTATAAAATTCTAAACAACTATCAAAGGCCACTTTACCTAATGCAACAATAACTCTTAAATTATTAAGATTAGAAATTTCAGAACTAAAAAAATCTGAACAATTATTAAGTTCATTTTTAAGAGGCTTATCTCCAGGAGGTACACATTTTAAGATATTAGTTATAAAAGTTGAATTCAATTTTAATCCATCATTTATATGATTTGAAAATGGTTGATTTGATAAATTTGCAGAATGTAAACATTTAAATAAAAAATCACCAGATTTATCACCTGTAAAAGCTCGTCCAGTCCTTGTTCCACCATGTGCGGCTGGAGCTAGTCCAATAATCAATATTTTAGCATTATAATCTCCAAACCCTGGTACTGGTTTCCCCCAATAAATATCATTAATATTTTTTTTTCTTTTTAACCTAGAAATTTTTTTACTAAAGTTTATTAATCTTTTGCATTTAGTACACTTAATTATCTCTTTACATAAATTTTTAGAAAAATTTTTCATATACTATGTTATATTAAATTATGTCTTCAAAAAAAGCTATGAAACTTGCTCAAAAACAAGCATTTGCTAAACATAGAAGTAATATCAAAAATAATAAACTTAATCTAAGAAAAAATAATTTTTTTACTAAAAATTATAGTAAAAAAAAATAATTTTAGTTTTTTTTTTCAATTAAAAATAATGTAATTAAAAACAATGTTGTCCAAATAACACCTATTAAAGGTTTTGAACCTGTTTCTGCATCCCATAATCCTAAAAACAAAGCACCAAATATCAAGCCTATTATATAGATAATTATTACAATTGTAGATTTACTCATTTTTGATTTTCTTTTTTATAAATAGAAATACCTTTTTCTACTTTGTAATTATATGATTCTTTAAAGCTTTCTAGTTGCCATCCATTTAATCTTTTTTGGATTATTAATAAATTATTTTGTTTCCACTCATCAGAAGTATCTTCCTTTTTCCATTTTTTTTTATCATCATTACTTCTGCCACAACCGTAACAAAAACCTGTTAATGGGTCAGTTTTACAAATACTTATGCAAGGAGAAATTATCATTCTTTAATTATATATGTAATTTTTAAATTATAATCTATAAATTTTATAATTATTCGTAATGGACAAATTTGATCAATCATATATAAAACTCATAATTCGTGGGCGAATGGCGGAATTGGTAGACGCGTCGGTCTTAGGAACCGATAGAGCAATCTGTGTAGGTTCGAGTCCTATTTCGCCTACCAAAAAAAAACTATGAAAATTACGGTAGAAAATAAAAAAGGATTAAATAAAGATTTAAAAGTGTTTGTAGATAAGAGCACTATTAATACTTATATGGAAGATAAGTATGAAGAGATTAAAAATACAGTTGTTCTAAAAGGTTTTAGACCCGGCAAAGTTCCAAAAAATGTTTTAAAAAGACAGTTTGGAAAAGCAATTTTCAGTGAGGTTCTTGATAAAGTTTTAAAAGAAACAAGCACAAAAGCACTGGAAGAAAAAAAAATTAAACCAGCCGGGCAGCCAAAAATCGATTTGAAAGTTTTTGGTGAAGACAAAGATCTTGAATATGTAATCTCAGTTACAGAGCTACCAAAAGTTGAAATAAAATCGGTAGAAAATTTAAAATTTGATGAGTATGAAGTTAGTATTGATCAAATAGAAACAGATAAAAGAATTAAAGAAATAGCAAAATCTCAAAAAAATTTTGTAGAAAAAGATCCAGATAAAGTTGCAAATGAAGGAGATCTTGTTATTTTTGATTATAGAGCTACTGTTGATGGAAAAGAATTCAAAGGCAGCGAAGGTAAAAATACTCAATTAGAATTAGGAAAAGATTTGTTCATCAAAGGTTTTGATAACCAGTTATTAAAGGTTAAAAAAAATGATGAAGCTAAAGTAGAAGTCAATTTACCAGATAATTTTCCAGAAAAAGAACTTGTAGGTAAGAAAGCTATTTTTTTATGCAAAATTATAGCAATTAAAAAAGCAAAAGAAGTAAAAATTGATGATGATTTTGCAAAAAATCTTGGTGCAAAAGATTTAAATAATTTAAAAGAATTAATTACTAAACAGATTAATGACGAATATAAAAATTCATTAGATATGTTATCAAAAAATCAAATTTTAAAAGAATTAGAAAAATTTAAAGTAGAAGAAATTCCAGAAAATTTAGTAAATGATGAAATTAAGATTCTTTCACAAGGTATGAATGAGGAAGAAATAAAAAAAAATAAAAAAGATTTTGAATTAAAAGCAAAAACTAGAATTAAAGTAGGATTAATTTTAAATGAATTTGGAGATCAAAATAAGATTAAAGTTGAAGAAAATGAAATTCAAGCTGAAATACAAAAACAATTAAGAATGATGCCAGGACAAGAAAAAATGGTTATGGATTTTTACCAAAAAAATCCATCTGCCTTAGCTAGTATTAGAGGAAATGTATACGAAGAAAAAATAATTAAACTAATAAAGAATAAAGCAAAACCAAATAAAAAAACTATATCTAAATCTGAGGCTGAAAGACTATTAAAGGAAGCACATGATCATCAACATGTTCATGATCACAAGAATAAGACTCAAGAAAAGAAAGAAACTAAGGAAAATAAAAAAACTCTAGAGTCCAAAAAGACAAAATCTAAAGTAATTACAAAAAAAAAAGCAAAAAAAGTTAGCAAAAAGTAATCACAAGTTGTATAAGTTGAGAGAATCAATTTATGACAATAAAAATTTCTGAGCATA
>CACFAF010000034.1 GCA_902564245.1 uncultured Pelagibacteraceae bacterium | reverse complement strand
AAATTTGGTGTCAAGCAAAGGAAAAAACTATCAGATAAAGGGGGAAGCAATTGTGATGTTCTTGTCATGTCCGCTACACCTATTCCTCGTACAATGATAATGACAATTTTTGGAGATATGGATACTTCTATAATTAAAAATAAGCCTAAATATCGAAAAGAAATTAAAACTTATAGCAAACTTGATAACAAAATAAACGAAGTAATTCTTTTTATTAAAAAAAAAATTATAACAGGTAACCAAGTATTTTGGGTTTGCCCTTTAATAGAAGAGTCAAAAAAAGTTGATCACCAGTCATCTGTAAAAAGATATGAAGATTTAAAAAAAATATTTGGAAATAGAATTGGTCTACTACATGGTTCATTATCAAAAGATTCCAAAGACAATATTTTATCTAAATTCTTAAATAAAGAGATTGATATTTTGGTGTCTACAACAGTAATTGAAGTTGGAATTGATTTTCCAAATGCAAATATAATTATAATTGAAAATGCAAATAAATTTGGCCTATCTCAATTGCACCAATTAAGAGGAAGAGTTGGTAGAGGTATTAAAGACTCGTATTGTATATTAATGCTTAAATCTAATTTAAGCCAAAATGCTAAAAAAAGAATTAATATTTTAAAAAACAGTAATGATGGATTTAGAATTTCTGAAGAAGATATGAAAATTCGTGGATATGGTGATTTATTAGGATTTAAACAAAGTGGTTTACAGAGTTTTAGGTTAGCTGACCCAGTTCTTAATGAAGATCTCTTTATTTTAGCTGAAAAAGAAATTAAAAAGATTGAACTAGAAAACCAAAACTTGGAAAAATATACACCTCTATTGAAAATGTATGATAGAGCAGAAATTTTAAATGATCTGGTTTAGTTTTTAGGGTTTGATGTTCCCGCTGAAACAATAAATTTTGAAGCTTCTTCAAAACTCATATCTAAATAAACTATATCTTTTTTTGGAAACATTAATAAAAATCCACTTGTGGGATTGGGTGTTGTAGGTACAAATACATTAACTAGTTGAGTATTTGTTTTTTTTGAAATTTCACCCTTATTGTCTTTAGTAGCAAAACCAACGGCCCAACTACCTTTTCTTGGATATTCTACCAGTACAACACTTTTCTTGTTATTCTTTTTATTAGGAGCAAGACTTTCCGTCATTTGACCTATTGCTGAATAGATAGTTCTTAGTATAGGAATTCTTTTTAGAGTTTGATTTACCAATTCAAGTATTTTTTTTCCTATAAATGAAAGTGATAAACCACCAATTAAAGTAATAAAGATTACTGATAAAATTATTTCAAGTCCTGGTATTGAAAAAGGTAAATAATTGTTTGGATTAATTTCTTTAGGGATTAAATTTGACGATATTGAGATAAAAAATTTTGTTAAATATAAAGTAATGCCTATCGGCACAAGAACAACTATGCCTGTAATAAAATAATTCCTCAATCTAGCAAATAAAGGAGTTCTTCTTTTTTTATTTTTCGTCATAAGTATTATTAATAATTAAAATATGTAAATTCAATAATATTTATGATAATAACTATTAATTAATAAATGAATAGAAGAAAATTTCTTAATTATGTTGGATGTGGATGTGGAAGTTTGCTGCTATCATCTTGTTCTTCAGTTCCTATAACAGAAAGAAAACAATTAAAAATTATCCCAGAAAAAAATATAAATGCTAAGGCAGCAGCTATATATGAACAAGTTAAAAAAAGAGAGAAATTAAGTGATGATAAAAAATCTTTATCGCAAATTAAAGAAATTGGTAGAAAAATGGAAGACTCTATTTCTCTCTATTTTGAGAGAGTTAATTTATTAGATCCAACTACAAATTTTAATTGGGAATATATATTGATTGATAATGATAAAGTTAGAAATGCATGGTGCATGCCTGGTGGAAAAATTGCAGTTTATACTGGCATGTTAAAAATTACTAAAAATATTGATGGATTAGCTGCAATAATGGGTCATGAAATTGCTCATGCAGTGGCAAAACATTCTGTTGAAAGAGCTAGTCGTGGAGTCCTTGTTAACACTGGTACTCAATTATTAGATATTTTTTCAGGAGGTAAGTTATCTCAAGTAAATAGAGCGACAGGAATGAATACTGTAGGTTTACTATCTCAACTTGGCTTAATGAACCCATTTTCAAGAAAACAAGAAAGTGAGGCTGATTACTTAGGATTAATTTTTTCGTCCTTATCAGGTTATGATATTAGAGAAACGATAAATATTTGGGAAAGAATGAAAAAAGCTAACAAAGGAAAAGAGCCGGCTGAATTCATGAGTACTCACCCTTCATCTATTAATAGAATTAAAAATATAAAAAATTGGATGAATGGTGTGATTATAGATTACCCACCAATTACATAACAATTATTTAAATGAAATTTATGGTGAGCCCTGATGGACTCGAACCATCGACCCATTCCTTAAAAGGGAATTGCTCTACCAACTGAGCTAAGGGCCCACACTAAAAAATCTTATAATGTGTTTTTTAAAATTTTCAATGTGAAAAATTATAATTTATCTATATATAAATCATGAAAATGATCAAAAGTACCTTTTTCAATATTATCACGTATTGAGGACATCAATTCTTGGTAGAAATTTATATTATGTAATGTTAGGAGCATTGAAGCTAATATTTCATTAGTATTAAATAAATGATTAAGATAATTCTTTGAATATTTACAAAGGTTAAAATTTTTACAATCTTTATCTATTGGCTCATTGTCATACTGATATTTAGAATTTCTAATGTTTATTCTTCCATTCCAGGTAAAAGCTAAACCAGTTCTTCCTGATCGTGTAGGCAGAACACAATCAAACATATCAACTCCTCTTTTTACAGCTCCTAGAATATCTGATGGTGTGCCAACACCCATTAGATATCTTGGCTTATCTTCTGGCATATGATTTTTAATTCCATCTAAAACATTGAACATTTCTTTTTGTGTTTCTCCTACTGCTAACCCACCTATTGCATATCCATCAAAGTCTATCTTTTTTAATTCCTCAATAGATTTTATGCGTAATTCATTAAATAAACCTCCTTGTACAATCCCAAATAATCCTTTTTCTTCATTAATACCAAAAGCCTTTTTTGATCTAGCTGCCCAATAATTTGATAATTCTAAAGATTTTGAAATAATATTAAAATCATCAGTTTTTTTTGGACATTCATCCATGACCATTACAATGTCAGAATTTAAACCTTTTTGAATTCTAATACTTTCTTCGGGACTTAATATAAATTCTTTTCCATCAATATGTGAATTAAAAATTGCTCCTTTTTCTTTATCAATCTTATTTAGTTTAGATAAAGACATAACTTGAAAGCACCTGAATCGGTTAAAATCGGAATTTTACAATTCATAAATTCATGCAAACCACCTAAAGAAGAGATTCTATCTACCCCCGGTCTTATCATTAGATGATAGGTGTTAGATAAAATTATATCAGTACCTGTTTTATAAATGTCTTCAATTTTAACAGCTTTAACGGTAGCCTGAGTACCTACAGGCATAAATGCAGGTGTTCTTATATTCCCTCTTTTTGTTTCAATTAAACCTGTTCTTGAATACTTATCTTTTGATGTAACATTAAAAACAAACTTTTTTAATGCCATTTGTTAAAATAGTTATAAAGATTTAAAAGTTATAATCTTATCCGGATTATCAACAGAGCCATTATTGTTTTCATCACCCCTTTTAATATTGTCTACAAATTCCATACCTTCAATAACTTTTCCAAAAACTGTATATTGTCTGTCTAAAAATGGTGCAGCTTTAAAACAAATAAAAA
>CACFAF010000033.1 GCA_902564245.1 uncultured Pelagibacteraceae bacterium | reverse complement strand
TTGGTCTAACAAAAAAATATTTATTACAGGACATACTGGTTTTAAAGGTAGTTGGCTAAGCATAATACTTAATCTTTTAGGCGCAAAACTTTATGGGTATTCACTTAAGCCTAAAAAAAAGAGTTTATTTAATCAATCTGGAATTGGAAAAAACTTTATATCAAATTTCTACGGAGATATTGATAATTTTAAACTTCTAAGCGAAAAAATTAAAAAATCTAAACCAAATATAATTTTTCACCTTGCGGCACAACCATTGGTTATTGATAGCTATAAACATCCAATAAAAACATTTAGAACTAACATTTTTGGAACTTTAAATTTATTAGAGAGTTTAAAAAAAGTTAAAAGTGTAAAGTCAGTATTAATTATAACAACAGACAAGGTATATAAAATTAATAAGTCTAACAAACCTTACGTTGAACAAGATCAATTAGGAGGATCAGATCCTTACAGTACATCAAAAGTAGGAGCTGAAATAGTTACACATACATATATTAAATCTTTTTTTAAAAATAATTTTCTTAAAAATAAAATTTCAACTGTTAGAGCGGGTAATGTAATTGGTGGAGGTGATTATTCTGAAAATCGATTAGTTCCAGACATAATTAAAGCAATAAATAATAGAAGAAAAATAATTATTAGAAATCCCAATCATGTAAGACCATGGCAATATGTAATAGAGCCACTCGTTGGTTATCTCACTTTAGCTGAAAGACAATATAAAACAAATATTAAAACAAAAAACTTTGCGTGGAATTTTGGCCCAAATAAAAATAATTTTAAAAGTGTTATCAGTATAGTTAAAAAAATTAAAAATATTGAAAATTTCAAATATTCAATAAAAAAAATAAATAGATTAAAAGAAACTAAAATTTTGAAATTAAATAGTAACAAGTCTAAAAAAATACTAAAATGGCTGCCTATTTGGAATTTAAATGAAACTTTAAAAATGGTCTTAGAATGGAATATGCTTATTAAAAAAGGAAAAAATGTAAAAGAAGTATGTAAAAATCAATTTTTAATGTACATAAAGAGAAAAAAGTAATCAAAATTTAAAATTAATGAAAACAAATAAATCAATAAAAATTTCTTATGGTAAAAACGTATATGACTCAAAAGAAATTAATGCGGTAACTAAATCATTGAAGAAATCAACACAGATGGGAATATCTGTGAATAATTTTGAAAATAAGATATCTAAATTATTTGCTAAAAAATTTGGATTAATGGTAAATTCTGGATCATCTGCTTTAATATTAGCATTAAGAGTGATGAATTTTAAAAAAGGAAGTGAAATTATTACTCCTTGCTTAAATTTTGGAACAGCTATTTCATCAATTATGCTGAACAATTTAATTCCAATTTTAGTCGATGCTAATATTGAAACTCTTCAAATTGATGTTAATCAAATAGAAAAAAAGATTACAAAAAAAACAAAAGCTTTATTAATACCAAATTTAATTGGAAATATTCCTGATTGGAAAAAATTAAGAAAAATAGCAAATAAATATAAATTAGTTTTAATAGAGGATTCAGCAGATACTCTTGGTGCAAAGATACAAAATAAACCAACGGGTTATTATAGTGATGTATCTATAACTAGTTTTTATGGATCACACATAATAAGCTGTGCTGGCAATGGTGGGATGTTACTAACTAATAATAAGACACACTTAGAAAAAGCTAAAGTTTTAAGGAGTTGGGGACGACTTTCAACATTAATTAAAGACTCTGAGAATATAAACAAAAGACTTGGAATAAAGCTGAAAGGCTACGATTATGACAAAAAATTTGTTTTTTCAGAAGTGGGTTATAATTTTGAACCCTCAGAATTAGGTGCTTCTTTTGGAATTGAACAACTTAAAAAGTTTAAAAACTTCAATAAAATAAGGAATAGAAACTTTAACCTTCATTGTAATTTTTTTAAAAAACTAAGTAAATATTTTATAGTCCCAAAAATTAACAAAGGTATTCATACAAATTTTCTAGCGTATCCTATTATTCTCAAACAAAATAAAAAATTTAATAGAAAAAAAATACAAATTTATTTAGAAAAAGCTAAAATACAGACTAGACCTATTTTTAGTGGAAATTTGTTAAGACATCCTGCTTTCACTAGTTTAATATCAAATAGAAATAAATTGAATTCTTTTAAAAATTCCGACTATATAATGAAAAATGGTTTGCTAATTGGTTGTCATCAAGGATTATCAAAAAAAGATATTTCATATATACATGATACTATACTTAAATTTATAAAAACAAGTGAATAAAAGATATAATAAAATTATTAAAAATATTAAAACTAATATTTTAAAACTCACTTATAAAGCTAAATCTTCTCATATTGGTAGTAGTTTATCGATTGTAGAAATACTTGTAGCTATTTATTTTTATTCTAAAAAAAAAATGGATAGATTTATACTTAGTAAAGGCCATGCTTCATTAGCTTTGTATTGTACTTTATTTGAAAAAAAAATAATTTCATTAAATACGTTAAATTCTTATGGTACCAACAAAACTAAATTAATGGGACATGTTAGTCATAAAGTTAAAGGAGTAGAATTTTCAACTGGATCACTTGGACATGGACTCCCAATTGCTGTAGGGAAAGCATTAAAATTTAAAATTAAAAAAGAAAAAAATAAAGTTTTTGTAGTTATAAGCGATGGTGAACTAAATGAAGGAACTACTTGGGAAGCTTTAATGTTTGCCGTACATCATAAATTAGATAATTTAAATATAATTTTAGATAACAATAGAATTCAAAGTATGGGTTATTCAAAAGAAATAATTGATTTAAATCCATTAAAAAGAAAATTTTTTGCCTTTGGATGTAGAGTTATTGAAGTTAATGGTCATGATATTTCAAAAATTTCAAAAGCTTTAAATATAAAGAATAAAAATAAACCAAAAATAATAATTGCCAATACTATTAAAGGTAGAGGTATTAGTTTTATGGAAAATAACAACTTATGGCATTATAAAAGCCCTAATTTTAATGAACTTAATTTAGCCTTGAGAGAGATTAAAAAAAAATATGCGTAAAATTTTTATCAAAGAACTAACAAAAATATCTAATAAAAGAAAAAATATTTATCTTATGATTAATGATTTAGGTTATAACGTAATAGAACCTTTTAAAAAAAAATTTCCTAAAAGATTTTTTAATTCAGGTGTATCTGAACAAAATATGATGGGTATGGCCGCTGGACTGTCTTCAGAAAAAAATCATGTTTTTGTTTACTCAATAGCAAACTTCCCCACCTTCAGATGTGCAGAACAAATTAGAAATGATATTGATTATCATAATTTACCAGTAACTATAGTCGCAGTAGGTTCGGGGCTTGGCTATGGCCACCTCGGATACACCCATCATGCATTACAAGATTATGCTTTAATGAGAATTTTTCCAAACATGTTAATTTTATCACCAGGTAATAATAATGAATTAGTTCAATCTTTAGACTTTATAATAAAAAATCCTCAACCTTCATATTTAAGATTAGACAAAGATGAAAATAAGGAAACAAAAATTATTAAGCAAAGAATTTTTCCTGGTAAAATGATAAAATTAATAAATGGAAATTCAAAAAAAATAATTTTAACAACTGGCAGTGTTCAAAAAATAGCTATTAAACTTTTAAATAAAAAATATAAAGGATACTCGCTTTTCTCTATGCCTATATGGGGAAATAAAACTAAAATGAATGTAAAAAATTTGATAAAAAAATATCAAGAAATTATTACTATAGAAGACCATTTTTATGATGGCGGCTTCGGATCATGGCTCCAAGAAACTATTAATAACACAAGTATTAAAACAAAAATCACATTACATTAAATCAGGAGTAATTTATAAAGTTGGATCAAAAGAGTATTTATCAAAACTTTACGGTCCAAAATAATAAGGTTTAAATTGAATAAATTATTAATTATCGGTGGCAGTGGTCTTTTTGGTAAGTCATTTATAGATTGTGGGGTAAGGAAAAAATTAATAAAACATAGAATCAATAAAATCTATATTATTTCAAGAAAAAAAAAGAAGATTAAGAAAACTAAATATAATTATTTAGAAATAAATTATATATCAAAAAATTTTCTAAGAATTAAAAAAATTCCTAAAGTAGACTTTATAATTTATTGTTTGAGAGATAATTCAATTAAAAATAGTA
>CACFAF010000032.1 GCA_902564245.1 uncultured Pelagibacteraceae bacterium | reverse complement strand
AGAATCAATTTCAAACTCTGGAAAGTTAGAAGAGGACGTTGAAAAAATATTAGTAGAAATAATTACTAACCTTAAAAAAAACTTTAATTCGTAGATATGGCAAGTTTAGATGATTTAAAAAAAAGAATAGTTAGCGTAAAATCTACTCAGAAGATTACAAAGGCTATGAAAATGGTGGCTGCAGCCAAACTCAAAAGAGCTCAAGAAAATGCTGAGAAAGGCAGGCCATATTCGGAAAAAATGAATAATATAATTCTCAATCTTTCAAATGGGATTTCTGATAAAGAAAATGCTCCAAAATTATTATCAGGAACTGGTGAAGAAAAAGTATTTTTATGTGTAGTCTTAACTTCAGACAGAGGTTTATGTGGAGGCTTTAACACAAATATAATCAAAAAAGCTAAAGCATATTTTGAAAAAATTTTAAGTGAAGGAAAAGTTTTAAAGATTATAACTGTGGGATCTAAAGGATATGATCAATTAAAGAGAATTTATGAAGATAATATTATTCAAAAAATTTCTTTTAAAGACTCTAAAAATATCAATTATTTTGATGCAGAGAAAGTAGGAAAGTTAATAATTGATAACTTTGAAAAAAAAGAATTTGATGTATGTACTATTTTTTATAATAAATTTAAAAATGTTATTACTCAAATACCCCAAGCACAACAAATAATTCCTTTAAAAACTGACAAAGTAGATGAAAATTCTTCAGATGACAATTATGAATTTGAACCAGATGAAGATGAAATTTTAAGTAATTTATTACCTAAAAATATTTCTACTCAGATTTTTAAAGCAATGTTAGAAAATTCAGCTAGTGAACAAGGTTCAAGGATGAGCGCAATGGATAATGCAACTCGTAACGCAGGTGAAATGGTTGAAAAACTTACTATAGAATATAATAGAAGTAGACAAGCAGCAATTACTAAAGAATTAATTGAAATTATATCAGGAGCAGAAAGTTTATAATTATGAGAAAAGGTAAAATTACACAAATTATTGGAGCAGTGGTAGATGTAAGATTTGAAGGAGATTTACCAGAAATTTTAACAGCGCTAGAATGTAAAAATGGAGATAATAGACTAGTTCTAGAAGTAGCTCAGCATTTAGGAGAATCAAGTGTAAGAACTATTGCAATGGATGCTACAGAGGGATTACAAAGAGGAGATGAAGTGGTTGATACTGGAGCTCCAATCCAAGTACCAGTTGGTCCTGAAACTTTAGGAAGAATTATAAATGTAATAGGAGAACCTATCGATGAGAAAGGTGAGGTGAAAACTAAAGAAAACTGGCCTATTCATCGTTCAGCTCCTGAATTTAATGACCAATCAACCGAAACTGAAATACTTGTGACAGGAATTAAAGTAATCGATTTATTGGCACCCTATGCCAAAGGAGGAAAGATTGGATTATTTGGTGGAGCAGGAGTTGGTAAAACAGTTCTTATAATGGAACTAATTAATAACGTTGCGAAGGCTCATGGAGGTTTTTCAGTTTTTGCTGGTGTTGGAGAAAGAACAAGAGAAGGAAACGATCTTTATCATGAAATGATAGAGTCTGGAGTTATTAAACCAGAGGGTAATGGATCTAAAGCTGCATTAGTTTATGGCCAAATGAATGAACCTCCTGGAGCTAGAGCTAGAGTTGCTCTAACTGGATTAACAGTAGCAGAATATTTTAGAGATCAAGAAGGCCAAGATGTTCTATTTTTTGTAGATAATATTTTTAGATTTACCCAAGCAGGATCTGAAGTTTCTGCTTTATTAGGAAGAATTCCATCAGCAGTTGGATATCAGCCAACACTTGCAACAGATATGGGAAATCTTCAAGAAAGAATTACTACTACAAATAAGGGTTCAATAACTTCGGTGCAAGCAATTTATGTTCCTGCTGACGATTTAACAGATCCTGCGCCTGCAACATCTTTTGCCCATTTAGATGCAACTACTGTTTTATCTAGACAGATAGCAGAAATTGGGATTTATCCAGCAGTAGACCCTTTAGATTCTACTTCTAGAATTTTAGACCCAAGAATAGTTGGTGATGAACATTATAGAGTGGCTAGAGAAGTTCAAAAAGTTTTACAAACTTATAAATCTTTACAAGATATAATTGCAATTTTAGGTATGGATGAATTGTCAGAAGAAGATAAGCTTACTGTTGCAAGAGCTAGAAAAATTCAAAGATTTTTATCTCAACCTTTTTTTGTAGCTGAAGTATTTACTGGCTCTCCTGGAAAATTGGTAGATTTGGAGTCAACTATTAAAGGCTTTTCAGCCATTTGTAGTGGAGAATATGACCATTTACCCGAAGGTGCCTTTTATATGGTTGGAACTATTGAAGAAGCAATAGAGAAAGCTGAAAAAATGTCTAAGGATGCCGCATAATGAGTGAAGAGTTTAAAATTGAAATAATAAATCCAGAAAAATCTTTTCTTTCTAAAGAGGATGTTAATGAAGTAGTAGTACCAGCTTTTGAAGGGGAAATGGGAATTTTAAAGGATCACATTTCAATAATTTCTTTTTTAAAACCCGGTATACTAAAATTGATTTCCAAATCAGGTGAAGAAAAATTTTATGTTGAAGATGGTATTCTTGAATTTAAAGATAATAACTTGTCAATTTTAACAAGTTCGATATCAAATATTAAAGATATGGAAAAAAGTAATGTTGAACAAAATATTAAAATAGCAGAAAATGAATTAAATAAAGTTGAAAATTCTGATCAAAAGAAATATTTAGCAAGTCAAAAAATTGAAGTTTTAAAATCTCTTAATTAAAATTTCTTTAATTTTTTGTTTAATATCCTTGTAAACATCTAGTTTGAAATCTACTACTAAATTGCTAATTTCATTTAAATCTACCCATTTCCATTCTAAAAATTCTGGATATTTAGTATTTATATTAATTTCCTCATCATTACCTAAAAATTCCATTAAAAACCATTTCATTTTTTGACCTCTAAATCTTCCTTTCCATATTTTACCTAAAAGATGAGTAGGTAGCTCGTAAGTAAAGTATCCATCTAATTCTTTAATAAGTTTTACATTTTTTACACTAGTTTCTTCCTCTAATTCTCTAAAAGCAGCCGATAAAGAATCTTCTTTTTTATTAATTCCTCCTTGCGGCATTTGCCAAAAATTTTTTGGATTATCAATACGCTTTGCTACAAAAATTTTATTATCTTTATTTAATAATGCAACTCCAACACCACTCCTAAGAGGTAAATTTTTTGAACTTTTTTTCATTATTAGCCATTAAGAAGTTTCAAAGCAAAATTTAGCTGGTTGTCAGTTTCAGTATTAATTCTAAAATTTTCATTCTCTTCAGCTATTAATATATCTGGTGTAACACCAACCTCTGAGATTGATTGACCCGAAGGTAGATAATATTTTGATACAGTTAATTTAATTGCCCCTCTATTTTTTAGTGGAAGTATAGATTGAACAGAACCTTTACCATAGCTATTTTCACCTACTAAAATTGCTCTTTTATGATCTTTTAATGCACCAGCTACAATTTCTGATGCCGAAGCAGATCCATAATTAATTAGAACAATTAATACTTTACCTTTTATGATATCTCCCTTTTTAGCAAACCATTTTCTATTTTCTGAACTTTTTCTACTTTTTGTGGATACTATTTCACCATTTTCTAAAAAATAGTCAGAAATTCTTATGGCTTGAGAGAGTAGTCCTCCTGGATTATTTCTTAAATCAAAAATATATCCTTTTATATTATTATTTTTATTAAATTTTTTTAATTCATCTTTTATTTGATCGCTACTATTTTCATTGAAAGATGTTAACCTTATATAACCAACATTGTTATTTAAAATTTCTGATTTAACTGACTGAATTTCAATTATTTCTCTTTCAATATTAAAAACTAAAGCCTTTTTAACTCCAATTCTTCTAATAGTAATTTCTATTTTTGTACCGACCGGTCCTCTCATAAGATCAACAGCTTCACTTAAAGTTTTACCTTGTACTTGAATATTATTAATTTTTACAATGTAATCACCTGCTTTAACTCCAACTCTATATGCTGGTGAATTATCTATCGGAGAAATTACTTTTACTACACCAGCTTCCATACTGACCTCTATTCCCAAACCACCAAATTCTCCGCTAGTTTCAGTTTGCATATTTTCAAAAATTTCTGGAGATAGGTATCCAGAATATGGATCTAGAGATTGTAAAACACCGTTTATTGCGGAGTCCATCATTTTACTTTGAT
>CACFAF010000031.1 GCA_902564245.1 uncultured Pelagibacteraceae bacterium | reverse complement strand
ACTAAAATGATTATAGTAGCAAAGATTCCAAATTTCCCAAGCATTATAGGGATTATATAGGCTAATTTCATTATTTATTAAGACATTTTGTCTCTAGATTATATGAATATTTCTTTTATATATCTTATCCTATGCATGCAGGATTTATATTTTTAGCAGTAATTGTTGGTTCAGTGTTGTTCCATATTTTTACACCTTGGTATTGGACAGATATTGCTTCAAATTGGGGAGCAATGGATGACACTATAACCCTGACTTTCTGGGTTGGAGGAGGAGTTTTCGTAGCTGTGTGCTTGTTCATGGTATACTGCGTTTTTAAATTTTCTTATAAGGAAGGAAGAAAAGTAGAATATAAGCCTGAAGATAAAAAATTAGAAAAAATACTTACTTGGGCAACAACTATAGGTGTAGTAGCTCTTTTGGCTCCTGGTCTTGTCGTTTGGAATCAATATGTAAATGTTCCAAAAAATGCAATTGAGATTGATGTTATGGCATGGCAATGGGGATGGCAATATAGATTACCAGGTAAGGATGGAAAATTAGGCAATACAAAAATTGTAAATATAAATGAGGATAATCCTTTTGGAATTATTCTAGAAGATCCTAATGGAAATGACGACGTTCTCATACAAAGTGATGTTATAAACCTAAAGACAAATAGGCCAGTTAAAATTTTACTTAGATCCGTAGATGTTCTTCACAACTGGTATGTTCCACAGTTCAGAGCAAAAATGGATGCTATTCCGGGCGTTATAACTTATTATTGGTTTGAACCAAACAAAACAGGTGAGTATGAAGTTTTATGTGCTGAGTATTGTGGAGTTGGTCATTATGCGATGAGAGGTGGAGTTAATGTTCAAAGTGAAGAAGATTATGAAAAATGGTTACAAGAGCAAGAAACTTTTTCAGATTTAATAGCTAAGCAAAAAAAATTAGAGCTAGAAACTGAAAAATTAGCAAAAAAAATTAATTTAAATATAGAATAAAGGTATATATAAAGGAAATTAAAATCATGTCAGAAGAATACGAAAATAATAAAAGTAGCTATCAAGCACAGTCATCAGAAACTATTTCAGGAGATGGTGCTAGTTCAGCTCCTGATATGGATTATGTAAGGCCAGCTGAAATAGGAGAACAAGATTTATATCATGGTCATAGTTTTATTACTAAGTGGATTTTTTGCCAGGATGCTAAAGTTATAGGTGTACAGTATTTTCTTACAGCAGTATTTACCGGGATTGTAGGACTTATTCTTTCTTGGTTAATGCGTTTACAATTAGGTTTCCCAGAACTAGCTGGTTTTATGACTGCTGAACATTATTATCAATTTGTAACAATGCATGGAATGATAATGGTAGTTTATTTTTTAACAGCACTATTTCTCGGAGGTTTTGGAAATTATTTAATTCCTTTGATGGTTGGCGCCAGAGATATGGTATTTCCATATGTTAATATGATAAGTTTTTGGATGTTCTTCATAGCTGTAGCAGTTTTAATGGCAAGTTTTTTTGTTCCAGGGGGCCCAACAGGCTCAGGATGGACTCTCTACCCTCCTCAAGCAATTTTAGAAGGCACACCAGGCTCTGGTGCAGGTATTTTATTAATGCTTATATCTTTATCATTATTTGTGATTGGATTTACAATGGGAGGATTAAATTATTTAATCACTGTATTACAAGCACGTACGCGAGGAATGACTTTAATGAGAATGCCTTTAACAGTATGGGGTATTTTTACCGCTACGGTTTTAGCTATGTTAGCTTTTCCCGCTCTTTTAGTTAGTTCAATAATGATGACTTTAGATAAAGTACTAGGAACAAGTTTCTTTATGCCAACAATACTAAAAGCTGGAGAGGTATTAGAGTATGGAGGTGGAAGTCCAATTCTATTTCAACATTTATTTTGGTTTTTTGGTCATCCAGAAGTTTATATTGTTGCTTTACCTGCTTTTGGGATAGTTTCAGATTTAATATCAGTCCACTCTAGAAAGAATATTTTTGGTTATAGGATGATGGTTTGGGCTATTGTTGGAATAGGAGCTTTAAGCTTTTTTGTTTGGGCACATCACATGTATGTTAGTGGAATGAATCCATGGTTTGGATTTTTCTTTGCAACAACAACATTAATCATTGCAGTTCCAACAGCAATGAAGGTTTATAACTGGATTTTAACTTTGTGGAGAGGTAACATTAGGATGAATACTGTAATGTTATGGTGTCTAGGTTTCATTGTCACTTTCGTAAATGGAGGAATTACAGGAATATTTTTAGGAAACGTTACTGTAGATGTTCCGTTATCTGATACATATTTTGTTATAGCTCACTTTCATATGGTAATGGGAATAGCCCCTCTAATGGTAATTATGGGAGCTGTTTATCACTGGTTTCCTCTTGTAGCTGGTAGAATGTTAGATGAAAAATTAGGTAAATGGCATTTTTGGATTACATTTTTAGGCGCTTACTCTATTTATTTTCCAATGCACTATTTAGGATTTATTGGAGTACCTCGAAGGTATTTTGAAATGTACGATAGTCCTTACATGACTTCAGCGGTAGGTATGAATGAATTTATAAGCTTAGCGGCTTTTATAGTTGGAGCTGCGCAGTTCATATTGATCTATAATATAATAAAAACTTTAAAGGTTGGAAAACCAGCAGGAAAAAATCCATGGAAAGCAAATTCATTAGAGTGGCATACTTCGACTGTTCCTCCTGAACATGGAAACTTTGGAGATAGACTTCCAGTTGTTCATAGATGGGCCTATGATTATAGTGTTCCAGGAGCAAATGATGATTTTATTCCTCAAACTACTCCACCAAGCGAAGTTATAAATACTGAAGTAGAAAAAACTTAAAGATAGATTATGTCTGATCCAAAAATAGAAGGCTTAGAACTTAAACCAGGTTTTAAGGGAATGGCTTCTGATACAGCTTCAGACCAAACAATGTTTAAAGGTGTTCATTGGGGAAAAGCAATGATGTGGATTTTCCTTTTAAGTGATACATTTGTATTTAGTTGCTTTTTGATTGCATATATGAAGGGTAGAGGTTCAACTCCAGTTGAATGGCCAAACCCTAGCGAGGTGTTTGCTTTAGATGCTTTTGGAGTCCCAGTTCCTTTGTTGCTAATTGCTATAATGACATTTGTTTTAATAACAAGTAGTGGAACTATGGCATTAGCAGTTAAGTACGGCTACGAAAAAAATAGGAAAATGTGTGGCTGGCTAGTTCTAGCTACTGCTATGGGTGGACTAACTTTCGTTGGGATGCAAGCTTTTGAATGGTCTAAATTGATACATGAAGGCGTAAGACCATGGGAGAATCCTTTTGGAGCAGCACAATTTGGATCATTTTTCTTTATGATAACAGGGTTTCATGGAACCCACGTATCTATAGGAGTTATTTTTCTATTTATTTATTCATATAAAGTGTTTGCCGGACATTATGATACTGGAAAAAGAGGCTGGTTTACTACAATGAAAGGCGACTATGTTGAAATAGAAATCCTTGGTTTATACTGGCATTTTGTAGATTTAGTTTGGGTATTTATATTTGCATTTTTTTATTTATGGTAAAATGATTTATGAGTGAAATTGAAAAAAAAGATCAAACATCGACACACAAAATAGGAATATACCTATGGATATGGGGACTACTGTTTGTTTTAAGTTTCTTTTCATATTTAGTTGATTGGTATCAATTTCAGGGCTTATTGAGATGGTCTTTAATTTTAATTTTTATGTTTTTAAAAGCTGGTTTAATCATGGCTTTTTTTATGCATTTATTTTGGGAAAGGTATGCTTTAGTGAACGTTTTGCTGTGGCCAATGACAGCAATAGCATGCTTTATAGTTCTAATGGTTGCAGAGTTTAAGTATACTCTGTTTACAAGAATTTTTTACTTCTTTATAGGAGGATAATAATTATGGATGGATATACAATACTAGCAGGTTTTTTAATATTTTTTGTTTTTTTTATTTACATTACTTGGTTTGGATTTTCAGTTAAAGTTGAAAATGAAAAAGAAGAGGGACAAAAAATAAAAATTAATCCCTATGATAATTTACCCTTACATAGAAAAATTATTGATAAAAAAAATAAAAGTGTAGGATTCTTTGATTTAGGAAATCATGTTCTTATTGCTGGAATGATATTATTGGTAATATTTGTATCAATGAATGTAGATTAGTCTTGTCTTACACAATTAGAAAAAGAACAGTTTCAATAGATTCTCAAAGTTATATTAAATCATTGTTTCTTCTCATGAAACCAAGAGTCATGTCGCTAGTTATATTTACTTGTGCAGTTGGATTATTAACATCAAATACAAACACTGAAATAATGAACGCAGTCATTGGGATTTCATTAGTGGCTTTAGGAGCAGGAGCTGCTGGATGTCTTAACATGTGGTATGAATCAGACTTAGACGCATTAATGTCTAGAACGTGTTTAAGACCCATACCGACAGGAAAAATTAATAGAGACCAAGCGTTAATTTTTGGGATTGCGTTATCCGTTTTTTCAGTAGTAGCATTATATTATTTCTCAAATTTTTTATCAGCATTTTTATTATTATTTACAATATTTTTTTATTTATTTATTTACACAATTTGGTTGAAAAGAAAAACACCACAAAATATTGTAATTGGTGGAGCAGCAGGAGCTTTGCCACCAGTGATAGGATGGACAATTGCAACAAATTCTCTTTCATTAGAGCCTTTAGCTTTTTTTCTGATTATCTTTTTTTGGACACCCTCACATTTTTGGGCTTTGAGCTTATATAAAGCAAATGACTATAAAAAAGCGAAAATTCCTATGCTGCCACTAACTGATGGAGTAGAAAAAACAAAATTTTATATTTTTCTATATTCCTTGTTAATGTTACCAGTTATAATATTTCCTTATTTTATAAACTTTTCTGGCTTATACTATTTGGGCCC
>CACFAF010000030.1 GCA_902564245.1 uncultured Pelagibacteraceae bacterium | reverse complement strand
TATCTATTGCTGGAAATATTTTTTTCATTCTTACAAATTTATAAAATTATCAATTATCCTTAAACCAGTTTTATCACTTTTCTCAGGGTGAAATTGAGTTCCAAAAATATTTTCATTTTCAACAGAACATACTACTTTTGTAGAATAATCTGTTGTTGATGAAATGACATTTTTATCGTTTGGTACGAATTCATAACTATGAACGAAATACATGTGGGCATTATTTTCTATATTCTTAAAAATCTTACTATCTTTAACAATATCGATTTGATTCCATCCAATATGAGGTAACTTATATTTTCCATTTTGATTATCTATTTTTGAAACTTTGCCAGATATCCATCCTAGACCTTTAGTCTCCGTTTCTTCATATCCAACATCAGCAAACATCTGTAAACCTACACAAATTCCAAGTAATGGTTTTTTATTATTAATTGCAAATTCATTGAGTGTATCCACTAAACCACTGATATCTTTCAAAGCCTCAACACAATTTTTAAAAGATCCTTGTCCTGGCAAAACTAGCTTGTCACTTAATTTAATTTTATTTATATCAGCTGTTACTTCAATATTTACTTTATCTTTCGCTACCTCTTTAAATGAGTTAATAACAGAGCTTATGTTGCCTGAACTATAGTCAACAATCGTGATATTCATCAATTTTTATAGTGAACCTTTTGTAGAAGGTATTACTTTTTTATTTCTTGGATCAATTTCTAAAGCTGTTCTTAAAGATCTAGCTAGCCCTTTAAAACAAGATTCTACTTTATGGTGGCTATTTTCTCCGTATAAATTCTCAATATGTAGAGTTATTCCTGCAGCTTGTGAAAAAGCCTGAAACCATTCCTTGAATAATTCCGTATCCATCTCTCCAAGTCTTTCAACTTTTAAATCTACTTTCCAAATTAAATAAGGTCTATTAGATACATCAACTGCAACTCTAGTTAATGTTTCATCCATTGGTATCATAGCATGGGCATAACGTTTAATGCCTAAAAATTTATTTGAAGCTTTTTTTAAACACTCTCCGATAGCAATACCAGTATCTTCAGTCGTATGATGAAGATCTATGTGAGTATCTCCTTTTGCTTTGACACTTATATCCATTGATGAATGCTTAGAAAGCTGCTCAAGCATATGGTCTAAAAAACCAATACCAGTTTTAACCTTATATTTACCTTTTCCATCAATATTTATTTCAACATCAATTTTGGTTTCTTTGGTTTTTCGGCTAATTTTAGCTTTTCGTTTCATAATTTAAGATAGGTATATATAGATTATCTGATTATATCAATATTAGTAATATGACACTTGAAGAATAAGAATTAATATCCATTTATAATCTATGACTACAATAGTACTTATAAGAAAAAATAACGATGTAGTGGTAGCTGGTGATGGTCAAGTAAGCATGGGAAATACTGTCATTAAAAGTACTGCTGCAAAGGTAAGAAAGATTGAGAAAAGAAATGTTATAGCGGGATTTGCTGGATCCACAGCTGATGCTTTAACTTTATTTGAACGCCTAGAAGCCAAATTAGAAAAACATGCTGGAAATCTACCAAGAGCTGCTGTTGAGTTAGCAAAAGATTGGAGAACAGACAAATATTTAAGAAGGTTGGAGGCTTTGATGGCTATAGGTGACAAAGAAAAAAGTTTTATAATATCTGGTACAGGAGATGTGCTTGAACCTGAGGGTAATGCAATTGGAATAGGATCTGGAGGAAATTATGCATTAGCAGCTGCTAAGGTTTTGTTAGATACTAATTTAAATGCGGAAGAAGTTGCTAAAAAATCTATTCAAGTTGCTTCAGAAATATGTGTTTTTACTAATAATAATATAAAAATAGAAAAAATTTAATGGAAAATTCAAACGTAACTCCTTTGGTTCCAAAAGAAAAAAATAATGATGAAAACACATCTGTAGTAAGTTCTCTTTCTCCTAGAGAAATAGTATCAGAATTAGATAGATACGTTGTAGGTCAAAATAAAGCTAAAAGAGCTGTCGCTATAGCTCTTAGAAATAGATGGAGAAGACAGGCGCTTAAAGGTGAAATGAAAGATGAAGTTCTGCCTAAAAATATACTTATGATTGGACCAACAGGTGTTGGAAAAACAGAAATTTCTAGAAGACTATCAAAATTAGCTGAGGCTCCATTTGTAAAAGTAGAAGCTACAAGATTTACAGAAGTTGGATATGTAGGAAGAGACGTTGAACAAATTGTAAGAGATTTACTTGAGATTGCAATTGCAATGGAGAAAGTAAAAAAAAGAAAAGAAGTAAAAGCTAAAGCCCAAAAAATGGCAGAAGAAAAAGTTCTAGATGCTTTGGTTGGGAATAAAGCAAGTATTGCAACAAGGGAAAGTTTCAGAAAAAGACTAAGAAATGGGGACTTGGATGATAATGAAATTGAAATTGCAGTAAGTGAAAATAATTCTATGCCATCATTTGAAATACCAGGAATGCCTGGAGCTAATGTTGGAATGATTAATATTGGTGAGATGCTTGGTAAATCTATGGGAAATAAAACTAAGAAAAAAAAAATGACAGTAAAAGAATCTCATGAGATTTTAATAAATGAAGAATCAGATAAATTAATAGAAGAAGATAAAATTATAAAATCTGCTAAAAATTCTACCGAGAACAATGGAATTGTTTTTTTAGATGAGATAGATAAAATATCTGCTAGAACTGATCGTGTTGGAGGAGATGTATCTAGAGAAGGAGTACAAAGAGACTTGTTGCCCTTAATAGAAGGTACTACTGTAAGTACTAAATATGGACCAATTAAAACTGATCATATTTTATTCATCGCGTCTGGAGCATTTCAGTTAGCAAAACCATCAGATTTGTTACCTGAACTTCAGGGAAGACTTCCAATAAGAGTTGAGCTTGAGGCTTTGACGAGTAATGATTTTAAAAAAATACTTAAAGAACCTGATAATAGTTTGATTAAACAATATAAAGCACTTTTGAAAACTGAAAATGTAGATTTGGATTTTTCAGATGATGGAATTGACGCAATTGCAAATATAGCAACTGAAGTAAATTCTACAGTAGAAAATATTGGTGCAAGAAGATTGCATACTATAATAGAAAGAATACTAGATGATATAAGTTTTACAGCAACTGATAGATCAGGCGAAAAAATCACTATTGATTCAAAATATGTTAAAGAAAATTTAGATGAGCTAGTTAAGGATACTGATTTATCAAAATTTATTCTTTAACAAATTTATTTTTTTTCAAATAAATATAAAAAGCTCCAGTGCCTCCATCAGTAATTTTGGCATCTGTAATATTTTTTATCATTTTCATCAAATCATGGTTAGATTTAACATAATCAGGTACAGAATGTTTCAAAATACTAAGATCTTTTGAAACATAAGGATTGTTGATATTTTTTGACCTCAACCCTTTACCAGTAATTACAATAATTTTATTTATATTATCTTTAAAACTTTTTTTAATTAATTCATCTATTACTTTATTAGCATTTTCGATGGACAAACCATGTAGGTCAATTGTTTTTGTAAGTTCATTTTTAATATTTTTTTTATAAATTACGTCTTTATTTAAAAGTTTTTCTTTGCTATCTAAAAAACTTTGCCAATCTTTTTTATCTTTGTCTGAAAGTTTATTTTTCAATTATGTAATTGTATCTATTAATAACCAATTTGGATTCGTTGATCTTATATCCTTTGAAAATTTCCATGTGTCATAAACTTTTTTTATTTTTTCTGGATCACCTGAAATAATTTCTTTATTTTTATCTCTCACACATGTGATTAACTCACTAATAAAATCTACAGTTACTTGTAATTCATTTTCTACTTTTTTATGCTCTTTAATTACAGCTGAATTAATTCCAATAAAAGTAATTTCAGCATAATGACCTTTCTCATCTCTTTCTGAAAGAGCGTCTTTGAATTGATCATATATTTTTTTACTTAAAAGAGGTTTGCTGTCAGTTATTTTATTATCACTATCACTAAAATCTGTAATTATAGTTTCATAAGCTATTTTAGCTCCATTTAAAAATTCCTTTTGAGCCTCTTCACCAAAGTTTTGATTTATTGGTTTTTTTTTTGTTACATTCTTTACGAAATTTTTTCCAAATTCTGGTGATATTTTACCCTCAAAACCAGTTCTTTTTCCTAAAATTCCTCTTAACCTAAGAAATATAAACCCAGCAATCATTGCCAAAAGTATTATATCTATATATTCAAAACTATTACTCATACATAAATAATATTTAGTATATTGCTTAATTTCAACTAGCAATTTACATTAAGGACAAATGAACACATTATTATTGTTAATTATAGGCATACCAATTATTGAAATTTACTTATTTATTAAAATTGGATCTCAAATTGGAGCATTTAACACTATTACACTAATATTTGTCACAGCAATTCTGGGTGTTGCTTATGCTCGATATGAAGGTTTTAATACTTTTAAATCTGGCATGTCTCAAATGTTAAAGAATGAAATGCCAATTTATGAGATAATTTCAGGAGCAGCACTAGCTTTTGCAGCATTCCTTTTAATCTTACCAGGTTTTGCTACCGACATATTAGGACTATTAATAATTTTTCCACCCACAAGAAAGATTTTTTTTAAAGGTATAAAAAATAAATATCCAAAGACAGGAAAAAAAAAACAAGATTTTATAAATGGTGAGTTTGAAGAAATAGATGAAGACAATGACAGAAAAATTTAAAATTTTAGCAGAATTTATTAAAGATATGTCGAGCGAAACTCCTGACATTCAAAGTTACTTATTTGTTAAAGAGAATATGTCAAAATATAATTTAAATATTGATATCAATTCTAAAGCTTTAAAAAATAAAATGATTGAAGTTATAACAACTTTAAGATTTGAAGATAAAGATTTAAACCATAAAAGATCACACTTCGAAATTAATTACGCTTCAATTGTAAAAATAAATGACGATG
>CACFAF010000029.1 GCA_902564245.1 uncultured Pelagibacteraceae bacterium | reverse complement strand
CTTTTTTGTCAAAATTTTCTAAAAATATACATCTTTGGCACGGTATTTTAATTAAAAGAGTTTCAGCAAAAAAATATAAAAATGTTTATAATTTTAGAATTTATAAAATTTTAAATAAATTAACTTCTTTTTTTTATCCAAAATACTTTTGCTATCCTAATTATAAATTTTCGTATCAAATGATAGATCATTATCCAATTAATATGTATAAATTATTACTATCTAACCAACCAAGAAATATCATGCTGTTGAATTCTATTAATAATGAAGAGCTAAATATTTTTAGGACAAAAAAAGAACAAAATTTATACAATAAGATAAAAAAAACAAAAAAAAAAATAATTGGTTACTTTCCAACTTGGAGAAATGATAATGAAAATGAACTTTTTCCAGGTCTTAAAAACTTAGATCAATTAAAAAAGTTAAATAATATTTTAAAAAAAAATAATTATTTATTATTAATAAAAAAACATTCTAATTCTTATAAACAAGATAAACACAGACTTTATAATTATAGCCCTGAAATGAGTAAAGTATGGAAAAATATATCAAAGTACAAAAATTTTTTATCAATTGATTATGATATTGATTTAAATTCTATACTAAGTAATTGTGATATCTTAATCTCAGATTACTCAGGTGTAATAATGGATTTTTTACTTTTAGATAAACCAATATTTCTTTATACTCCTGATATTAAAAAATATAAAAAAAAGACTGGTTTACTATTTGATTATAATAAAATTAAAATTGGTCCTATAATCAATAATTATCCTCAACTTTTAAAAACAATTGCACTGTACTTAAAAAATAGTAAAAAAAGTGACAAAAAATATAGTAAAAAAAGAAATATATTCAAAAATCAAATTTTTAAAACAGATGAACCATTTAAAAATATTATTAAAGTTTTGAGTACAAATTAATCTAATTAATCAATTTTAATATAATTTACTTATTAGACTCGTAATTTTTAATGTTGAAATTAATATATATTTAATCTATCAGTACGTAAAAGTTGCCCTTGTAGCTCAGTTGGTAGAGCAATTGATTTGTAATCAATAGGTCCGCGGTTCGAATCCGTGCGGGGGCACCATCACTCAATAAAATCAACACTAATTATTTTTCAAAAATTTTAGTTTTTAATTTTGACTTTCAATTTCTTCACAAGAATATCCTAAATCTTTAATTTTAAGTTTTTTACAAGACTTTGCATATCTTATCTCATCATAATAAGCTATTTGGGTTTTATCTGGTTCTGAGGTTCTAGAAATAAATGATCTGTAAATACCAACATGAAATTCTATTAGTTCTCCTTTTTCTTGAGTCATGCCTTTGTGATGAAAAGCAAGTTTGCCGTTAATCCAAATTTTAAAAAAACCATCTTTCTTATGTGTCCATTTTGCATTAACTAAAATATCGTTCCACCTGCCAAGCATTTCTGAATGATCTAATAGTTTTTTTGGTACATTATTCCCACCCACATATTCATCCACTTCAATCCAATATCCACCTCCCTCATTTGTTCTACGATCAGATTGATTTTCAAAAGCAAAAGCTGGGGGATTATCAGCATCATTATGAAATTGTGCTAACATAGTCTTAGCAGGAAATATTTTTTCATAATCATTAGGCAAATATAATGACCAAGCAGTCCAAGTAGTTTTTTTATTAACACAACAAATTAGTAGTTCAACTCTTTCTCTGTCATTTCTTGAATCCCAACCCCATCCATCTCCATTTCTAACTTCAAATCTTAAAGACTGTTCTCCAAACCTAACTGGATGATTGTCAGATTTATCAACAATTTTAACGACATGCTCCCTAAGTGATTTATCACTTTTAAGTATTTCTTTATTTGTAACTCTCCATTTATTTTTTTTTTCATATTCATAAACTTTATTAAAACCCTGAGCTATATCTTTATTTTTTTTGATTTCTTTTATAACTTCTTCAACGCCAGCAAAAACGTTTTCACATATTAACAAACCCAGAACCAAGATTGCTAAAAGTTTTTTCATAACTTAGAATGTTCCTTTATCTATAGCTTTCAAAACAAGAGATTTGTAATTGTAGTTTCGATGTACTGCGTGGGTGTAAACAATTCGATTATCATCAAAGTTAATAAGCAATCCAATTCCACCATATCCGTCCATACCCATCACCGCATCACGTATTCCAGGATAATTGGTGTGAAAAAAACCTGCATAAGATTTTGAGTAACCATCACCAAACCCTATATCTTGGCCCTTTGAAATACTATTTGCGTAAACATCTTTGAGATAATTTCCTATGCATGTGCCACTGTTCCAATCATTCAAGATAGCTATGCCAATTCTTAATGTATCGTAACGTGTTGCTTTAAAATTTGATTGAATAACACCCTTTGACTCAATTCCAGTACCATTAAACTCTAGCCTTCCAGCAAGACCAACATGATCTTTTAGGACGTTATTAATAAATGAAGAAAATTTATGTCCAGTTTTAAATGAAATATAATTCAAAGCTACATTGGGAGAAAATTGCGAATAGTTAAAACGTTTTTTTCCTGGTTTGGTATTTGCTAATTCTTTTTTTGCAATGCTAGCAATAGTTAAATCACCTATGTCTCTTCCTGAACTTAATATATGATCCATAATATATTTTTGATCACCCGTACTGGCGTTGATAACATCTTGCACTGTTGCTGTTTCAAGTAATGTTCCTTTCATGATTGGCCAATCAGCCAAAGTTGATGATAAAGAATTAATGTAACCTTTACAGATCGCATGACCCATGAGGTAACCACCTAAACTTTTTCCTAAAGACATGCTGTATATCATCGTGTCATTATCTATTAAATCTCCAAATCTTTCAGGGGGAGATAGCTGATCAATAACAATCTCTCCATCTTCATACATTAAATAACTAATTAGACCTGTAGACTGCATCTTCTTAACAATCTTTTTTATGATCTTTGGTTCTTTTTGAAGATTAAATTTTAAAGCAGTTGGTTGAGAAGATGGTTTGGTATAAAACTGATTACTTCTCCCTCTTTTGTTATAAGCAAGAAAATGGTATCTCAATGTCTCAAGATTTGGTCGTTTATAATCGCTAGGAATTTGTCTATTTTTCCATGTTTTAACTTTCGGTGATTTCAAAGAATTTAGTTCGTATTCATCTTTTGAAACACCACCACTGCCACAGTTGTTAATATTCCAAATCTGTGAAAATTTCTGCACTGAATCACAGTCAAAACTATCATCAGCTACAACTTTAATTCCTATTAAATTTTGATTACAAATTAATAAAGTAATAACCACTATTCCTAAAAGTTTTTTCATATTTTATCTACAATAACCTCTACCTAATGTACTGTATATAACTCTCTTTTTTATTGATATGACTATTTTACTAAAGCCATTAATTTATTCTCCACCTCTTATATCTAATATTGAATTTGTTATGAAAGAACTTTTTTCATCACAAAGAAATATTACAGCATTAGATATTTCTTCAGGTTGGGCCATTCTTTTTAAAGGAACTAAATTAGTTCTTGCAACTAGGTTTTTTCTGCCCATTTTTCTATGAAAAGCAGTTTTTGTAGCTCCTGGTCTTATTGCGTTTACCAAAACATTATTTTTTGCACAAATTTTTGAAGTAGCTACAGTCAAGGCTTCTATTGCTGCTTTAGAAACACTATAATGAACTGTTTTTTGGCCACCACCATATTGCCATCCACCACTACTAATATTTATTATTCTACCGTTCTTCTTTTTTGTCATTATTTTAATAGCAAGTTTGCTTAATAAAAAAGTTGATTTAAGATTTATTGTTAAAGCTTTATCCCATTCTTTCTCTGATAATTTATTAAAATCCATTGGCTTAGCATACCCAGCGTTATTAATTAAAAAATCTATTCTATTTTTGCTCCATTTACTAAAATTTTTCCATAATTTAATTACATTATTCGAATACGAAAAATCAGATTTAAAAATTTTACACTTATTATTTTTGCTAATTTTTAGAAGATCTTTAGCTCCTTTCTGATTTTTATTATAATGGACACCCACATAACAACCTAATTTTAAAAAATCTTTTGCAACTTGATAGCCAATTCCACTACTCGAGCCTGTGACTAAAACATATTTATTTTTGAAGAAATCATTTTTTTTCATAATAATTTTCCCATTCTTTTACAAACTCTCCTCCCATCATCATACCATTGGCATCACATTCGTTACACGGTGAGTCTACTCTAAGAGCTTTTGATAAATTTTTTCTAGTCTTTTTATACAATTCACTATTCCAGATATCTAATATTGATTTTTCATTAATATTTCCCAAAATTAGTTTTTTATACCAATCATGATTACATAAAAGTACTGCACCATCATAATCAATCATAACTTGATAGAATGGGTAAAAACACTTTTTTTTTATTCCGTTTTTAAGTCTGTTGACATTTATTTCAGGCATATCTATTGCACCAGCTCTATTTGTAATATTAATACCAAAATTTAAACCATTTTCTGACTCAACATTAGCCCATCTAAATCTTAAATCGAATTGTTCATCTGATAAGCCTGACTCTAATTGAAGTTTTTTAAAATTTTCTATTTGATGAGGACCATCATATAAACTTACACTAATTTGTGTTAACCCCATTTCAAAAAGTTTATTTAATTTTTCAATTTTAAGATGATCGCCATTTGTAACTAATTCAATTCTATTATTTGGAAGTAATGATTTAGTAATTTTGATTACATCAAATATATATTTATAAAGGATAGGTTCACTAAATCCTGAATAAATAATTCCACCTTTGTAATCAATGCTTTTTAAATCTTCCATTACTCTTGTGTAAGTTTCAATTGACATATGTTTATTTAAATTTGGAAATTCTTTTGGGTTACTTCTGGGACAAAAAACACATACTCGATTACACAAACCTGACAAACTAAATTCTATCCAAGAAAATATAGGGAAATCTATTAATTTATTATCTGTTTTTAGTTATATCGTCTTTT
>CACFAF010000028.1 GCA_902564245.1 uncultured Pelagibacteraceae bacterium | reverse complement strand
AAAATATCTCTAGCAACAGTTTATAACACAGTGCACGCTTTTAAGAAAAAAGGATATTTAAAAGAAATTTCAATTTCAAGTGATAAAAGTTACTTTGATACAAACACAAGTTATCACCATCATTTTTTTTGATATAAAAAATAATGAGCTAATTGATATTCACTCAAATTCTATAGAGTTAAAAAATACTCCAAGGCCACCAAAAGGCAAATCAATAAAAAATGTTGATGTAATTATAAACGTTGAGAACGATTCTCAGTAGTTTATAATTGTTCTAAACTGCTTGACATATAATTTAGAATCATTATAAATAATTAAAATGAATCTAAATAGTAATTAATAAAAGCATGAGCAGTGAACTAAATAAATGTCCATTTACAGGAGCCGGTACACCTCCAAAGTATCCAACAGGTAGAGGTACTTCAAACAGAGATTGGTGGCCTAATAATTTAAATCTAAAAATCTTATCACAACACTCATCTTTAGTTGACCCAATGGGAAAAAAATTTAATTACGCAAAGGAATTTAAAAAGTTAAATTATAAAGCCTTAAAAAAAGATTTAAAAAACTTAATGACAGACTCGCAAGATTGGTGGCCAGCAGATTATGGCCATTATGGACCATTATTTATAAGATTATCCTGGCATGCTGCAGGAACATATAGAACAGCAGATGGAAGAGGTGGTGCTGGTACAGGTAATCAAAGATTTGCTCCACTAAATAGTTGGCCAGATAATGTTAATTTAGATAAAGCAAGATTGTTACTTTGGCCAATAAAAAGAAAATATGGTAAAAAGATTTCTTGGGCAGATCTTTTTATATTAGTTGGTAACGTAGCATTGGAGTCAATGGGATTCAAAACTTATGGTTTTGGTGGTGGACGAGAAGATATTTGGGAGCCAGAAGAAGATATTTATTGGGGATCTGAAAAAGAATGGTTAGGAGTAAATCGTTACAGCGGTAAGAGAGACCTGGAACAACCATTAGGCGCTTCTCATATGGGGTTAATTTATGTTAATCCCCAAGGTCCGGATGCTAATCCTGATCCACTATTAGCTGCTCATGATATTAGAGAAACTTTTGGAAGAATGGCTATGAACGATTATGAGACTGTTGCACTTGTAGCTGGAGGTCATACATTTGGAAAATCACACGGGGCTGCTCCAGAGTCACACAAAGGATCTGAACCAGAAGGCTCTAAGATTCAGGAACAAGCGACAGGTTGGAACAGTGATTATAAAAGCGGGATGGGTGTTGATACTATTAGTAGTGGTATTGAAGGAGCCTGGACTTCTAATCCAATTAAATGGGATATGGGTTATTTTGATAACTTATTTGGTTATGATTGGGAGTTAACAAAAAGTCCAGCAGGCGCCCATCAATGGAAACCTAAAAAGAATGGACATGATATTTCTCTTACACCAGATGCTCACGAAAAATTGAAAAAAAACCTTCCTATGATGCAAACTACTGATTTATCTTTAAAACTGGACCCAAAATATGAACCAATTTCTAGAAATTTTCATAGAAATCCTAAAGAGTTTGCGGACGCATTTGCAAAAGCTTGGTTTAAATTAACTCATAGAGATATGGGACCTCGTGCTTGCTATCTAGGAAAAGAAGTACCAAAAGATCAATTAATTTGGCAAGATCCAATTCCCAAAAATAAATATAAACTTAAAAAAAAAGATATCGAATTTTTAAAGTCAAAAATTTCTAAATCAGGACTTACAGTCTCTGAACTTGTTACTACTGCCTGGTCTTCTGCTTCAACTTTTCGTGGTTCAGATAAAAGAGGTGGTGCAAATGGTGCAAGAATACGTTTAGCCCCACAAAAAGATTGGAAAGTTAACAATCCCAAACAATTATCTAAAGTAATTAAAAATTTTGAAAAAATTCAAAAAATTTTTAATTCTAAAAAGAAATCAGTTTCTCTAGCTGATTTAATTGTCTTAGGAGGAAATGTCGGAATTGAAAAAGCAGCAAAAGCTGCAGGTGAAAAAATTAAAGTTCCTTTTATTCCAGGCAGAGGTGACGCATCTCAAGAACAAACTGATATTTATTCTTTTGGTTTGCTTGAACCTCAAGCTGATGGTTTTAGAAATTATGTTAAAGGTGAATATTCATTATCTGCAGAAGAAATGTTAGTAGATAAGGCAAACCTAATGAAACTTACAGCACCAGAGATGACTGTATTAGTTGGAGGAATGAGAGTAATGGGTACTAATTTTGACAATTCTTCTAATGGTTTATTTACAAAAAGACCTGGCAGACTAACTAACGATTTTTTTGTTAACTTACTAGATATGAATGTAACTTGGAAAGAGACTTCAAAAAAAGAGGATTTTTTTGAGGGTAGGGACCGTAAAACTGGAAAAGTAAAATGGCGTGGTTCTCGTGCAGATCTTATATTCGGGTCAAATTCTCAATTAAGGGCATTTTCCGAGGTATATGCATGTGAAGATTCTAAAGAAAAGTTCCTGGTTGATTTTGTCGCTGCATGGACAAAAGTAATGAATTCAGATCGTTTTGATCTATAAAACAGTAGTTTAAATAATATTATGGACCAAGTAAGTTTTGAGGATTTTTACAAAGTACCAAACTTAAAGTTTGATATATCTAAGTTAAGAAAAGATTTAGAAATTATCTTAGATAGAAGAAAATTTTCCTCTTTAGGCATATCCCATTTTGGTGCTATTCCATTAAATCAAATACCAAACGATAAAGATTCCACAAAAGGTCATAACGTTAGAGGTAAATATTGGACAATTGCTGATGAATCAGGAAAAGAAGTTTCTAGAGATATTGATATTGATGAGTCAAAATATACCGAATTAGTTCCAGAATTTGAAAATACTTATTTTAAAGAAGTTTATGAAACATTAAAAAAAAGATTTAAAATAGGTCGAGTTAGATTATTATTAAAAGAACCTAGATCAACATTAAGTTGGCACAAAGATCCTGAACCAAGGTTGCATATACCAATTATAACAAATTTAGGATGTTCAATGGTTATTGAAAATGTAGCTAAACATTTACCTGCTGATGGTCACGTAACTATTACTAACAACACAAAATATCACAATTTTTTTAATGGAGGTGAACAGGCCAGAATCCATTTAGTTGCATGTGTTTTAGAGAACCCATTTAATTAGTATTTCCCCAAATATTATTAGTTTTTATCCACCCAGAATATTCTTCTGTTTTAATTTTACACCAGTTTTTTTGGCATTTTTTTAAAACTAACAGTCTACCCTCTTCTATTTTAGCTAATGGTTTTGAAAAGCTTGAAGGTTTTTTAAATAGGATTTTATTTTCAAGAGTAATTATAGAATTTGACTCTTTTAATTGTGTCCAATGAATCCAACCACTATTATTTTTTAAGTCAATAATTTTTCTGAAGAGTTTTGTTTTATCTATTAATTTAACCGGTAAATTTATTTTTTTGTATATATATTTTACTGGAGAATCTAAACTAGGTCCATATCTAACATTAACTTTAGAATTCTTAAGTGATAAAAACTTATCTTTTGCTATTACATTGTTATCTAAAAAAAAAAATGAAAATAAAATAATAAGAAGTATTTTTTTCATTTATTACACAAACAATTTTTTCTTTTTTTAATTTTAGCTTTTCTTAAGTTTATATTGAGTAAATCTAATATTAAAATGAAACCATCTAGATTTTTTCCAATATTTAATATCATTTTCAAGACTTCATTAGCTTGAATTATACCAACTATTCCAGCTACAGTTCCTAAAATTCCTTCAGATTCACAGTTCAAAATTTCATCAGAAATTATTTTTTCTTGAAAAAAACATCTTAAACAAGGAATTTTTTTCTCCCTAAATTTAAAAGTAAAAATATGGCCATCAAACTTACTTATAGCACCTGTGATAAGATTTTTTTTATATTTTAAACAAAAATCATTCAAAAGGAATTTTGTTTTAAAGTTATCAGATCCATCAACTATATAATCATATTTTTCAATTATATTTTTAAAATTTTCATTATTTAACCTAAAATTATAAGTTTTAATTTTTGTATTTTGATTAATATTATTTAATTTTTTTTTTAAAATTACTACTTTAGATTTTCCTATATCTGAAGTTTCATACAAATTTTGTCTATGTAAGTTTGATAAATTAATCTTGTCATTATCAATCACTCCAATCATACCAACTCCTGCTCGAGTAAGAAATTCAGCTACTGGACATCCTAATCCACCTACTCCAACAATTAAAACTTTTGAAGATAAAATTTTTTTTTGACCTGTAATTCCAATTTTTTTTAAGACTATTTGTCTTGAGAATCTTTCAATTAAATTTTTATTTAATTGTTTTTTCATTTACCAGTTGAACCAAATCCACCTTCACCTCTTAAAGTATCAGGCAAGGTATCTACTTCCTCAAAATCAATTTTAATTGTAGGCGTTAAAATCATTTGTGCAACACGATCTTTATTATTAATTATAAAATCATTTTTACCATGATTAAAAAGTATAACTTTTATTTCACCTCTATAATCACTATCTATAGTTCCTGGTGTATTTAAAACAGTTATATTATTTTTTGCAGATAATCCTGATCTAGGTCTAATTTGAATCTCAAAGTCTTTTGAAAAAGCTATAGAAATGCCTGTTGGTACTAAGCATGAATTATTTGGTGGAAGTTTAATTGGCTTTTCAATGAAAGCCATTAGATCCATACCTGATGCTCCTTTAGTCTTATAAGTAGGTATTTCAACATTAGGATGTAGTTTTTTAATTAATACTTTTACCATTAAACCCTAATTTAACTGGTTTAACACACGTTCGACTACTTCATCTGAAATTTCAGATTTTTTTTTCATATAAATTTTTTCATCAGTTATATTTTCATTTTTATAAAAAATTGATATTTCATTAAAATCTGAATCAAATCCTATTCTTTTGTTAGATACATCATTTGCAATTATCCAGTCACAGTTTTTTTCTGCTAATTTCTTTTTTGAATTTTCTTTTATATTATTTGTCTCAGCTGCAAAACCAATAACTAGTTTTGGTCTCATAAAATTATGATTAGATACATAATTTAAAATATCAATATTTTTTTCTAAATTAAGATTCATAGAATTATTTTTTTTTATTTTCTCTTTTTTAATATTTTTGATTTTAAAATCAGCTACTGCAGCTGC
>CACFAF010000027.1 GCA_902564245.1 uncultured Pelagibacteraceae bacterium | reverse complement strand
ATGACCTAAATGTAAGCCGTCAAAATTACCAATCAAAATTATCGATTTTCTATATTTTGATGGAATATCAAAATTTTTATAATAATCTATTTTTTTTACCACTTTAATTCACTTTGCATAAAGTTTACTAATGCCTCATATTTTCTTGAAACCTTTTTAATTCCATCATTAGCTATTTCTTGTTTATGTATACCATTGGTAATTAGTAAAGAATGATAATTTTGTAGATTGGCTCCTTTAATATCTGTATTTAAATTGTCACCAATGCACAATATTCTTTTTTTACTTGTTTCGACAGACTGTTTATAAACTTCTGGAAATGGTTTTCCAAAATATATTACATTTCCACCAATTTTCTCAAAAAGCATTGCTACTGATCCAGCACATAACTCTCTAATATTACCTCTATCAACTATTAAATCTGGATTGGTACATATCATTTTTTTTGAAATAAAATTTTTAAGTAAATCTTTATAATAGTTTAGATTATCATTATAATCTTCAAATAAACCAGTACATAAAAAAAAAGTACAATCTTTAATATTTTCAGTTTTTTGTTTTTTTAAATCTATAAATAAATCAAAATCTCTAGGTGGTCCAATATGATAAAATATATCATTTAAGTGATTTTTTTTTAAATAATTTAATGCTGCTTCACCAGAAGTATATACTTTTTTTTGAATATCTTTATTCATTCCCATCTTATTTAAAAAATTTCTAACAGTACTATTTGGCCTAGGAGCATTAGTCAAAAGTACGTAATCTTTTTTTGCTTTTTTGATTTCTTCAAGTGTTTCTATTGCTTGACCATAGAGGTTTATACCATTATGAATTACACCCCAAATATCAATAAAAAATAAATCATAATCTTTGGCTATAGATCTAAGTCCTTGACTATCTAAATTTTTGGTCATTAAATCAGGTATAGCCCAAAAACCGTAGAATTTCTCTCGTTTTTTAGACTACTTATTTTTATCAGTTTGTCTTGAAATAATAAAGGTTGGTGGCTATATGAGTCGCATATTAAAGGAGAATTTATGAAGTTTAAACCGTTACATGATAGAGTGTTAATAGAAGTTTTAGACAGTAGTGAAAAAACTGCTGGAGGTATTATCATACCTGATACAGCTCAAGAAAAACCTCAAGAAGGAAAAGTAGTAGCAGTTGGAAAAGGATCAAAAACTGAAGATGGGAAATTAATTCCAATGGATGTAAAAGTTGGAGATAAAGTTCTATTTGGTAAATGGTCAGGGACTGAAGTCAAAATTGATGGAAAAGAATACAGCATAATGAAAGAGTCTGACATTATGGGTATTTCAGGAAAATAATTTAATAATAAGGAGAAAATAAAATGGCAAAAATCGTAAAATTCGACTCTGAAGCAAGAAGTGCAATGTTAAGAGGTGTTAATATACTTGCAGATACAGTCAAGGTTACACTTGGACCAAAGGGAAGAAATGTTGTTATCGATAAATCTTATGGTGCTCCAAGAATAACAAAAGACGGAGTTTCTGTTGCAAAGGAAATTGACTTAGAAGATAAATTTGAAAATATGGGTGCACAAATGTTGAAAGAAGTAGCTAGTAAAACTAATGAAGAAGCTGGCGATGGTACTACTACTGCAACTATTTTAGCACAATCAATTGTAAAAGAAGGAATTAAATATGTGACAGCTGGAATGAATCCTATGGATGTTAAAAGAGGAATCGATGCAGCAGTTGAGCATGTTAAAACTAATTTAATATCTTCAGCTAAGAAAGTTAAAGATAGTGATGAGATTGCACAAGTTGGAACTATTTCTGCTAATGGTGATAAAGAGATAGGAAATATGATTGCAAAGGCGATGCAAAAAGTTGGCAATGAAGGTGTAATAACAGTCGAAGAAGCAAAAGGAATAGATACAGAGTTAGATGTTGTAGAAGGTATGCAGTTTGATAGAGGATATTTATCACCTTACTTCATTACAAACGGAGATAAAATGATTACTGAATTAGAAAATCCTTTTATTCTATTGCACGAAAAAAAATTAACAAATTTACAGCCAATGGTTCCATTGTTGGAGTCAGTGGTTCAAGCTGGAAGGCCTCTAATGATAATTTCAGAAGATGTTGAAGGTGAAGCTCTTGCAACATTAGTTGTAAACAAACTAAGAGGAGGTTTAAAAGTTGTTGCTGTAAAAGCTCCAGGATTTGGTGATAGAAGAAAGGCAATGCTTGAGGACATCGCAATTTTAACAGGAGGCCAAGTAATCTCTGAAGACTTAGGAATTAAGTTAGAAAATGTAAAGCTTACTGATCTTGGTTCATCTAAAAGAGTAAAAGTAGATAAAGATAACAGTACTATCATAAGTGGTAATGGTAAAAAAGCTGATATAGATGCAAGATGCTCCCAAATAAAAAAACAAGTAGAAGAAACAACTTCTGATTATGACAGAGAAAAATTACAGGAAAGATTAGCTAAACTAGCTGGTGGTGTTGCTGTTATAAAAGTTGGAGGAGCAACTGAAGTAGAAGTAAAAGAGAGAAAAGACAGAGTAGAAGATGCTCTAAATGCAACTAGAGCTGCTGTTGAAGAAGGAATAGTAGCTGGAGGTGGATGTGCTCTATTATATGCTGCACAAGACTTAGATAAAGTTAAAGCTAAGGGTGATGATCAAAAAGCTGGTGTCGCATTAGTTGCAAAAGCTTTGGAAACTCCAATTAGACAAATAACTTTAAATGCTGGAGTTGATGGTTCTGTAGTAGTTGGAAAACTTTTAGAACAAAGTAAAAAAAACCAAGGTTACGATGCTCAAAACGAAGAATATTGTGATATGTTTGCAAAAGGTATAATTGATCCTGTCAAAGTTGTACGAACTGCTCTACAAGATGCTGCTTCTATTTCTGGTTTGCTTGTAACTACTGAAGCAATGGTTGCAGATAAACCTGAAGAAAAAGACAGTGCAGCTGCTGGAATGCCTCCTGGAGGAATGGGTGGAATGGGTGGTATGGGTGGTATGGGTGGCATGGGAATGTAAAACTCTCATACTTTAAAAAATTTAAAGGCCATCATCTAGGATGGCCTTTTTTTTTGATATAAACTATTTTCTTTTTTTAAGTCCTAATTTACTGCTATGTCTCAATCTAATCACAACTATTGCTGCAGCTATTAATAGTATAGCTGATGCTTCATAAACTAATCCGGATGGATCTTGTTCTTTTCCTTGTAAAATTATAAATCTAGATAACGCAGTAATTGCAATTAACAATGGTAGGGTTATTCTAATCTCTTGACTGTCCCAAAATACTCTAACCATTGCCAAAACCTCAAGATATAGAAATAATAAAAGTAAATCTGCTAATCCAACAGACTGAGTAATAAACATTTTTTTGATTTCTAAGCCAATGGCAACGATTGTGCTAATCAGTATAATCGTTAAAACTATTAATTGGATTTGTTGAACTATTTTATTCATTTATGATTCGATAAAAGTATAATAATAAATATGTCAAAAAGGTACAGCGGAAAATCATTTAAAGATTCGAGCGTTAAGAAGAAGCCAAAATTGACCCTTAAAGAGAAAAGGGAAATTAAAAGAAAAAAAAATAAAAGTAAAATTTATAAGTAAATACTGAGTTTTTTTTAAGTTTTCAAATAATTCAATTAATGTATAAGAGCCTCAAATTATGACTAATAATATTAGAAACATCACAATTATTGCTCATGTAGATCATGGAAAAACTACTTTAATTGATTCACTAATGAAACAAAGTGGATCATTTAGAGAAAATGAAATAGTTGATGAAAGATTAATGGACTCTGGAGAATTAGAAAAAGAGAGAGGAATTACAATTTTAGCAAAACCTGCATCAATAAATTGGAATAACTCCAGAATAAATATTATAGATACTCCGGGTCATAGAGATTTTGCAGCAGAAGTTGAGCGCGTACTGAGTATGGCTGATGGAGCATTACTGCTTATAGATTCAGCTGAAGGTGTAATGCCCCAAACAAAATTTGTATTAGCTAAAGCTTTAAAACAAGGACTCAAACCTATTGTAATAATTAATAAATTAGATAAACCAGATCAAAGAGCAAATGAAGTTTTAGATGAAACATTTGACCTATTTGTTAGTTTAGATGCAAATGAGGAACAATTAGATTTTCCAGTTCTATATGCAAGTGGGAGATCTGGATGGGCAGATAAAGAAATTGATGGCCCAAAAAAAAATTTACATTCACTACTTGATTTAATTATTAACCATGTAAAACCTGCTGATCTTGATAATAAAAAACCTTTTGCAATGTTGTCTACACTTTTATATGCAGATAATTTTTTAGGAAGAAGTCTAGTTGGAAGAATATCTCAAGGAACAGCTAAAGCTAATCAATATATTAAGGCAATTAATCTTTTAGGTGAAAAAGTTGATGAAGGTAGACTAACTAAGATTTTTAGATATGAAGGTACAAAAAAAATTCCTATTGAGGTAGGAGAGGCTGGAGATATAGTTGTAATTGCTGGATTAGAAAAGGCAAATGTTGCTGATACCATTTGTGACTTGGAAGTAAATGATCCCATACCTGCCATACCTATAGATCCTCCAACAATGTCTATTACAATAACTGTGAATACCTCTCCCCTTGCTGGAACTGAAGGAAATAAACTAACCAGTACACAAATTAGAGATCGGTTAATCTTAGAAGCCCAAAATAATGTTGGAATTTCTTTTTCAGAAAATAATAATAATGATGCTTTTGAGATTAGTGGCAGAGGTGAATTAATGCTTGAGATATTATTAACTCAAATGAGGCGCGAAGGTTTTGAAATGACTGTAAGTCCTCCAAAAGTTTTATTTAAAGATGATAAAAATGGAAATAGATTAGAACCAATTGAAGAAATTACTATGGATCTTGATGAGGAATATTCATCAAAAGTGATTGATTCTATGAATAAACGAAAAGGAAAATTAATTAATCTGAAAGACACAGGAAAAAATAAAAAAAGATTAATTTTTCATGCACCAACTAGAGGCTTGATGGGATATACAAGTAAGTTTTTGACTTTAACCAAAGGTAATGGAGTGATTAACAGAATTTTTAACTCTTATGGAAAATTTGAAGGTGAAATGGAAGGAAGAAGAAATGGAGCTTTAATTTCTATGGAAAAAGGTAAAGCTGTTGCATTTGCCATATTCAATTTACAAGCAAGAGGTGAAATGTTTATTACACATAATGATCCAGTTTACACTGGAATGATTGTTGGACTATCCCCAAAACCTGGTGACATGATAATCAATGTTATGAAAGGTAAAAAACTTACAAATATGAGAACTCAAGGCACTGACGAAAATGTAGTACTTACACCAGTTCGTAAAATGTCAATTGCAGAACAATTAAGTATTCTCAATACTGATGAAGCCTTAGAAATCACACCTAAATCTTGTAGATTAAGAAAAGCAATACTTGATCCTCATGAAAGAAAGAAAAGTGAAAAATCTTCTGCGTCAGCCGCTTAACTAAAAATCTTACCCACAAAATATAATCCTAATGCAACTGCGGGTCCTACGCCAAAAGCAAATAATAAAGTTCCTATTCCTACAATTCCTCCTAAATACCATCCTATGCTAACTACTGAAATTTCTAAAAATGCTCTAACTAAAGCTATTGGTAAATTTGTTTTTTTTTGTATACCAGTCATTAATCCATCCCTTGGCCCAGGTCCCAAATTAGCAACCAGATAAATGCCACTTCCAATTCCCACAATAAGAACTGCAAATGAAGCAAGTAAAAGTTTATGTATAAAATTTTCTGGAGTTGGTACCCATTTGATACAAATATCTATCATTAAAGCAATTATCAAAGCATTAAGTATTGTTCCAATTCCAGGTTTTTGATCAAGAAATATCCAAAAAAATAAAACTGCAAGACTTATAAATAAAGTTATAGTTCCAATTGTAAAGTCGACCTTAGTAGAAATACCTTGCGCTAAAACAGACCATGGAGATGCACCTGTAAAAGAAACTATTAATAATCCTTCACCGAGTCCAAATAAACTTAGGCCTATGCATAAATAAATAAAAGTAGAAATTTTAGGTTTAAAATTAAGAGGTTTTTTTGAACTCCAGGAAACATTAGGAATATTTTTAATAGATAAAAACATATTTATTAGGGGTATTTACTACTTGCTATACAATTTTACTATATAAACATTTATTCTTTATTCATTTTTAAAAGTATATATAAAATATCTTAGTTTATCTTATTAAATGAAAATGAGTAAATCAGAAAACAAAAATTTCTTAATTCTTTCCCTTATATTAATATTATTGAGTACTGGAAGCCTATTAAGAATTTATAATATTAATTATGATGATTTCTGGATTGACGAGATGGTTAGCTTCTGGGTTTCAGACCCAAAAATCTCCCTATTTGAAAGCTATCAAAGAAATAATATTTCAGAAGGTTTTCCATTTTTATTCAATTTAATATTAAAAATTTTACATAAAGTTTTTGGGTACGAAATTTATATTGGTAGATATGTTTCTACTTTTTTTGGAATTTTAAGCATTTTGTCAGTCGGTTATTTATCAAGAATTTTGAAAAGTGATAACTCATATCTAGTAGTAATATTTTTTATTAGTTTTAATGTTTTTTTAATTAAATATTCTCAAGAAGCTAGGGCTTATTCATTTATATTTTTCTTGAGTTCAATAACTTTAATTTTTTTTTGTAGACTT
>CACFAF010000026.1 GCA_902564245.1 uncultured Pelagibacteraceae bacterium | reverse complement strand
TTATTATTTATTCTTATATTATAATCTTCAAATAAATGATCTTTAAATTTAACATTACTTGAAAATCCTCCTCTTCTAAAATAACCAAAAAGTTCTTTTTTTTTTGTTGCCATACCTTTCATTTTCATACCTACAATCATTCTATATAAATAATCAAAATCAGATAAATACCTATAATTTAGATTATAGAATCCTAATTTTTGGGCTGAGTCTTTTTTAATATAAAATCCTGTTGAATGGCTTGTATAAAAACTTAAAGAAAAAAAAATTTTCCACGGTTTAAATCCATGTAATACGCCCCAGTGCTTTTTTACTGACCCGAAAAAAAAATCTAGTTTTGGATTTTTTTTTATATATTTTGACAAAATATGTAATGATTTTTTTGTTAATAAATCGTCTGAATTAACAAAGCCTATATATTTACCTTTAGCAAGAAGTAAACCTTTGTTAAAGGCATCGTATATACCTTTGTCAGACTCACTAACCCAGTAAGAAATTTTCTTTGAATGTTTCTTGATAATATCTAACGTACTATCTTTAGATCCTCCATCAATTATTATATGCTCATAATTTTTCATTGTTTGCTTTTGAATGCTCTCTAATGTATCCTCAAGATACCTTTCACTATTGAGTGTAACGGTAATTATCGAGACTAATGGATTTTTTTTTACTTTTTTTTGTTTAATTCTAAATCCCCCCTCTCCTTTTCTTTTTAATTTTGTAAACTTGGGTAATCTATTTAAGGTTCCAATATCCGATTGTTTAAGTTTTTTAAAATACATTATTTTGTGATATTTTATGAATATATAGCTATTTTTAGAGAATTTAACAAATAATACTTTAATTTTGTTCTTTACTGTTCATTATTTGAACAGTATGTTCATATATTGAACATATATGAAAGACGATCAAGATCAATTTAATCTTTTAAGAAAGATAAATTCAAACCCCAACCTCTCACAAAGAGAATTGGCTAATGAACTTAATCTTAGTTTGGGTAAAATTAATTACTGTTTAAGAGCATTAAAAAATAAAGGATTAGTTAAGATAACAAATTTCAGTAAAAGTAAAAATAAATTTAGATATGCATATATTTTAACTCCAAAAGGAATTTCTGAAAAAACAAAAATTACAATTAATTTTATGAAAAGAAAGATGGCAGAATACGAAGAATTAAAAAAAGAAATTAAAAAGAATAAATAATGTGCGGTATTTTTTTAGTTAACTCAAAAAATAATATAAAATTAGAAAAAAATAGATGTTTGTTAGCTGCAAAAGATTTATTTAATAGAGGTCCTGATTCTTTCAAAAGTGAATTCTTTTTAAATGATAAATTATTCATCTCTAATACAGTGCTATCGATTACAGGAAAATTAAATAATAATAAAAAATTAATTAGATCAAAAAATAAAAATTTAGCAATCTCTTTCAATGGTGAAATTTATAATTACTTAGACTTAAATAAAAAATTTAATAGTTTCAAGACACGAGCTAATAAATTAAGTGATACTGAGCTTTTAATTAATTTGCATGAAAATTATAGTACTAAAAATGTAATTAATAAACTAAATGGAATGTATGCTTATGTAATATATGATATCAAAAAAAAAAATATTTTAATTGCAAATGATCCTCAGGGAGAGAAAAATTTATATTACTATGAAAATAAAAATTTTTTCATAATTTCTTCAACTATTAGTAGTATATTGAAATATTTAAAAGTTTATAAATTAAACTTCAAAACATTAAAAAATTATTTTTACTCTCGACATTACATGCCATTAGAAGAAACGTGTTTTAATGGAATAAAACTTTTTCCAAATGGAATTATTGGCAACTACTCTTTAATAAATAAAAAAATTGAAATAAAGGAATATGACAATCCTATTAATTGGATTTCAAAAAAAAAATATAATTTTTTTAACAAACTAAGTGAAAATGAAATGATAAATTATTTTGAGAAAGCTTTAATTAAACAGCTAAAAATTATGATACCTAATAAAAATTTCGGGTGTATAGCATCTGGAGGAATTGATTCAACACTACAAGCAGCCATGATTTCTAAAATTAAAAAAGCTAAAATGAATCTAGTAGTAAATCATCATGGAAAGGATAAAATAATTAAACATATCCCACAATTTAACAATTATTTATTTCCAAAGATAAATATTCTTAAGTCTAATAAAAATATTTATTCTAAAAAGATTAAAAATTGTTACGATATTGTATCAAGCCCACTACAAACTCATGATTTAGTTGGAAGAGTACAAACTTCTGAAGTTTTTAAAAAAAATAAATGTAAAGTTTTTTTCTCAGCTGATGGTTGTGATGAATTACTTGGTGGTCAACAACTATACCATGATTTATACAAAAATATATTTAATTATAAATATAATCAATCGCCTTACTCCAGTATTAAAAACCTGGGAATAAATTTTGATAATCATAAAGTTGGAGAATATAAAAAAAAGCTTGAAAAGTACTGGAAATCAGTATTTTCCAAATATTCTTTTTTAAATTTAAAGGAAAGAAATATTCAATCATCCTTATTTACTGATTATTTTATCCAGTCAAGAAATGTTGCAAATAGATCAAATGATCTAATTGCCTGTAATTATTCTATAGAGCCTAGAAATGTATACATTCAAAAGCCGATATTAAAAATTTTGATTAATTTACCACTAAAGTACAAAATTAATTTTGATAATCCTGATAAAAAAATGATTCAAAAACCCCTGTTAAAAAAATTATTCACAAAATATTTTAATGAAAAATTAATTTTACCAAAAGAAGGCTTTTCGGGATTTCCAAATAATATGAAAAAAACAGATTATTTACTAACAAAAAAAAATTTGATTATAAAAAAAAAGAAAAATAGAGAAAAAATTTATAAATATATTGATAAAAATAATCTTAATAGAGATGTAAATTGGAAATTTATTAATACAGAGAATTTTTTAGAAAGATTTGTGTAATATGATAATAAACAAAGATAAACATTATTTGATAGCAGAAATAGGACATAACCATCAAGGTAAGCTGGAGGCGGCTTTTGAACTTTTTAAACAAGCAAAAATATCTGGTGCTAATGCAGTTAAATTACAAAAAAGAGATAATAAATCTTTATATACAAAAAAATTTTATAATTCACCTTATGATCATGAAAATAGCTATGCAAAAACTTATGGTCTTCATAGAGAGGCATTAGAATTTGGTAAAAGAGAATATGAAGAATTAATTTCTTATGCAAAAGAAATAAAAATAGATTTTTTTGCAACTCCTTTTGATTTTAAAAGTGTTGAATTTTTAGCTAAGTTAGAAATGCCAGCATACAAAATTGCTTCGGCTGATCTAATAAACACTCCCTTGCAAGAAGAAATAGCCAAATTAAAAAAACCAATTTTTTTAAGTACTGGAGGAGGAACGCTAGATGATGTTAAGAGAGCAAGAGATAATATATGTAAATTTAATGATGATTTAATGATTTTACATTGTACTGCCTCATATCCTGTAAGTATTGAAAACATGAATTTAAATGTTATCAAAACTTATTTAAATGAATTTCCAGAAAACATTATTGGACTTTCAGATCATGAAAATGGAATTGATGCAGCTCAAACAGCTTATATGTTAGGAGCTAGAGTTTTTGAAAAACATTTTACAATTAATAGATCTCTGAAAGGAACTGATCATGCTTTTTCTTTAGAGCCCCAAGGTCTCTCAAAGCTAGCTAGAAATTTGGCAAGAATTCCTAAAATGCTTGGAAGTTTTGAAAAAAAACAATTAGCTTGTGAAATCAAACCTCTTTTTAAAATGACAAAATCAATTGTTGCTAAAAGTAACTTAAAAAAAGGTTCAATTTTAAAAAAAAATGATATCGAATTTAAATCTCCTGGAGGTGGTTTGCCCCCTTATAAGATTGAAAAAATATTAGGAAAAGTTTTGAAAAAATCAATTAAAAAAGAAGAAATTGTTAAACTTAGTTATTTAGATGAAAAAAAAAAAAGATAATAAAAAAATATTTCCTTCAAGTAAAAAAATAGGGCCAAGAAATTGGGGAACTGAAGAGTTATTGGTTCATATTCCAAAAGTATTAACTCTTAAAAAAATAACTATTAAGAAAGGAAAAAAAGGTGGTCTTCAATATCACAGAAAAAAAAATGAATGTGGCTATATAATTAAAGGAAAAATGCTATTAAGGTACGATAATGGCCAAAAAAATTTAAAGAAAAAGCTATTAAAGGCAGGAAACACCTTCCATTTTCCTCCAGGTCTAGTTCATCAAGAAGAAGCAATCACTAACTGTACAATTATTGAAGCTTCAACTCCTCATTTTAATGACAGGGTAAGAGTTGAAAAACTATATGGCATTTTGGATAAAAGTGGACTTCCTACAACGTTTAAAAAAGATATTAAATTTAAATAATGAAAATTTTAGCTTTAATAGGTGCAAGATCAAATTCAAAGGGTATTAAGAATAAAAATATTAAAAGATTTCTTAATAAGCCATTAATATATAGAATTATAAATACTGCAAAAAAATCAAAATTAATTAATCGAATTATTGTGTCTACTGACTCAACTAAATATGCAAAAATTTGCAACAAATATGGTGCTGAAACACCTTTTTTAAGACCTAAAAAAATATCTTCAGATAAGTCAATCGAAAGTGAGTTCATTATTCATGCTCTTAAATGGTTAAAAAAAAATGAAAATTATGTTCCTGATATAATCGTAAGATTAATGACAACTTCTCCTTTACAAAATAAAAAAGAAATTGAGGGTTCAATTAAAATTCTTATTAATGACAAAAAAGCTGATTCTGTATTTGTTATATCTGAGTGTAAACAACATCCAGAAAAGGCCCTGAGAATAGTTGGAAAAAAAAAGAATCTTAAAATTGTTTCCTATATTGGTAATTCGATAAATAAAGCTGGTCCTTCTCTTAGACAAAGTTTTTCTAAAGCATATTTTAGATCAAATGTTTTTACTTTTAGATATTCTAATTTGAATAAATATAAAAATATATGGGGTAATATTATTCGTCCATTAATAATTAATAATAATGATTCTGTAGATATTGATAATCAAGTAGATTTCGATTTTGCTGAATTTCTATTTAAAAAGAATAATAATTTGAAGTACAAATAACATTTATGATGATCAAAGCTTTTAAAGATTTTTTTTACATAAATAACTTTTTTAAATCAAAATTTTTATATGTAATATTTTTATTACTTATAATTGCAACTTTTTTAGAAATGCTTGCAATCGGTATATTACTTCCCCTAATAACAATTATTTTTAGAGGTGAAATCAATATGGCAAAGAATGATTTTATTTTTGATTTTTTACCAACAGGCATCTTAAAATTTGACCATGATATTAAACTTTTATTACTTGTTTTAATATTGGGATTATTTTTAATTAAAACAATTGTATTAATTATAATAAGTTTTGTTCAAACTAAATTTTATGAAAATATGAGATTCAAAATTTCAAATTTTTTCTTTAGATTATATATGTTAAAACCTTATGAATATTTTACTGATGAAAAAGATTCATCAAAAATAATAAGAAATTGTACATCACTGAGTGTTAATTTTGTAAATTTTCTTGAGAGACTTATGATGGTCTTTAATGATTTATTCTTTTTCTTAGGTATTTTTGCAATACTGTTACTTTATGAAACTAAAATTACAATTTTTATTTCATTAATTATTTTTTTAGCATCTCTAATTTTTATCAAATTTACTAAAAAAAGAATTTTTAGATGGGGAAAAATATTACTAGAACTTTCATCTAGTTTAATTAAAGATATTCAAGAGGGTCTTGCTGGAATTATACAAATTAAACTTCTAGGAAAAACAAATTTTTTTCTGAATAAATTTAGTAGTAAAATTAAAGAAAATAGTAATAAAGTTGCAAAGATTACTTTTGTATCATCATTGCCTAAAATTTATATAGAGTTCTTAATGGTTTTAATAATTCTAACAACAATATTCATTATGCTTTATTTTAAGGAAACTAACGAAAGTATAATAGGTGTTCTTACTTTAATGGCATTTGTAGCTTTTAGAATTATTCCTCTATCAAACAGATCTATATTATTTGCAAATACTGTATCATCTTACGCTCCAGGTTTAGAGGTGCTTTGTAATGAAATAAAAAAAGATAATAAAATTAAGAATATTAAACAAAAACAAAATATTCCTTTAAATACAGTTGAATTAAAAAATGTTTATTTTAATTACAAAAACGGTAAAAAAATTTTTGAAGATATTTCTATAAAAATTAAAAAAAACGAAGTTATAGGAATTGTTGGTGATTCTGGATCTGGAAAATCTACTTTTTTAAATCTCGTTTCAGGATTAATTAAACCAAACTCTGGACAAATTGTTTATAACAAAAATGATAATCAAATATTTGATGAAGATACTTATAAAATTTCTTATGTAACCCAAGATATTTTATTAAATAATGATACTATAAAAAATAATATTGCATTTGGAGTTCCTGAAAAAGAAATTAATGAGGAAAAAATTTACAAAGCTATTGAAATGTCACAATTATCTAAATTTATTAATTCATTACCTAATAAATTAAGTACTCAAATTAATGAATTAGGAATAAACTTTTCAGGAGGTCAAATACAGAGAATAGCTATTGCGAGAGCTTTTTATAGTGAATGTGATTTTTTAATATTTGACGAATCTACTGCTGCTTTAGATCAAGAAACTGAAAAACTAGTTCTGGATTTAATTTATAGTTT
>CACFAF010000025.1 GCA_902564245.1 uncultured Pelagibacteraceae bacterium | reverse complement strand
AAAAAAAATGGTCTTTTAGAACATCTGAAAATTTATCTAATTTAATGTCTCAAGAAAAAACTGTAGAAAAAAAATTATCCAAAGCAGCAATTGAAACTTTATCAATCATTGTTTATCATCAGCCTGTTACACGTGCAGAAATTGAAGAAATAAGGGGTGTTGCTTTTGGCACTAACACGATCGAAATTTTGATGGAACTTAATTGGGTTAAACCTTCTGGAAGGAAAAATATTCCAGGCAAACCAATTCAATATGCAACTACTGATGATTTTTTAAGTCATTTTAGTCTCAAAAGATTATCTGATTTACCTACTGTTGATGAACTCGGTTCCGCAGGTCTGATTGATACTTCTAGTATAGACTCTTCAATTTTTGGTACTGGTAAATTTTATAAAGAGAAACAAAACGAGACAAAAGAAAATATTTATTCAAATATTGACGAAATGATAAACAGTACCTTAAAAAAAGAAGACGAAGACTAAAAAGTGTCTTTAAAAATTATTTAAAAAGTATATAAGTTAGTTATGAGCATAGGATTTTGGCAAATAGCAATAGTAGTAATTCTTGTTGTATTACTTTTTGGAAGAGGAAAAATTTCAAGCTTAATGGGTGATGTCGCTAAAGGTATTAAAAGTTTTAAAAAAGGCATGGCAACAGATAGTACCGATGAAAATGAGCCAAAGAATATTTCTCAAAATAATCAAGACTCAGAAAATAAAGAATAGTTTAAATGCCTACAATTGGCTGGTTTGAGATATTATTGATTGTAGCAATATCAATAATTGTATTAGGACCAAAAGATTTTCCATTAATGCTTAAAAAAGTTGGATCATGGTTCGGTACAGCTAAAAGATACATAGGTGATTTTCAAAAAGAAGTTTCAGATTTTCAGTCACAGGAAATAGAAGTTAAAGATGAAGTAAATAATAAAAAAAAAGATAGAAATGACAAAGAATGAAAATGAATTTGGCTTTATTAGTCATTTAACAGAATTAAGGAAAAGATTAATTCATTCATTCATTTTTTTATTTATTTTTTTTATTATTTGTTATTTATTTGCAGAATATTTATATGGTTTCTTGGTTGAACCATATGCTAATGCTGTCCAACACGAAAATTCAAACAGAAGATTAATTTTTACAGCTCTTCAAGAAACTTTTTTAACATATTTAAAAGTATCTTTTTTTACAGCTTTTTTTATTACTTGTCCTTTTATTCTTACTCAGATTTGGAAATTTATAGCTCCAGGTTTGTATAAGCATGAGAAAAAAGCAATTATCCCTTATTTAGTTCTTACACCAATATTATTTTTTTTGGGTGGTATGCTTGTTTATTATTTGATTATGCCACTTGCTATTAAATTTTTTTTATCATTCGAAAGTTCGGGTTTAAATACAAATCTGCCGATACAATTAGAAGCTAAAGTCAATGAATATTTATCCTTAATAATGAAATTGATTTTTGCATTTGGATTGAGTTTTCAATTACCAATTATATTAAGTCTTTTAGCAAGAATTGGTGTTGTTGATTCTAAATTTTTAAAAGAAAGAAGAAAATATGTTGTAGTTATAATTTTTGCTGCAGCAGCAATCTTAACTCCACCAGACCCAATAACACAAATAGGCTTAGCAATCCCATTATTAATTTTATATGAATTGTCGATTTTTTCTGTAAATATAATTGAAAAAAAAGCAAATAATAATGCATAATATAAAAGACATAAGAAATAATCCTACAAAATTTCAAGAGTCTTTAAAAACAAGATTTTTAAACATCAATACAAATTCAATTTTAGACCTTGATAGTGAAAATAGAAAATTAATTCAAAAAAAAGAAGTTTTAGAGAATGAAAAAAAACAGATATCTAAATCTAAAGATAAAAGTTTATTTGAAAAATCAAAAAAAATATCACTTGAGATTGATCAATTAAGTAAACAACAATCTATTGTTAAGAATAAATTAGAAAAAATTTTATCAGAAATACCAAATTTACCTCTTCCAGATGTTCCAATTGGTAAAGATGAATCTTATAATAAAGAAATTAAAAAAACAGGAAATATTCCACAATTTAATTTTAAAGCAAAATCACATTTTGAACTAGGTGAAAATTTATGTATGCTTGATTTTGAGCTTGCAACTAAAACTACTGGATCAAGATTTGTTTTTGTAAAAGATAAACTAGCATTACTTGAAAGAGCATTATCAAATTTTATGCTAGATCTTCATATTAATGAGAATGGTTACAAAGAAATTTCACCACCTTTAATAGCATCAGACGATTCTATGTTTGGAACTGGACAATTACCTAAATTTAAAAATGATCAATTTGAATTAAAACTCGATGATGAAAATGATCATAAATATCTAATACCTACAGCTGAAGTAATTTTAACAAATATGGCAAAAGATAAAATTTTTAATGAAAAAGATTTACCAATACGACTTGTTGCTTCTACACCTTGTTTTAGAAAAGAAGCTGGTAGTTATGGGAAAGATACAAAAGGTATGATTAGACAACATCAATTTTATAAAGTTGAAATGGTTAGTTTAGTAGAAATTAACAATTGTGAAGAAGAGTTAGAACGAATGACTAATTGTGCTACTAAAATACTTGATAAATTAAAATTACCTTACAGAGTGGTTATTCTAAGTACTGGAGATATGGGTTTTAGTGCTCAAAAAACTTATGATATTGAAACTTGGCTACCTTCAGAAAATAAATATAGAGAAATTTCAAGTTGCTCATCATGTGGAAATTTTCAAGCCAGAAGAATGAGAGCAAGATACAAAAATCAAGATAAAGAAACTTTATTTATAGGAACTCTAAATGGTAGCGGTCTTGCTGTAGGACGAACTTTAATTGCAATATTAGAAAACTATCAACAAAGTGATGGATCTATTATAGTTCCAGAAGTTTTACGTCCTTACATGAATAATCTTGCTAAAATCGATAAGAATTAGAGTTGTTTTAATAAAGTAGATGGTATAAAAAAACTTAAAAACAAGGAGCCACATGTCAAATTCAGGAATAGGTCAGTTTATACCTTTAATACTAATATTTATCATATTTTATTTTTTCTTGATTAGACCTCAACAAAAAAAGGTTAAAGAGCATAAATTAATGGTGGAAAATTTAAAAAGAGGTGACAAAGTTGTTACATCTGGAGGTATAGTTGGAACAGTTGAAAGAGTAATGGAAAACGATAGAGCTGAAATTGTAATTTCTGATAATACAAAAGTTGAAATCATAAAATCTACTGGAATCCAAAGTTTATTAAACGCTCCTGAAATTAAAAAATAACATTTTATAACAGTGTTGTACTTTTCTAAATTTAGAATTCTTTTAATAAGTATATTTACTTTTATTTTTGTATTACTTACTTTATCAAATTTTACTAAATTTGATGACAATTTCTTCGATAAAAAAATTAATTTGGGTCTTGATTTACAAGGTGGGTCTTATTTACTTTTAGAAATTGATAATAAGCCAGTTATATTAAAAAATTTACAAAATACAATTTTAACTCTTAGAAAATATTTAAAGGAAGAAAAAATTAGCTTTAAAAATTTATCCGTTGAAAATAATGATACAATTGAATTTGAAGTTAAATCTAATGACGAAGAAAAAATAAAAAATTTATTTGAAAGTAAAGAAAGTGAAATAAATCCCTATTATCCTCAATATAAATCTCATCAATTTGATTTAAACTTTATAGAGAATAAATTTAAGCTTACTTTTTCTAAATATGGATTGATTGAAATAAAAAATTCTTCACAGAATCAAGCTTTAGAAATTGTTAGAAGACGAATTGATGAGGTTGGTACTAATGAACCTAACATCTTAAAAAGAGGTAATGATAGAATTTTAGTTGAATTACCAGGGTTAGATGATCCTATGAGGATTAAAAATCTTTTAGGTAAGACTGCCAATTTATCTTTTAGATTTATTACTAGCAATAGTGAAGAAACGTTTGGAACAGATAAATTATCTTTTGAAGATGGGTCTGAGGAAGTAATTGTAAGCAAAAGAATTATACTTAGTGGTGATAATCTTTTAGATGCACAACCACGAATGGACACTCAAACAAATGAAACAATAGTAAGTTTTACACTCGATAGAGTAGGAGCAAAAAGATTTGGTAAAGCCACCTCAGAAGGAATTGGTAAAAGATTGGCTATAGTATTGGATGGTAAAATAATAAGTGCACCAGTAGTTAGAGATGCTATTTTAGGAGGAAATGGTCAAATTAGTGGAGGCTTTACATTTCAATCGGCTACTGATTTAGCTTTATTATTAAGATCAGGTGCATTGCCAGCACCGTTAAATATAATTGAAGAAAGAACAGTAGGACCAGATTTAGGTCAAGATTCAATTAATTCTGGAATTTTTGCATTAATTATAGGCTTTGCTTTAGTAATTGTCTTTATGATTATAAAGTATAAATATTTTGGATTTATTGCAAACATAACCTTAATTTTAAACTTATTTCTATTAGTTGGTATCTTAACTTTATTTGAAGCAACTTTAACTCTTCCAGGAATAGCAGGTATCATTTTAACTGTTGGTATGGCTGTTGATGCTAATGTTTTGATTTTTGAAAGAATTAAAGAGGAAATTAGAAATGAGAAAAATCAAATTTTAGCCTTTGATAGTGGTTATATCAAATCAAGAACAGCTGTTATTGATGCTAATATTACAACTTTAATAGCTGCAATTATTCTTTTTGTTATGGGCTCAGGTCCAATTAAAGGGTTCTCTGTAACATTAGGCGTTGGAATTTTTACAACATTATTTTCAGTCTATTTTATAGCAAGATTATTGACTTCTTTACACGTCAAAAAAAATAAACATAAAGAAAATTTAATATGATTGAGAGAAAAGAAATTTCATTTAATAGTTTTTACAAACATTTCAATATTTTATCACTAATATTAATTATTTGTTCAATATTAATGCTTTCTTTAAAAGGACTTAATTTTGGAGTTGATTTTAAAGGGGGAACTTTAATTGAATTAAGATCAAAAAATAACAGTATAAATTTATCAGAATTAAGATCTTCATTTATGAAGATGGATTTAGGCGATGTTTCAGTTAAAGAATTTGGAAAAAAGAATGATTATTTAATAAAATTTGAAAAAAAAGATAATAATGCAAATTTTATTAGTGAAATTAAAAATGAATTACAAAATTATGTTGGTCCTGATTTTGAATTTCGAAGAGTCGAAAATGTAGGACCTAAAGTAAGTTCAGAATTATTAAAATCAGGAATTATAGCTATTTTTTTATCTCTAGCAGCTATGCTTTTTTATATCTGGATAAGATTTGAATGGCAATTTAGTTTAGCCGCTATAATAGCATTATTTCATGATGTTATAATTACATTAGGCTTTTTTTCATTGTTTAATCTAGAAATAAACTTATCAATTGTTGCAGCAGTTTTAACTATTGTTGGTTATTCAATGAATGATACAGTAGTCATTTTTGATAGGGTTAGAGAAAATTTAAAAAAATACTCTGATATTAAAATTTTTGATTTAACTAATCTTTCAATCAACGAAACGTTATCAAGAACTATAATTACATCATTAACAACATTATTAGCATTATTTTCAATTTTCTTTTTTGGAGGTGAAATTCTTAAAGGATTTTCTTTAGCTATGATTCTTGGAGTAATCTTTGGTACTTATTCTTCTATATACATAGCTAATCCAATTTTAGTTTTTTTAAGAGTTTCACAAAAGACAATTATTAAAGAGGAAAAAAATTAGTAAAGATTTTGAGCTGCTACCATCGATAGTAGCATTGGTAAAGACAATAAAGTATTTGTTCTTGAAAAAAGCATTGCAGTTCTTGCAGATTTAGCTTTAACTTCAGGTTCGCATTCTACTATCCCTAAAGCTTTTTTTTGATTGGGCCAAATAATAAACCAAACATTAAATGCCATATATAAGCCAAGCCACATTCCTATTCCTATCGCAGCATTTTTTCCCCCTCCTGAAGCTATTCCTAGTGTCATAGCGTCATGAAGATAACCATTTAGTCCTGCTAAAATTAAACCTGATAATACAGTAGCAAAAGCTGCCCATCTAAAATAAAACAATGCCGCTGGAGCAATAACTTTTCCTATTGCTGGTTTTTGTTCATCTGGAATTTTTGGCATATTTGGAATCTGTATAAAATTAAAATACCACAACAAACCAATCCACATAATGGCTACTACAACGTGGATAAATCTAAATAGCCAACTCCAAAAGGTTCTATCAAAATCGAAACCACCATTCATGAAAAAAAGACCAAGGAATAAAATTACAGCTATACCTAGGGATGCATGTATCGTCTTAGGCAGTGATGAAAGTAAATTTCCCATAATTAAAGAATAATATATACCATATAACCTTTATATTAAGCAGTTTTTTTAAATTTATTATCAAGTAAAGGTTTTAAAAAAGCACCAGTATAACTTGATTTTATATTACAAATTTCTTCAGGTTTCCCCTCTGCGATGATATTTCCACCCTTTATTCCACCTTCAGGTCCCATATCAATTATATAATCTGCAGTTTTTATTACATCAAGATTATGTTCAATTACCACAACCGTATTACCAAGAGAAGCAAATGTGTGTAATATTTCTAAAAGTTTTTTAATATCATGTTGGTGCAATCCTGTTGTTGGTTCATCTAAAATATACATTGTTCTGCCAGTTGATCTTTTTGATAGTTCTTTTGCTAGTTTGATTCTTTGAGCCTCACCACCTGACAATGTAGTAGCTTGTTGACCAATTTTAATATAACCTAAACCAACTTTTTTAAGTGTTAATAATTTAGTCTTTATATTAGATATATTTTCAAAATATTCACAACCTTCATCGACCGTCATGTTTAGTACATCAGCTATACTTTTATCTTTAAATTTAATTTCTAAAGTTTCTCTATTGTATCGAGTTCCCTTACATTCATCACATTGTATATATACATCTGGAAGGAAATGCATTTCATAAGTAATAACACCATCACCCTCACAAGCTTCGCATCTGCCACCTTTTACATTAAAAGAGAATCTACCAGGTTTATATCCTCTGCTTTTAGATTCAGGTAATCCAGTAAACC
>CACFAF010000024.1 GCA_902564245.1 uncultured Pelagibacteraceae bacterium | reverse complement strand
TATCTTCGAAAAATATAAATATAGAACCAGAAGATAGAAATATATCTCTTGCTTTCCAAGATAATAGTTTATTTCCCCACTATACTGTTGAAAAAAATATATTATTAGGCGCTGAAAGAAATAAAGAAAAGAAGAATAAAAAAATCAGCTTTAAGAAAATAGTTGAGTTACTTGGTATTTCTAAAATACTTAACAAATATCCTCACCAGATTAGTGCTGGTGAAGCTCAAAGAGCTTCTCTAGCAAGATCTTTAATAACGCAACCTGATCTTTTATTATTAGATGAACCATTATCTAATGTTGATCAAAGCTTTAAAGAAGAAATACAAGTTCAATTAAAACAAATATTAAATAATTGTAAAATAACCACCATAATAGTTACTCATGATTCCTATGAGGCTTTTTATTTAGGATCAAAATGCGGAATAATTTTAGATCAAGAACTTAAACAATTTGATGATCCTTATAATGTTTATCATTTCCCTAATTCTGTTGATGTAGTAAATTTTTTGAATAGAGGAATTCTTATTCCAGCTAAAGTGACAGGGGAAAATAGTTTAGAAAATGAAGATCTTGGAACAATAAAGGGCAACTTTATAAAACATTATCCTAAAGGTTCCGATGTTAAATTGTTATTACAACCAGAAGATTTGGAGCATGACGATAGGAGTAATTTAAAATTAGAAGTTGTTGATAGAAAATTTAGAGGAACAAATTTTATTTATACCTTAAAAACTACGAGTAATAGATTAATACCTGTTTTTGTTCATTCTCACCATATACATCAGCATGAAGTAGAAGAAAAATTTGGTATTAAAAGACCTATTCATATTGATCATATAGTTTGCTTTTAAATGTTTTTTTTAATGCAGAAAGTATAATTTTCAATTATATTTAACTTAAGGGGTGTCGCAAGACTGAGATTAAACCCTAATAACCTGTCCGGTAATTCAGAAAGGGAGACATGAACAGTATAAATTTACTCAATCAATCCATTTCAATAACTATTATAATATTTATAAGCTTAGTATTTACATTAGTTGGATTAATTTATTCTAAAAAATACAGAGGAATCAATAACTATCTAACTGCTAATAGAAATATTGGTTTTTTTTCGTTGAGCACAAGTTTAGTTGCTTCAGCACTTGGTGCATGGATTTTATTTAGTCCAGCCTCTGCTGCAACATGGGGTGGAATAGGAGCAGTCATTGGTTATGCACTAGGAACTGCTTTTCCAATGATTTTTTTAATCTTCTTAGGTAAAAAAATAAGAAGTGAATTTCCAAAAGGCTCGTCATTAATACAGTTCCTTAGAATAAGATACGGAAAAAGTTTATTTAAATTAATTTTGTTAATAACAATATTTTATATGTTTGTCTTTTTATGTGCTGAATTAACTGCAGTATCAAAGTTAATCAATTATATTTCTGGGACTGAACTTTGGATTACATCTTTAATAATTATATCTACAACCTTGTTGTACACTCTTTATGGTGGATTAAGAGTATCTATTTTTACTGATCTTATTCAAATGGTTATAATTTTAGTTTTATTATTAGTCTCAGTTTTTTATTTGATATCATTTACTGGTAATGAATTTTCTTTTTCTTTTATTAGAGAAAAAAGCCCTCATTTATTAAGTAGTAGCTATATACCAAATTATACAGCTGGTTTAACTTTTTTTGTTGCTGTTGCTGCTACTAATCTTTTTCATCAGGGAAATTGGCAAAGAGTTTATGCAGCAAAAAATAATGATACTCTAAAGAACAGTTTAATTTTAGCTTTTATAGTCATAATTCCAATAGTCTTATTTATGGGATTTACGGGATTAGTTGCAGTATCTACAAATCCTAAAGTAGTTCCTGATCTTGGTTTTTTTTCACTTTTATTAAAAGAAGAAACTCACCTCTTATCTTTAATTATTGTTATATTAGGATTATCATTAACAATAAGTACAATCGACACTTTAGTAAATGCCATTTCAAGTTTAATTATAGTTGATGGTGAAGCAACTTTTAATATCAGTAAAAATTCAAATTTATTAAAAATTTCTAAATATTTTATTATAGGTCTTTCAATTATAGCTTTTATAGTAGCTTCAAATGGATTTAGTATTTTATATTTATTCTTATTAGCAGATTTATTTTGTTGTTCATTTGTAATGACTGTTTTTTATAGTTTTTATAATAATAAATTGAATGAGAAAACTGCATACTTATCAATAATTATTGGTTTAATATGTGGGCTCCTGTTATTTCCTACACCTGACTTTTCAAAGAGTTTACTAGTTGGATTGATAATACCAGCTGAACTTTTCCCAATATTTGTTTCACAATCGTTGTTATTCTTATCTTTTTTAGTTGCTACATTTATTCCTGTAACAATTTGGAAGTTGAGATAATCAAGAAATATTATAAAGTAATATTGATATATTATGCTAAGCACTATTATACCTTTTATTGTACTAATTTTAGTTGTTGTATTCATTCATGAATATGGACACTATTATTTTGCAAAAAAATATGGTGTTGGTGTAACAGATTTTTCTATTGGTTTTGGAAATGAAATATTTGGATGGAATGATAAATCAGGTACTAGATGGAAAATATGCTGGATACCCCTTGGTGGATATGTAAAATTTTTTGGAGATAGAAATGTTTTTAGTCAAGCGGATCAAAAAAAGATAATTGATAAATATAGTAAAGATGATCAAAAAAAATTATTTGTTCTTAAACCATTATACCAAAGAGCAATTATTGTTGCAGCTGGACCTTTTGCTAACTTTTTATTAGCTATTTTGATTTTTTTTTCAGTTTATATTTTTGTTGGTAAAGATTTTACACCAGCTGTGATTAAAGAAGTTCAAAAAGATAGCCCTGCTATGGTAGCAGGACTTAAGAACGAAGATGTAATTGTTTCTATAGATGGTAAAAAAGTCAACAGCATTATGGAAGTTTCTAAATTTATATCTTTGTCTACTGATGAATATATAGATTTTACAGTTTTGAGATCATCACAAGAAATTATTTATAAGATTAAACCGAAAACAGTTTTAACAGAAGATAATCTTGGAAATAAAATAAATAAGAAAATAATAGGTATTAAACTTGGTGCGTATAATGATCAAATTAATCATAAAAAATTAGGCCCAGCAGAATCTCTATATTATTCGATTGCTGAAGTTTATTTTGTAAGTATTTCATCTCTTAAATATATTGGAAGTTTAATAATGGGATCAGGAGACACTTCTCAATTAGGTGGACCTATTAGAATAGCTAAAATTACAGGACAAGTAGCTGAATTTGGTTTTTTACCATTTATTAATGTTTTAGCATATATTTCTATTAGTTTGGGCCTTATAAATTTATTTCCAATTCCTTTATTAGACGGCGGACATTTAATGTTTTATGGTTTTGAAAAAATATTAGGTCATCCATTGAGTCAAAAAGTACAGGAGGGTTTTTTTCGAATCGGTATGTTTTTATTGTTATCTTTAATGTTTTTTACTACTTTTAATGACTTAAAAGACCTTGGGCTATTTTAGTTTTTTTTAAATTGAAAATTCATAAAATCCTTTAAAATCAAGGCTTATTTAACAAATAACTATATATGGTAGGTCTTATTTTTTATAATACTAAAAAAAAGCTTGATTTATAGGGTTTTATGTAAACTATATAAATAACCTTTAAAACCGGAGCTAAAAAATGAACAAAAAACAATTAGTAGCTAAATTAGCTGGTTCTTTGAACCAAAGCAAAGCTGATGCAGAGCGAACTTTTGATACAATTACCAACACTATTCTAGATGCGCTGAAAGGTGATGATTCAGTGAAAATTGCTGGATTTGGTACTTATAAAGTTGCAAAAAGAAAAGCTAGAATTGGAAGAAACCCTAGAACGGGTGAACAAATCCAAATTGCAGCCTCTCAAAAAGTTAAATTTTTACCTGCAAAAGCACTTAAAGAAGTATTTAACAAATAATAAAAATTTAACAGCCTTAGTACATTAATTGTAATAAGGCTGTTAGTATATGCATAAAGTGCATATCTAATTTTCTCAATAAACGATAGTTATCATATTAAATAAAATTATAAGACATCCTTAAACAAAGGGAGGTCTTAATGACTAAATTAATTAAAAAATTTTCAGCACCTTTTATAAGTTTAATATTTTTATTAAACATGACTAGTGCTGGTGTAGCAGAAACTACAGTTTCTGCCGAAGTAGGTTTTATTTTTAATACATTTCTTTTTTTAGTTTGCGGTTTTCTTGTCATGTTCATGGCAGCAGGTTTCGCGATGCTTGAAGCAGGAAGTGTAACATCAAAAAGTGTATCTGTAATTTGTGCAAAAAATATAGGATTATTTTCAATAGCTGGAATTATGTTCTGGATGGTAGGATATAATCTTGCATATGGAATTCCAGAAGGTGGCTATATCGGTAGTTTCACACCTTGGTCTGATGCTAGTGCAGTAGATACTGGATATTCAGATGGTTCAGATTGGTATTTCCAAATGGTATTCTGCGCAACAACAGTTTCTATCGTATCAGGAACATTGGCAGAAAGAATTAAGTTATGGCCATTCTTTTTATTTGCAGCAATTTTATCAGGTATTATATATCCAATTGTAATGGGTTGGCAGTGGGGTGGTGGATGGTTAGCATCTGCTGGTTTTTCAGATTTTGCAGGATCTACACTTGTACACTCAACTGGTGGTGCAGCAGCATTAGCAGGAGCAATTATTTTAGGGCCTAGATTAGGAAGATTTACAAAATCAGGTGCTCCAGCTCCTCTAAAGCCTTTTGCAGCTTCATCAATTCCTTTAGTAACGATAGGTATATTTATTCTATGGTTAGGTTGGTTTGGATTTAATGGTGGTTCACAACTTGCTATGGGCACAGCTGATGATGCAATTGCAGTTTCAACTATATTTATAAATACATTTTTAGCAGGAGCGGCCGGAGTAATGGCAGCAGCTTTCACAACTAGACTAGGATTTGGTAAGACTGATGTTGTACAAATGTTAAACGGATGTATTGGTGGTTTGGTAGCTATAACAGCTGAACCTTTAATGCCATCACCAATTGCAGCAATATTAATTGGTGCTGTTGGAGGTGTAATAGTTGTATTTGGTACTAAACTTTTATTCTCACTAAAAATCGATGATGTAGTAGGAGCTATTCCAGCACACTTGTTTGCAGGTATTTGGGGAACTCTAGCTGTACCAATAACAAATTCTGATGTTTCATTTGGTGCGCAGCTTCTTGGCGTAGTTTCAATAAATGCGTTTGTTTTTGTTGTCGCGTATATTGTATGGTCAATAATGAAAGCTACAATCGGTATCAGATTAAGTAAAGAAGGTGAACTTAAAGGTACTGACGTTACTGAAACTGGCGTAATAGCTTACGCTATTAGAGACTAATCTTAAGATATAGGAGCGACTTGATCTACTCCAGGTCGCTCCTAAAATTTCCAATTAAATTAAATTTTTTATCTACGACTATCATTTCTCCTGATGACGCTCCTTTTCCTGTAATCTCCATAATGACTACAAAATGAGTAATTAAAACAAGGTTTTTTTCCAAATTATTCCAATTTTCTATATATTTTTTTAAATCATTTATTTGTTTTTTCTTATTTTTTTTAAATTTGATGTCATAAAAAGAATTTAGAGCACTAAATGTTTTGTAATTATTAAATGCATATTTAGCAGTATCTTTACATCTACACCATTCACTTGTTAAAATTTTATCAATAGGAATATTATTTTCTTTGAAAAAATTTCCAATTTTTTTAGATTGATTGATACCTTTTTGATCTAAATTTCGTTGTGTAGTACAATCATTCAATTTAAAATTATTTGGATCACCATTTCCAGGTGCATTTGCATGTCTTATAAAAATAATTTTTCCACCTTCTTTAAATACATTTTTAAAACTTTCTGCATATGTATTTTTTAGCAGTATAAAAAAAATAATTATTAAAATTATAGTAAATTTTATTTTTATATCTTGTTTTCTTCCCATATCTTTTGATAATTGATAAAAGGAGACAAACCATAACTAGAGTTAATATTTGCCATATGTAGAGATAGACTCTTCAATGGAGAAATACAAAATTCACTTTTAAAAATTTCATTTAAATATAATTCAAAGGGATCATTTCTATCCAGGCAAGTTTTATAAAAGTTGTCCCAATATTTATTTAATAAATCTTTGTTCGTCATAAAAGTACATAATGTACGATCAATTGTTCTCCAGTGTCTTTTATTTCCAATTAAAATATTGGTTTTTTCGTTATTCATATAATTATAAGGGTAATCAGCTGGACACATAAAAATTTCTCTGTTTACTTGAGATGATATTCTTTGATAAGAAGCTATCATTTCTTCTAGCATTGGTTCAAAATGTAAATAGTCATCTTCAACAAAAAATACTAAATCTTCTGTTTGTTTTTTAGCAATTTCATAACATTGAAGCAAACTTGCTAAGTTAGAAAAAGTTTCTTCACTTTTTTGCTTTTTGATTACACCCCTATATTTTTCATAATCCAATGAAGTTATACTAACATCTAAATTACTTTTATTTATTAGCTGATCTATTTTTGAAAAATTTTCTTTACTTGATTTATCATCGACAATTATTATTCTAAATTTTACTCCTTGGAATTTTTTTTTGCAAAAGATTACTGACCTCAAAAGTGAATTTAAAGATCTCAACGAATACTCGATCTTAGGAAATTCAAATAATCTTTTTTTATTTTGATCCCATAGTTCTATATTTGTATTAGTCCTTAATATGATAAGTATCGAGCTAATTTTTCTTGAAATTTTAACTTCACCTAATGGAAGTACTATTGATTTTTCATTTATTATAGAAAGTTCCTCATTTAATTTTTTATTTAAGGTTGGCGACACAAATTTATTTTGGTCAATTATTTCGTAACCAAGGGATCTTGAAATCTTAATAAATAATTTTTTTATGATGCTTTTTATCATATATTTGTTTATGATTAGTTTTTACAATATTATGACTATTAAATCATCACAAACTCTTGTTTCAGAGGCCCTAAAAGTAGTTAAGACAATAACTCCAGAAGAAGCTCTTGAATTGTGCAATAATAATAATTGTAATCTAATTGATATTAGAGACATAAGAGAACTTCACAAAGAGGGTAAAATTGAAAATTCACAGCACATGCCTAGAGGTATGCTTGAATTTTGGTTAGATCCGAGCAGCCCTTATTCAAAAAACATTAATTCAGAAAAAGAAATAGTTTTATTTTGCGCAGGAGGCCTTAGGTCAGCTCTTGCTG
>CACFAF010000023.1 GCA_902564245.1 uncultured Pelagibacteraceae bacterium | reverse complement strand
TGTTATGGGTTCAGGTGGACCTTCTATTGAAAATGTAATTTTAGCAGCAGATAAAACTAGAGCTAAAACACCAAAATTAATGGGACCGTTTGTAGTTCCAAGAACCATGGCAAGTACTGCATCTGCAACTCTTGCTGTTCCATTCAAAATAAAAGGTACAAACTATACCATGAGTTCTGCATGTGCAACTAGCGGACACTGTATTGGAAATTCAATGGAATTAATTCAAATGGGTAAACAAGATATTGTTTTTGCAGGAGGTAGTGAAGAAATTCATTGGGCAATGACTGCTATGTTTGATGCAATGACAGCTTTGTCATCAAAATATAATGATACACCTCAGACAGCCTCTAGGGCTTATGACAAAAATAGAGATGGTTTTGTAATTGCTGGTGGTGGTGGAGTATTAGTGCTTGAAGAATACGAACATGCAAAAGCTAGAGGGGCTAAAATATATGCTGAATTAACTGGTTATGGGGCAACTTCAGATGGTTACGATATGGTAGCACCATCAGGAGAAGGAGCTGTTAGATGTATGAAAATGGCAATGGCAACTGCTAAAAATAAAATCGATTATATCAATACTCATGGAACATCTACTCCAGTTGGAGATATTACAGAATTAAACGCAGTGAAAGAAACTTTTGGAACTAATATTCCAAAAATTAGTTCAACGAAATCTTTATCAGGACATCCATTAGGAGCTGCATCAGTACATGAGGCTATCTATTGTTTAATTATGATGAAAAATAATTTCATTACAGGTTCAGCAAATATAAACGAGATGGATGAAGAAGCTAAAAAGTTTCCTATTGTTGCTAAAACTGAAACAGGAGAAACTTTAAATACAGTTATGTCAAATAGCTTTGGGTTTGGTGGAACCAATGCTACTTTAATTTTTGAAAAAGTTTAAATTATGAGTTTGATGAAAGGTAAAAAAGGATTAATTATGGGCGTTGCTAATGAGAGATCTATAGCTTGGGGAATTTCACAAAAACTTGCTGAAGCAGGAGCTGAACTTGCATTCACTTACCTAGGTGATGCTTTAAAGAAAAGAGTTATTCCATTAGCTGAAAAATTAAATTCAAATGTAACATTTAGTTGTGATGTTGAAAAAAAAGAAGAAGTAATTAAATTATTTGAAAATATTAAATCTCAATGGGGTGAAATTGATTTTGTAGTTCATGCTGTGGCATTTTCTGATAAATCAGAATTATCAGGCGAGTATTTAAACACTACTAGAGAAAACTTTTTAAGAAGTATGTTAATCTCATGCTTTTCATTTACAGAAGTTGCAAAAGAAGCTTCTAAAGTAATGAAAAAAGGAGGCAGTATGTTAACTTTAACTTATGAGTCTACTAAAGCTATTCCAAACTATAATGTAATGGGTGTTTGTAAATCAGCTCTTGAAGCAAGTGTTAAGTATTTAGCTAGAGATTTAGGTTCTAAAGGTATTAGAGTAAATGCTATTAGTGCTGGACCAATTAAAACTTTAGCTGCTTCTGCTATTGGTGATGCAAAATTCCTTTATAAATGGAATGAAGACCATTCTTTTCTTAAAAGAAACGTAGATATTCATGATGTTGGAAATTCAGCTTTATATCTACTGAGTAACCTTGCAAACGGTGTTACTGGTGAAATTCACTATGTAGATGCTGGTTATAATAAAGTAGGAATGCCTGACCCGAAAAATATTACTTAAAAAAACTTTTAAAAATTAGGATTATTTAGGAACATAATTTTTATTATTCGGTAGCTTGTTTCATAGAAAGTTTAACCTTACCTCTATCGAAACCAATTACTTTAACTTTTACTTCATCACCCTCTTTGACAACATCAGTAACTTTAGCAACTCTCTTTGAAGCAAGTTCTGATATATGAACAAGACCATCTTGTTTACCTAAGAAATTAACAAATGCACCAAACTCCATAATCTTCATTACTTTACCTGAATAAATTTTATTTAATTCAGCTTTTGCAGTGATGTCTTTGATAAATTGTATGGCTACGTTTCTGGACTCTTCATCTGGAGCTGCGACTGTTACTACACCTTCATCATTTACATCAACTTTTGCACCAGATTTTTCAACTATCTCTCTGATCGTTGCACCACCTTTTCCAATCACTGCTGCGATATCTTTTTTATCAACAGTAACCTGTTCCATTTTTGGAGTATGCTTTCCAACATCAGCTCTTGATTTGTCTAAAGCTTTATTCATTTCACCTAAAATGTGAATTCTTCCATCCTTAGCTTGTTTTAAGGCCTGCTCCATGATTTCAAAAGTAATACCAGTAATTTTGATATCCATTTGAAGAGAAGTAATTCCATCTTTTGTTCCAGCAACTTTAAAGTCCATATCTCCTAAGTGATCTTCATCACCCAAAATATCTGATAGTACACTAAAATCATCTCCTTCTTTAATTAAACCCATTGCAATACCTGCTACTGGTTCTTTGATTGGCACCCCTGCATCCATTAATGCTAAAGATGTACCACAAACAGTAGCCATAGAAGAGGAACCGTTAGATTCTGTAATCTCTGATACTATTCTAAAAGTATATGGAAACGACTCTTTTGAAGGAAGTGAGGAGTTAATTGCTCTCCAAGCTAACTTACCATGACCAATTTCACGTCTTCCAGTTCCAATTCTTCCAGTTTCACCAACTGAAAAAGGAGGAAAGTTATAGTGAAGCATAAATCTTTCTCTACTTTGACCATCTAAGCTTTCTAGTCTCTGTTCGTCATCTGAAGTACCTAAAGTAGCAACTACAATTGCTTGTGTTTCTCCTCTTGTGAACAATGCTGAGCCATGAGTTCTTGGTAAAACACCAACTTCGCAAGAAATAGGTCTTACATCAGATAAGCCTCTTCCATCAATTCTATTTTTGTTTTTTAGAATATCAGTTCTTACAATAGACTTTTCAAGATTTTTTAATTCACTGTTTACATCAAGATCTGTATAATTTTCATCTTCTTCATAAATTTTCTTAGCATTATCAGTTATCTCTGAGATTTGATTTGATCTATCTTGCTTATCTCTTGTTGCGAAAGCTTTCTTCAAGTCTTTTGTAAAAGTTTCTTCAAGTTTTTTCTTAACCTCAGATAAATCTTTTTCTTCAACAGTCCATTCAGGTTTTCTGCATTCTTTTGCTAGTTCATCAATCATTTGAATCACTGGAACAAAACCTTCATGACCAAATTTAACTGCATTTAACATTTCTTCTTCTGTTAAACCGTTCGCTTCAGATTCAACCATAAGCACAGCATCTTTAGTACCTGCTACAACTAAATCTAAACTAGATTTTTCTAATTCAGTTTTTGATGGATTAAGAATGTACTTGCCATCAACAAAACCTACTCTAGAAGCTCCTACAGGACCCATAAATGGCATTCCTGAAATAGCTAAAGCTGCAGATGAAGCTATAATTGCAAGGATATCTGGTTGGTTTTCTTTATCGTATGAAATTACAGTTGGTAATAACTGCACTTCATTTTTGAATGCATCGGGAAACAAAGGTCTTATTGGTCTATCAATTAATCTTGAGATTAATGTTTCACTTTCAGTTGGTCTTGCTTCTCTTTTAAAATATCCACCAGGTATCTTTCCACCAGCATAATATTTTTCTTGGTAATTGACCGATAATGGAAAATAATCCATGTCTGGATTCACTTTCTTTGCCCCAACTACTGTTGCTAAAATAACTGTCTCTCCACATGTTGCTATGATTGCTCCATCTGCTTGTCTTGCTACTTTGCCTGTTTCTAAACTTATCTTCTTTCCTGCTACTTCAATTTCCTTCTTATATACTTTAAACATTTATTTCCTTAAATTTAATTTTGTTAATACATTTTTGTAAGAGTCATTTTTGTTTCTTTTTAAATAATCTAACAATTTTTTTCTTCTATTGACTGCTTTTAATAAGCCCACTGAAGAATGTTTATCCTTTTTAAATTTTTTTATGTGCTTTGAAAGAAGTTCAATTTTATCTGTTAACAATGCTACTTGGACTTCTGAAGATCCAGTATCTTTTTCATGCAGTGCTAATCCTTTTGTTTTTTTTACCATTTTTTTTCCTATTTATTTATTTGTTTGTTTTATTAAATTTTCAATCTTCTCTGCATATTCAAATGAATCATCTTTAGCAAAAAGAATTTTTGGTAAAAACTTCATTATAATTTTTTTAGATAGTACCTTTCTAACTAAAAAAGAATATTCTTTTAATCTTTCAATTTTTTTATCTGCATCTTTACCTCCAAGAGGCAAAACGTATGCTTTAGCTACTTTAAGATCTTGACTCATTCTTACTTCGGTTACTGTAATATTATTTGTATCTAAATCTGGAAGTTTAGCTTCATTTCTTACAAAAATCATACCCAGTGATTGTTTAATCATTTCTCCAACTCGTAACTGTCTTTGAGTTACTGGTTTGCCTAATTTATTTGACATTATATCATCCTCTCTGTCGAAGTAGAGTTAAATGCTTCTATTATGTCTTTTTTTTGGTAATCATTAAAATCTTTTAATGTAATTCCACATTCTTGTCCTGCAGCAACTTGTTTAACTTGATTTTTTTCCCTAAAAATACTCGATATTTTACCAGTATAAATAATGGCGCCATCTCTGATTAATCTTGCATTAGCAGTACTTAAAACTTCCCCTTCTGTTACTTTTGATCCTGCTACTTTTCCAGCACTGGAGACTTTAAATATTTCCAATATTTCTGCAGATCCCAATATTTGTTCAGTAATATCTGGTGATAATAATCCAGACATTCTTTTTTTGATAAAATCTAAAACCTCATAAATTATATTATAGGAAGATATTGTAATTTTTTCTTTTTCAGCAAGTTGTTTTGCTTCTTTTGTAGGTTTTACATTAAATGCAATTAAAACTGCATTTGATGCTTTTGCTAAAGATACATCTGTCTCAGTAATCATACCAATATCAGATAAAATAATATTAGGTTTAACTTCATCATGCTTTATTTTAGAAATTGCATTTTTAATTGCCTCTGAAGATCCATGTACATCAGATTTTATAACTATATTAAGTTCTTCTGAAATTTTATCTTTAAAAGCTGATTCTTGTGTTGCAAATGTTAGTGGATTTTTATTATCTTTAACTTCTTGAGCCCTTACTTCAGCCAAAGATTTAGCCTCTTTTTCATTATCTAAAACTAAAAAATCATCTCCTGCTTTCGCAGCACCATTAATACCAAGTATTTCTATTGGTGAAGAAGGTATCGCTTCATTAATATTTTGACCTTTATCATTTATTAAAGCTCTAGCCTTACCCCATTGCAACCCACTAACAAAATAATCTCCTTTTTTTAAATTTCCAGAAGTTATAATCACATTAGCAACTGGTCCTCTTCCTATATCTATTTTTGATTCTAAAACTATTCCAGTAGCTTTTGAATCAAAATCAGTCTTTAAATCTAAGATTTCAGCTTGCAAAATTATCGACTCTATTAATTTATCTAAATTTTTTTTTGTTTTAGTTGAAATTTCAACCATTAATGTATCACCTGATAATTCTTCAGCAATTAATTCATGTTCTAGCAATTGGTTCTTAATCTTTTGTGGATCAGCCTCAGGTAAGTCACATTTATTTATTGCAACAACAATAGGTACTTTTGCAGCTTTTGCGTGCTTAATAGATTCGATAGTTTGTGGTTTCACCCCATCATCAGCTGCCACGACTAAGACCACAATATCAGTTAATTTCGAACCTCGTGCTCTCATTTCAGTAAATGCAGCATGACCTGGTGTATCAATAAAAGTTATTTTTTTATTCTCATGTTCTATTTGATACGCACCTATATGTTGTGTAATACCCCCAAATTCTGAGGATACTACATTTGCGCTTCTTAAAACATCTAAAACAGATGTCTTACCATGATCAACATGTCCCATAACAGTAACTATGGGAGGTCTATTTTTTAAATTTTCCGATCTAGACTCTTTTATTCTTTTAACTATCTCTTCAGCTTTAGTCTCTCTAATTGGATTATGTCCAAATTCTTGAACTAAATATTCAGCTGTATCAGCTGCAAGATTTTGATTAATAGTAACAGTCACTCCCATACCTAAAAGATGTTTTATCAAACTACTTGATTGTTCAGCCATCCTATTTGCTAAATCTCTAACCGTTATGGACTCTGGAATATCAACATTTCTTTTGATTGGTTTAAAATTTTCTTGGGAGTCATTTCTTTTTAAGTCTCTATTTTCTTTTTGCTTAGCTCTCTTTAATGATGCTAAACTTCTAGATTTAGTTTCTATTTCATCACTTAAAGCCCTTGAAACTGTAAGCTTCAATTCTCTTTTTTTAGAACCTGTTTTCCCTTTTAAATCCTTTGTAGGTAATTCACCTTTAATTCTTCTTGTTGCTCTTTGCTCTGCAAGTTTACGTTTTTCAAAATCATTAGTAATAGGTGCAGTTGCCTTGCTAAATGGATTAGGTTTTGATGGAGTATATGTTTTTTCTTGATTTTTGTTGTTAAAATTGTTCGACCTACCTTTGAAAGCACCTTTTCCAGGAAATCTTTGATTTTTTTTTTGAATTACAACTGAATTTCTACTTTGCGTTTTGGCTAATTCTATATTCTCTATAGATTTTTTTGCTATTCCTGAAAGTGTTAATTTTGTTTTTTTGTTTTCCATATTTCATCACTCAATCTTTATAAATTATATTTCTTGCACTCATTATTAGCTCATCAGCCTCACTCTTTGTTAGAGCGAAATCCTCCAAATATCCTTTAATTTTAATTCTTTCTCCTTTTATAATATCATAACCGCCAGTTAATTCATCAGATGCAAGATCTGCAAAATCCGATAACTTTAGAATTTTTTGTTCTCCTAAAGTAACTAACATACCAGGTGTTAATCCCTTATGATTAATCAATTCGTTTTCAAGACCTAAATCCTTTATTTTGCTCGAAATTTCTTCTTGATCTTTTTGATAAAATTCTTTTGCTCTCTCTATTAATGCTTTTGCTGTTTCGTCTTCTATACCCTCAATTTTAACTAGTGTTTCAGGATTTGTATCTTTAATTTCATCTATTGATGAAAAACCTTCTGCTACAAGTAACTGCCCAAGAGTTTCATCTAACTCCAAGTTTTTTACAAAATTTTCAGTCTTTTCTTTAAATTCTAATTGTCTTCTTTCTGAATCCTCTTGATCTGTCATTATATTTATTTCATAATTCATTAATTTTGTTGCTAATCTAACATTTTGTCCTCTTCTACCAATAGCTTTACTTAGATTTTCTTCAGTTAAAATAACATCTAATTTTTTTGAATCTTTATCAACATTAACTCTTTGAACTTCTGCAGGTGATAAAGCATTTGAAACTACAATTGCAGGATCTTCAGACCAATTAACTATATCAATTTTTTCGCCTTGTAATTCGTTCACTACTGCTTGAACTCTAGATCCTCTCATACCAACACATGCTCCAACTGGATCTAAGGAAGTATCTATCGCTTTTACACAAATTTTTGCTCTACTTCCTGGATCACGTGCAGATGATTTGATTTCAATTAAACCATCATAAATTTCAGGGACTTCTTGAATAAAAAGTTTTTCCATAAATTTATGATGAGCCCTGGATAAAAATATTTGTTGACCTCTAGTTTCTCTCCTAACATCATAACAATATGCTTTAATACGATCTCCAGCTTTAATATTTTCTCTAGGTATCATTTCATTTTTTTGAATTATTGCTTCAGTTTTTCCTAAATCTACAATAACATTTCCAAATTCTAAACGCTTTACAATACCACTTAGGATAGTATCTTTTTTACCAATAAAATCATTAAATTGTCTTTCTCTTTCTGCTTCTCTGACATTAAAATTGATTACCTGTTTAGCAGTTTGAGCAGCAATCCTTCCAAAATCAAATGCTGGTAATGTTTGTAAAACCTCGTCTCCAATTTTTTTAGATTTATTTTCTTCATTTAAAATTATTGCATCTTCAAGACTAATTTCTGTATTAATATTTTCTGGTTTCTCAACAATTATTAGCTTTCTAAATATTCCAATGTCGCCATTTTCTCTATTGATTAAAACTTTTATTTCATTGTCTTGACCAAATTTAGATTTAGCTGCTTTTGCTATACCATTTTCCATAGAATTTATTATCAATTCTCTGTCAATAGATTTTTCCAAAGCTACTGCTTCAGCTATTCTTAATAATTCAAGTTTATCTGCTCTTTTGTTTAACATATTTTATCTTTTCCAAAAAAAAATGGGCCTAGGCCCATTTTGAAATTTCAATAATGTATGGTGAATATATTTATTTTTTTCTTATTTTCAACTCATTACTTAGTAAAAATACTGCTTTTATCAGTTTTTTCCCATGAAAAAGAGCCATCAGATTCTGGATCTCTACCGAAGTGTCCATAAGCAGCAGTTTTTTCATAAATTGCTTTGTTTAAACCAAGCATCTCTCTTATACCTCTTGGACTTAAATCAAAGTTTTCACTGATTAATTTTTCTACGTGCCTATTTTTTTCTTCATCATTATCGAATAGA
>CACFAF010000022.1 GCA_902564245.1 uncultured Pelagibacteraceae bacterium | reverse complement strand
TTTAAAATTACTAATTGGTCCCATTTCACTTTCAGGATCCATAGGTGCTCCAATTTTAATTTTTTCTGCTCTTTCAACGAGCTTATCTAAAAAATCATTATAAATTTTTTTTTGTAGATATAGTCTTGAACCAGCAATACAACTTTGTCCACTTGCACCGAAAATTCCTGCAGTAATTCCATTTATCGCATTTTCTTGATTTGCATCATCAAAAACTGCTACAGGGCTTTTTCCTCCAAGCTCTAAACTTACTTCAGATAAATTTTCAGCTGAATTTCTAATTATATGTCTTGCAGTTTCGGGACCGCCTGTAAAAGCAATTTTTTCAACTAGGTTATGTGTTGTTAGAGCCTTTCCACATGGATCACCAAAACCAGTAATAACATTTACAACACCTTTTGGGATTCCTGTTTCTTCAACTAGTTTTGCAAATTCAAATAATACTGCTGGAGCTAGTTCAGATGATTTAATAACAATAGTATTTCCCATTGCTAGTGCCGGAGCTAATTTGGTTACAGTCAATAACATCTGTGAGTTCCATGGAATAATTGCAGCTATAACTCCAATTGGCACTCTTGTAGTTATCGCTTGAATGTTTGGTTTATCTATAGGTAAAACTGTTCCTTCAACTTTATCTGCCATTCCTGCATAATAGTCATAATATTCTGCAATATAGTTTGCTTGCTTTTTTGTTTCTCTGAATAATTTTCCTGTATCAATAGTTTCAATTTCTCCAAGTAACTCAGCATTCTTTCTAAGCTTATCTGCTATTGCTCTTAAATATTTACCTCTTTCTCTGGGTAATAACTTTGGCCACTTTCCCTCAAAGGCTTTTTGTGCCGCTTTCACTGCTCTATCAACATCATTTGCACTTGCTTCAGGAACTATAGCCCATGGTTTATTATTTTCTGGATTTAAAGTTTCAAAAGTTTTTTTAGTATCAGAGTCCACCCATTCTCCATCGATATACATTTTATAATGCTTAAGTTTACTCATTTTTTTATATGTTCCTTAATAGCGTTATTTACATCATCTGCACACTCAATACTACAGAGATGTTTTCCATTACTTACTAGTTTAACTTTAGAATTAGCGATTTTTTTACTTAAATTTTTAGACATCTCAGGAGTTGATCCAATATCATTTTCTCCAGTCATAATTAATGTTTTAGCTTTTATATTTTCAAATATTTCATTATCCTGGTATTTAACGAATAGCTCATAAACTTTTAAGAAATTTTCCATATTATTTTCTTCAAGCATAGAACAAATTTTTTTATAAATATTAGGATTTTTGTTTATATAATCATCTGTAAACCATCTCTTAAGAGCTTGTTTTGATAAAGATCTACTCTTTTTTGATAATTCAAATCTATCATTAACTATTTGTTGCTGCTCACTACTTCTTTGAAAAACTGAACAAAGTAAAGTTAAAGTTTCTAATCTATTATTATATTTGGAGGCAAAATTTCTTGCTATTAATGAACCAATTGAAAAACCAACTAAGTGTATTTTTTCTAATTTTAATTCATCAATTAAATTTAGTAATTGTAACGAAAAATCATCAAAACTTATTTGAGATTTTTTTAATGGCGTATTTCCATGACCTAAAATATCATACACTAAGACAGTATTATTAAATGAATTTATTTGTGGTTCCCAAATTTTATGATTAAGGCCTACGCCATGAATTAAAACTAATGGTATGTTTTCTTTTTTATTTAGAATATAGAAAGTATCTTTTGAATCTTTAGCATTGATCATTTAATTATTTTGGTTGAATGCCCATCTCTTTCATGTCTTGATATCTATCACCAGTTCTAGCATGGGCTCTTCCACTAGAAGCCCCACCAATTGCAATTACTATTTCATTATCAAATGGAGCATCATGAATAGTAAACTCATGTGTTAGATAATATGGTCTTAAACCAGAATCTGTTTTATGCATCATTGGTATAGAAATTTTCGATCCAGCAGGGCCTCTTGTATTTGTAAAACTTAAATAAGATGTTCCACCCACTGCGTCTCTAAATTTATTTCCAAATCTTAAAGTATGAATAAAAGCAGATGCGTGCTCTATCTCTCCATTTAAACCGACAATTCCTGCTTTGCCATAAGCTAGAATTTTTTTTGCTGAACCAATTTCTTTTATTAATTCTGGAACTAAAATATCACCAAGTTTTGGAGCTAAATCTAAAATTGTAGGTTTAAGATCTTCAACAAATCCTTGATCATCCCAAGGGTTTTTAAAAACTGCTGCAACAGAGACTAGCAAAACCGGTTCTTTTGCTTCTTTTCCACCTTCAATAAATGTTTTATCAACAAATTTTGTAAACTTTCTTAATTCTAATTTCATTTTTTTGATCTATGTTTAAAACTATCTCTTCTAAAACTGTATAGTGCTTTTGGATCTACATCAACATCAATGACTACAGGTTTATTTATTTTTAAAGCTTCTCTAACAGCTTGGTTTATTTCTGAAACTTTTTTAACTTTAAAACCTTTAGCGCCATATAGTTCTGCAACTTTGTCAAAAGGAGGACTGCTAATATCAGCTCCTAAGTATCTTTTTCCATAAAAATCTTTTTGATAAGCTTTTTCAGCTCCCCAACTTTTATTATTCATGACTATAGTTATTGTATTTATCTTATATTCAACAGCCGTACTTAATTCTGAAATTGTCATTCCAAAACCTCCATCTCCCATTAGGCTGATTACTTTTTTATTAGGTTTTGCAATCTTTACACCTAAACCACATGCAAAAGAAAAACCAACCAAACCAAAGTCTAAAGGAGTAAATAAAGATGGAGGGTCATAATATTCAAGAGCATCTGTTGCTTGCAAACAAAGTGTACCTGCATCTAGAGTTATTGCAGAGTTTTTAGGAAGCACTTGTCTTAATTGTTTAAACAAGCCATTGGGCTGAATAGGAAAATTTTTCTGTTTAAATTTATCTCTATTGAGCAAAAAATTTTTTCTTTCATTTAAATAGCTATTGGTCCATTTTTTTATATCAAGAGCAATATTTTGTTTTTTAATTTCTTTATATAATTGGTCAGCTATTGTGGCAGCATCTCCATACATCCCTACTGCTACAGGAAAGTATCTTCCTATCATTCTTTTTTCTAATTCAACTTGTATGATCTTTGCTCTTTTATTTATATTTTCGTAAGAATAAAAAGTTGAATTAAAACCAAGTCTTGTTCCAAGAGCAATTATAACGCTTGCTTCTTTAACTAGTTTAGATGCAACTGGATTACCTCTTGGACCCATTTGTCCAGCATTTAGTTTGTGATTAAATGGTATAGCATCTCCATGACCAGCCGCAGTTACTATTGGGACGTTTAACAATTCTGCCAATTTAACTACATTTTTATATCTTGGTGTATATTTAATTCCACCACCAGCAATAATAACAGTTTTTTTTGAATTGCTGATAATCTTTACAGCTTTTTTTATATAATTAGATTTTGCTTTAGTTGAGTTTTGATTATCAAAAGATTGATTTTTGTCATTGATTTTAAAATCTACTTTATCTGCCAATATATTTCTTGGTAGATTAATACAAACTGGTCCCCTCCTAGGAGACATTGCTAATTTAAAAGCATCACTAAAAGTTTTTGGAATTTTTTTAGCATTTTTTACAGTCCAAGTTTTTTTTGTTACTGGTTTAAATAAAGATTGTTGATCAAGACCTTGAAAAGCATCTTCCATTGTATCTTTTGTAGAATATGAACCAGCAATTGAAACAACTGGAGAAAAAGCTGCTTTTGCTTGAGCAAGCCCGGTAACTAGATTTGTTGCACCAGGACCATTTTGTCCAGCAAGTATTACACCTGGCTGATTAGATGCTCTTGCATATCCATCGGCCATATGCGTTCCAGTTCTCTCATCTCGGACACCAATAAATTTTATATTTTTTTCATGATAAAGAGCATCAAACATTTCCATTGTAGCAGAACCTATTAAGCCAAAAACATGTTTAACTTTTTCTTTTTTTAATGATTTAATTGCAGCTTGACCACCAGTCAGGTTCTTAGATTTGATCACGAAACTTTTTTAACTTCAGTATCTAAATCATCTTTGAAGTGAGGCATTACTTTTTCAGTAAACATTTTGATACTCTTCATGCAGTCCTCGTGTTTAATACCAGGGAAATTAGACCATACTTGTAAATTTTGAAGATTTAATTCAGATTTAAGTTCATGAATTTTATCTATTACATACTCGGGCGTCCCAAATAGCATGTTACGTTTATGAAGAAATTCGTAGCTTAATAAATCTAGTTTACCTTTAGTAACAGGTAGTTCTTCGCCGGGGTCCATGTGGTTTCCAAGACCTCTCCAATGACAGACCCATCTCATATAATTAACCATGTGTTCGCCAGCTTTTTCTTTTGCTTCTTCCATTGTATCTGCAACAAACATGTCTCTTACCAATGAAATACCTTCACCCATCGGTACATTTCTTTTTTCTGCCTCTGATTTTGCATTTTTAAATGCCTCAAACTTAATTTTTAAAGCCTTAACTGTAGGTATCCACATTATAATATTTAAACCTTGTGTTGCAGCCCATTCAATAGATCTAATTCCATCTACTACTTGGTGTATAGCAGGATAAGGCTTTTGATAGGGTTTTGGAAGAACACTTATATTTTCCATAACACTTGTCTCAAGATTAACCAAATCTTTATTTGGTGGACTCATATCATGTTGCCAAACATAATTGGGAGCAGGATAAGTATAAAACTCACCTTTATGGTTAAAAAATTTTTCTTTCCACGCTTTTTTTAAAATTGTTAGAGTTTCTTCAAAAAGTCTAAAATTTTTTGCTTGGTCTTTCATATCTGCTTCTTTATTTAAGTTTATTGCTTCTCTTCCATAAATTCCTCTTCCTATTCCAACTTCAACTCTACCTTTTGATAATTGATCAAGAAGAGCAATATCTTCAGCCATTCTAATTGGATTATGAAATGTAATTACATTACAAGCTTGACCTATTCTAATATTTTTTGTTCTAGCTGCTGCATCTACCCCCATCATTAATGGGTTTGTAAGAGACTCCATTCCTTCATGGTTAAAGTGATGTTCTGTATACCATATTGAGTTCCATTTATTTTGATCACAATATTCAGTAATCTCTCTAGTTTCGTCTAAAAGTTTATCGTAAGGTTTATGTGTCCAGTTTGTAGTGTTACAAAAGTAACCAAATTTCATTAAGCCTCCTTTAAAAATCAATTTAAAGACGACCGATCCCACTTTCGTATTTATGAAATTACGACGAGTTATGTATCGCTTTATGATTATATATTATTATTCTTATCTTTGATATTCAACAAATTTTTTAAGTGACTTATTTAGGAATTTTTCAAAATTTATACCATCATTTTTATCTTTGGATTTTTTATTTAAAAAAGAATGGCTCATTTTGAAGTCAAATGAAGGTTCAAAAAAAAAGGGTATAGACAATCTTTTGGTTCTATTCCAAAGAACTCTATGGTTTGTAGCTTTAAACTTTCCTTTACTTAAAAATTGAAGTGCTAATCCAGTATTTACTATCAATGCATTTTTATTATATGGAACATTATACCATTTTTTATTTTTTCTATTTTGAACTTGCAAACCACCTTTTTTATCTTGATGTAGAATTGTAAAAATACCACTATCAACATGAGTTTCACATCCAAGTGCTATTCCATCTTGTTTTGATATTTCAACTGGCTTAGATTGATTTGGATAATAATTAAATCTTAAAGTACTTAAAGTTTTAAGCCTTGAAAAAGCAACTTTTGATTTTTTAACATCAGTTTTATAGAGTTTAATAATACTTTTAAATAATACTTCCCCTAAAAAAAATATATTATCAAAGTAATTTTCTAATATTTTGATTGATCTTTTATCTATAATTTTTTTTAATTCTAGATATTCAATATATTGGTTTTTTAATTTTAATGCATATTTTTTGGTTACTTTTAGATCACCTATGTCTAAGCCTTCTTTACCATTAACACTGTTTGGAAAATAACCTCGATATAAATTTTGATTAGATTTATTCCATTTATTTGGAGCTAATTTCATCTTATCTTTAAGAGGTAAATTAAAAAATTTTTTTCCAACTTTAGTAATTTTATTAATATCTTTTTTATCTATACCATGGCCAACAATTTGAAAAAATCCAATATCAATACAAGCTTTTTTAATTTTATTTATAGTCTTTGTAGATTCAGGAGTTTCAAAACTATCCTTTATAATTGGGGAAATATTAATAGTAGGAATTAAATTTTTTGTCATTTATCTTAGAGGTTTTTCTGTAGCTATGTACTGATCTTTAGCCTTTTCACGCATAAATATATAAATACCACTAGATACAATTATTAATATTCCAATAATTGTATTTAAAGTTGGTATTTCTTGAAAATAAATCCAACCTATAAGAGGTGACCATAACAGAATAGAATACTCAAAAGGGGAGATCACTGAAGGAGAAGCAATACTATAAGCTCTAAATAAAAACAAAAAAGCAACGGTGGCAGTAATTCCGGTTGCTATCATCCACATAATAGAATCCTCTAAATCTACAAACCATTTTCTTAGTATGAACTGTGAAGCTGGATGATCAATTGTATTATATTGTCCATCTCCAATAATAAAATAAAAAATTATGCTAAAAAAAATTGCACCAATATAAAAAGTAAATGTTTGAGTGTAAATACTATCTTTGTCGGATGTGATTTTAATTATTATCATTGATAATGAATAACAAAGTGCACATAAAATTGGTAGTAAACTTAAATAATTAAAATTACTAAAGTCAGGGTTAAGTGTAATGAACACTCCAACAAATCCTATAGCTACTGCTGCCCATCTTCTTGGTCCTATTTTTTCTTTTAAAAAAAAATGTGCAAATATTGTAATTAAAAATGGAGTAACGAAAAATAATGCTGTAGCTGTTCCAAGGGGTAATACTGTTAAAGAAATATAAAAAGTACTAAAGCCAAAAAAGAAAAGTATTACACGGCATAGTGTTAAAATAGGATATCGGCTTTTAAATACTATTTGTTTTTTTGTAATCTTTAAAAATAATAATATAAGAGTAAAGCTTACAACAGTTCTTATTAAATAAATTTCGTATAAAGAAACAAAATTAAAGATGTGCTTCATAATTCCATCTTGAACCGAAAAAACCATCATAGCTAAGAGTATGAGAATTATTCCTCTAGGATTATTGTTTTTAGAAGCCATTCGGCTTCTATATCACAACAACTATTGTTTAGGAAAATAATCTTGTAATTTTCCTTCTCTATGGACATCAGTTGTACTGCAATGTAAGCTTCCACCAAATCCATAAGCTTCTCTAAAATCTATAGGTAAAACTTCCATACCTAGTTTATCAAGTTGTTCAGCTTGATAAACCTCGCTCTTTTCCACACATACAGTTTTTGGATCTAAAACCAAAATATTCATTGATAACCATATTGAATAATAAGTAAGAGGAGGAGGAGAGTTATGTGCTGGTTGTGCTGCTTCAATAATTTCCCAACCATTATCCTCAAAAAGTTTTCTTTGTTCTTTTGGAAGTTTTCTTACTGGGTTATTTAATATTAGACCAGGTCTGATTGGTGTAAAAGTTGCATCTATATGAATTGGATAAGGATCTCCTGGAAAATTTACAGTATGAACACGATGATCAGGAAAATGTCTTTTTAACCAATCTATACCTTTTAAATTTGTTGTAAAACCATGTTGAACAATTAAGTCTTTACCAAATCTTAAAATATCTGCGGCATCAAAAAGAGGTTCTTCTTCTGTTGTTACAAAATATTTTTGTTCTGCCCATTTAAGTCGTTGTTCAATGCTTACTTCATCAGATAAATAATTTTTATGATAATCTTTATCTGTTAATCTAGGTTTAGGTGCAGACTCATGTTTCATACCTGGATCTTCCATAAAGTATTTTTGTATTAATGGTCTATATGCTAAATATTCAAACCATCTGCATCGAAAGCTCATAGTTGCTTCTAACATTTCTTTTCCAACAGTAATAATTACATCTCTGGACGGCATACAACCAAACATATGTTCTGCTTTCCAGTCTGGTGTAGCAATTTTTTCATCAAATTTTAATGGAGTTGGTCTATCAACCCTTATATCTCTGTTCTCTAATGTTTTTACAAATTTATCTAAAAGCTCATTTGATTTATCTATAGAATCTTGAGTTCTTCTACCATGTTTTCCTTTCATAACTGATTCTGGTGGAATTTTTACATCCACTGCTGGTTCGGGTGCAGGTATACAACAATTATCTGCTCTACCAACAATTACATGTTTTAAAGGGTCCCATTCATTCCAACTACTGACAATAGTTTTTTTCATAAAATTAAATTATAAGATTTATAAACATTAATTAGATAAAAAGAAATAAACCAATTAATTGCATAGCTGTATTTACATAATAGCATTTTAATTGAATTATTTAGTAAATATTGTCATTGAAATTTAATATAATGTAGTTAAAGGGGTCTATTTAACAAAAACCATGGTTGAGCTAAACAACAAAATATTAAAAACTAGAATTAAAGCTAGAATAAGAAAAAACAGACAAATTATTAATAAAAAAATTAATAATTTGTTTGACTGGGTTAAAGGTGCAGAGTTAGTTAGTTTAAAAGAGTGTGATACCAACGAAGATCCAGTAAGACCAGAATTAGACAACGAATTTAGAACGAGTTATGGAAGAAAGATTTATGGTGTAAAATATCAAAATGAAATTCACGCAATAATGTGTTTTGCATTTACAAATAAGATTCCTAAAACTGTTAAAGAATTAGATAATTTAAGCAAAGATGCTTTTTTACAAAGTGCTCTTAGAGATCAAAAAGTA
>CACFAF010000021.1 GCA_902564245.1 uncultured Pelagibacteraceae bacterium | reverse complement strand
AATAATACTTTTGTACATGCTTCATGGCTAAAACAGCCAGACCTGAGTTTTTATACAAATTTTTATTTTTCGAAATTCTTTGGTTCTAGAATACTTGGAATTTTTCATATTCTCTTGCTATCATTTTTAATAATTAAATTTAGATATAAATTTTTTAAAAGATATGAATTAAAACTACTATTTCTGATAATTATAATTTTTTCTTATTTAATGCCAATTTCTTATGGTTATATTTTTGAGCCAATTCTTCATCAAAGATATATAATATTTATTATAATACCTATAATTTTATTAACATCTCATCTTATTTTTGAAATCCAAAGTTCATCTCTAAAAAATATTTTGTTAAGCACTTGTGTAGCAATCACAATTTTTAACCAATTCACTGAAGTAAATTTTCAACAATTTTATGAAAAAAGACCTTTTTTTAAGCCAGAAATATCCAAAGCGTTAAGGATAATAGATAATTCAGAATATAAAAATTTTTCATTCAATAAAAATTTATATATTCCTAATAATGAAAGCGAAGAAAATACATTTGCGCATAAAGCCATCAAAAATTATATATTAAATTTGGCTGAAACTAATAATTTGAAAATTAATTATCAAGAAACAAATCTTAATAATGATAAATTTTTGTGGATAATTTGTACAGAACTTTTGATAGGATCTAAATGTGATAATCCTACATATAACAAAAAATTTAAGATAATAGAAAATAAAGACTTTAATAGAATTAATATAAAATTAATTAATTTTTTATAATATCATTATGAAGAGTATTTTAATTATTCTTTTTTTAATTTGTTTCAAGACAATGGCTCATGAAACTGATTATAAAAACTTATCAAAGATAGAAATGGATGTTTTAAGAAATGATAAAATAATTGGATATAGCAATTATTATTTTGAACACAAAAATAATACTATGATTGTTACAAATGACACAAAATTTGAAGTTCAATTATTCGGTGTAAAAATTTTTAAAATAAATGGATCTTCAAGAGAAATATATAAAAATGGTAAACTTATCTCTTATAATTCTTCCACTATCCAAAATGATAAAAAAAAATTTGTAAATCTAACTTATGATAACATAAAAAATAAATTTATAATTAATGGATCCTCTTATAAAGGTAAAGCGGAGCCCAATAATATTATTGGTAACTGGTGGAACTCAAAAATTTTATCTTCAAAATCTCAAATTAGTCCACTTTCAGGTAGTATTAAAAAACAATCAGTTAAACTTGTAGGTAAAGATGAGGTAACTTTTAATGGTAAAAAATTAAAACTATTTAAATTTAAAATTAAGTCAATAAATCAAAATTTACCGGATGATAAAAAATTAAACTTTGATGTTTGGCTAGAGCCTATTAAAGGGATCATTTTTAAAGTAAAATATAATAGATTAGGAAATTGGGAATATAGATTAAAAAATATTAATTAATTATTTTCCCGCTACTGTTAAGCCTTCTAATAAAGCTGTAGGAGCATTTGTTGAATATTTAAATTCTAAATCATTTGCTAATGTAATATTTTTAAATATTTGTTTAAAATTACCAGCTATAGTAATTTCATTAACAGGATATAAAAACTCTCCATTTTCAACCAAAAATCCTGAAGCACCAACAGAATAATCTCCTGTGACTATATTTGATCCATGACCTATTGTTTCTGTAACATATAAGATTTTATTATTTGATTTTAAAAGTTCTTTAAAATCTAAATTACCATTTTCAAAAAAAAGATTGGTGGTTCCTCCTGCTCTTCCATTTGATTGTAAATTTAATTTTTTTCCATAGTATGTATCAATTAAATAATTTTTTAAAATTCCATCTTCTACTATATTTAATTCATTAGATTGTACACCTTCTGTATCAAAAGGCTTAGAACCTAAACCTTTTAAAATATCTGGCTTATCAGTTATATTAATATCTCTATTAAAAATTTCAGTATTTAATTTATCTTTTAGAAAAGATGTATTTCTAGATATAGAAGACGCAAATATTGCAGAAGAAAGAACATTTAAAATTCCTTTAGAAAGTCTTTTGTCAAAAATTATTGGAATTTTTGTACTTTTAATTTTTTTAGGATTTAACTTATTAATAGCTTTCTTTGCAGCTATCTCACCTAATTTTGAAGATTTCATCATATCTTCTAAATGACATTTGTTCGTATATTCATAGTCTCTTTCCATACTTCCATTGCTTTTAGATACTGCAACACAAAAAGCAGAAAAAGACGACGTTTTATAGCCTTTTAAGAATCCGTCACTATTAGCTAATATAAAATTTGATTTTTTTTCTGAAAAACTAGATTCACTATTAATAATTTTTTCTTTTTTAAAAACTGATTCCTCTACTTCATTTAAATATTCTATTTTTTTATCGTTATCATAATTTTTTTCATCATAAAGATTTAGGTCTTTAATATCTTTTGCTAATAAGTTTTTATCTGGTAATGAATTTAATTCATCTTCTGGTGTAATTTTTGTTGTTTCAATACATTTTTCTATTAATTTTTCTAAATTTTCTTTAGATAAATTTGAAGAAGATATGTTGGATTTTTTTTTATTAATATAAATTGTTAAACTTAAAGCTAAACTGTCAGATCTATCAGATTCATCTAATTGTCTATTTCTAAAATTAACAGTTTCAGAAATTGAATTACTTACATAAACATTTGAATTAGTTGCACCTCTTTTTTTTGATTTATCAATACAGAATGCCGCAATTTTCTCTAAAAAATCCTGATTTTTAATCATTTAATCTATATTTGTGTTCCACCAACTGTCATTTTATCTATCAAAATTGATGGCTGGGCTACACCAACAGGTACACCTTGGCCAGATTTTCCACAAGTTCCTATACCTGGATCTAACATCATATTATTTCCAACTAATGAAACTTTTTTTAAAATTGAAGGACCATCTCCTATTAGAGTTGCACCTTTAATTGGAGATCCAATTTTTCCATTAATAATTTCATAAGCTTCCGTACAATTAAAAACAAATTTTCCTGAGGTAATATCAACTTGACCTCCGCCAAAACTAACCGCAAATATTCCTTTATCAACTGAAGCAATCATTTCATCTTGAGAATATTTTCCATTTAACATCATGGTATTTCTCATTCTAGGTAGTACAACATGTTTATAACTTTCTCTTCTTCCACTTCCTGTTGATCTTGTGTTCATCAATCTTGCATTTAAACGATCTTGCATATAATTCTTTAAAATTCCATTTTCTATTAAAACTGTTTTTTCAGTTGGAGTGCCTTCATCATCAATGTTTAAGCTACCTCTTCTATTTTGAAGAGTGCCATCATCTACAATTGTTACATCTTCGCTAGCTACTTTTTCACCCATCAAATTATGAAAAGCAGATGTCTTTTTTCTATTGAAGTCCCCTTCTAAACCATGTCCTATCGCTTCATGAATTAAAATAGCAGGCCATCCAGGTCCTAAAACTACTTTCATTTCTCCTGCCGGAGCTGGTTTGCTATCTAGATTAACTGCTGCAATTCTAAATGCCTCATCACATACTTTTTTCCAATTATAATTATTTAAATATTCATCATAAGACTGTCGACCACCAACTCCATAAACACCTGTTTCTTGCTTTCCATTTTTTTCTAATATAACTGAAACATTAAATCTTACTAATGGTCTAATATCTTTTAAAATTTCACCTCCTGATCTAATAATTTCTATATCTTTATGCTCTCCCATAAAATTAGCTGTAACTTGTCTAACTATACTACCCTTAGATCTTATGTAGTTATTTATTTCTCTAAGAATTTCTAATTTTGAATTTAAAGATTTTTCTTCTAAAGGATTTATATCTTTATAAAATTTTTTATTAGTTTTAGATATTGAATGATTATAAGAACCTTTTTTTGATTTTAATGTTATTTGAAGATTTTCTCTAGATCTTTTTAATGACTCTTTAGAAATCTCATTTGAGTGAGAATAAGCTATTACTTCTCCTGTTACTGCTCTAAAACCATACCCAAGATCAGTACTATAATTGGATCCTTTAATTTTATTATCGTCTAAAACTATTGATTCATTTTTTGTATTTTCTAAATATAGTTCCCCATCATCACATTTATGTAAAGTTTCTGAAACAATGTTTTCAGCATCTTTTCTTATTAAATCAGTTTTTTCAAAAAAATTATTCATTATAAATAATTATTATTAATATGTTTTTTTTCAACTGTTGAAATTGGCACATATACAATTTCTTTACAATCCATTATCTTGTAGAATCATGATTAAGGTATATTTCAATAATTCTTGCAAAATTTGTAGAGCAGAAATTAACTTGTATAAAAAAGAAAAAATTAAAGATATCAAATGGATTGATATTACTAATAATAAACAAGCCGAAATACAGACTAAAAAAAACAACAAAACACTCCTAAGAAGACTCCATGTAGAAAAAAATGGAGAAATAATCGGTGGAGCTAAAGCCTTCTTATTAGTTTGGAAAAAAATTCCTAAATATAGAATACTTTATCGCCTGCTTAAATTACCTATAATTTTCAATATTTTTTCTATTATTTATGAAATTATTGCCTTTTTTTTATACGTTAAAAACAAAAGTCAACTGAGTAAAAACAATAATTAATCTAAAATCATTACAAGTAAACCTGAAATAAAATAAAGTGAAAATATAAAAGCTAAAACTACTATAAAATACATTATTGTAACAATAGTATTTCTTTTTCTTCTTTGTCTAACAAAAGGTTTATCATCAATATCTGATATATCTCGTATACCTATAACTGGATAATCACAAGTATATCTCCATATAGAATTGGGCATTCTTTGATCTGTCTTATTATAATATTTTATCCAAGCAACAGTATACTTAAATAAAAAAAAACAGATAGTTAGGAGTAATGCACTTGTGAACATTTAAAAGAAAATTAAAACTGTTCTGATTCTGTTGAACCTTCCATGGCTGTAGTTGAACTTTCTCCTGAGCTTATTGTATTAGAAACAGCATCAAAATAAGTAGTTCCAACTTCTCTTTGATGTTTAACACTTGTATAGCCATCTTTTTCTCTTTCAAATTCAAGTTGCTGAATTTTTGAATATGCTGTCATACCTTCTTTTTTATATTTTTTTGCTAGTTCAAAGATTGCAATATTCTGCGTATGGAATCCTGCAAGAGTAATAAATTGAAACTTATATCCCATTTCACTAATTTTTGTTTGAAAAGAAGCTATCTCTTCATCTGATAAATGTTTTTTCCAGTTAAATGAAGGTGAACAATTATATGCTAATAATTTTCCAGGAAATTTTTTATGAATTGCATCAGCAAACTTTTTTGCTTCTTCAAGGTTTGGAGTCGCAGTTTCACACCAAATTAAATCTGAATAAGGTGCATAAGCTAGGCCTCTTGATATTGCTTGGTCAATTCCATGTTTAACATAATAAAAACCTTCTGGAGATCTTTCACCAGTCAAAAATTTTTTATCATTTTCATCATGATCATTTGTAATAAGTTTTGCAGCATTTGCATCAGTTCTAGCTAAAATAATTAATGGAACATCGGCAATATCAGCTGCAAGCCTAGCTGCTTTTAAATTTTTAATCATAGTTGAAGTAGGAACTAAAACTTTGCCTCCCATATGACCACATTTTTTTTCACTAGCTAATTGGTCTTCAAAATGAACTCCAGCTGCTCCTGCTTTAATAAATTTTTTTGCTAATTCAAATACATTTAATGGCCCACCAAATCCTGCTTCACCATCTGCTATAATAGGTAACATATAATCTATGCTATTTTCAGATTTCATAATACCATCTATTATTTCCATATGTTGAATTTGATCTGCTCTAGTCAATGCATTATTCATAGACTCAACTAATTTTGGTGCACTGTCATAAGGATATAAAGACTGGTCTGGATACATTTCTCCTGCACTATTCGCATCAGCCGCAACCTGCCATCCACTAAGGTATATAGCTTTTAATCCAGCTTTTGCATGTTGAACTGCATGATTACCTGACAATGATCCTAAAGTATTAATATATGGTTCAGAATTTAAAAGTTCCCATAATTTTGTAGACTGTAATTTACATAAAGAATATTCGATTTTTACAGAACCTCTTAATCTTTCAACTTCTTTAGGAGTATAGTCTCTTTTAATTCCAGCAAATCTTTTTAAATCATAGGATATTTTAGCTTCTGAGCTCATTTGTAAATTCCTAGTTTTTTTTAAAAATCAAAGATAGTTTTGGTCTTATTTGTTTTCACTATACTCATTAGTGAACTCATTCATACCACTTGAGCCCCAATCACAATGATCATCTCTCAAATAAATACCAGACGTATTGAACTGATTATGATTCTCATTTTTTGTTAATTGAGATTGATTTTCTTGATTTTTATTATTGTGTTTATTGCTCATGTAAAATTTATAATTTACATAATTTACAAAATCTATAAAAATAAGTAAAAAGCTTGTAAAACAATATAATTTATTGTAAATTAAAATTTACAAAATTTACAAATAGAAAATATGAGTCAATTAGACTTAAAAATAGGGCCTAAAATAAAAGCCTTCAGAAGACAATTGGGAATCCAAGCCAACAAGCTTGCTGAACAATTAAGTATTTCACCAAGTTATTTAAATTTAATAGAGGGAGGTAAAAGAAAAATAGATGGAGACCTTCTTTTAAAAGTTTGTGAAAAATTAAAAATTGAACTTTCGGATTTAACCTCAAAATCAGACATTAATTTAGAAAATACTATTTCTGAAATATTAGATGATAAGCTTTTTGAGGATTTAGATATTTTGGGTCCAGAAGTAAAAGATCTAGTTGGCACTAATCCCAAAATAGGTAAAGCATTAGTAAGACTTGGAGATATATTAAAGAAGAAAGATCATGAATTAGTAAACAAAATTGAAAAATTATCAGGAAAAATAGTTGATAATAGAAAAAACTCTTTTCCAGGTGAAGTTATTTCAGATTTTCTTCAAATAAATAAAAATTATTTTCCTAAGCTAGAAGATTTTGCAAATAAAGTTTTTGATAAAATACAAAAAAATAATAGAACCCGATATATAGCTTTATGTGAGTACTTGAGCTCTGAATATTCAATTACCGTAAAGGATATAATTCCAGAAGAAGGAAAACCTTTCTCAAAAATTTATAATAAAAATAAAAAAGAACTTCTGTTAAGTGACTATAATTCTTTAGAAACTAAAAAACTTTATGCTGCTGCACAAATTGCGCAAGAAGGTGCCATGAAAGAAATAGATGATTATTTATCAAAATTTAGCTTTCCTTCCGAAGAGTCCAAAAGATTAACTAAAGTTGCATTATTAAATTATTGTGGTGCCGCAATCTTAATGCCATATCAGCAATTTCATTCTGAATGTAAAAAATTAAAATATGATTTAGAGCTTTTACAAAATACTTTTGCGACTTCTTTTGAACAGGTTGCTCACAGAGTAACTTGTCTGCAAGATCCTAAATTACCTGGAATTCCTTTTCATATGTTAAGAGTAGATATGGCTGGAAATATTTCTAAAAGATTTTCATTATCTGGAATTGAAATACCCAGATATGGTGGTGCTTGCCCTCGATGGAATGTTTATTCTGCTTTTACAAGACCAGGTGTAATTCAGGCAGCAGTTAGTAAAATGACGAATGGTGAAAAATATGTTTGTATTGCAAGAACAGTTGAAAAAGGTGTTGGAAGATTTGGTAAATCAAAGAGTATTTTATCTATAGGTCTTGGGTGTGATGCAAAGTACGCTAAAGATTTTGTATATACTGAAAATCTTAATATAGCAGATAAAACAACAGAAATTCCAATAGGAGTCTCGTGTAGAACATGTGATAGATTAGATTGCTCACAAAGAGCCTTTCCACCTTTACATAAAAAATTTGATGTAGATATAAATAATAGAGGCGTATCAGTTTTTGTTAATGAATAAAAAAAAATTAATAATTTTTTTTATATTAACTTTTTTTTCTGCCGTTATTGCCGATGAAAATAAATCTTCAAAACTAGATGTTTTATTTCAAAAACTGTCTAAAAATCTTGATCCTAGCTATGCAAATTCACTCGAAAAAGAAATATGGAATTTATGGAGTAAACACCATAACGACATCAATCTAACAAATAAATTAGAATTAGGTAAAGAGCTAATGAATGAAGGAAGTTATAATTATGCATTTCAAGTTTTTACAAATATTATTAAAACTGACCCTTTGTGGTCAGAAGGATGGAATGCAAGAGCCACTCTCTTATTTTATATGAATGATTATCAAAATTCTCTGAAAGATATAGATAAAGTTTTAATTCTAGAACCAAGACATTTCGGCGCCTTAGCTGGCAGGGCGCAGATATCTATAAGACTAGAACAATATGAAAAAGCGATAAGTGATTTAAAAAAGGCTAAAAAAATTCACCCAACAATGAAAAGTTTGGAAATTATTCCTGAGTTAGAAAAACTTTTGAAAGGGTTAAGTATTTGAATTATCATTTTTTTTCCTTGTTCTGGAAATAAGTTGGGTTAAAGAGTCTACCATCATATCTGAGGCTTTAAATATTTCATTAGATTTAAATTCATAAGAGGAATTTTTTTCAGGATTAGATTTATCTTCAATTATAATGCCTTCTGTAGGAGAATTATCTTTAATATAAATTAAAATTAACCATTCATCATCATTAGATTCATCCCATTTTATAAATATTTCACCTGTTTCAAATCTTCTATCTATACATCTGAAAATTGACATATGTCTTGTTATATGACGTTTATTTAGTTGAAAAACTAAGCTACTCGCACTTCTATAAAAACTTTCAAGAGAAAATTCAATTTTTTGTCTTGCTAATGTGTATTCTTTTTCTTTTTGAAGTAAAGTTTCTCTATCTTCATCACCTTGTATTTTAACTCCTAAGGCTTCTACTCTTTCTCTTATTTTTTGGTCTCTTATAATTCTATATTTTTCTTTTAATTTTTCGATTCTTTCTTGTAATCCTGAGTAATCTTCTCTTTTTTCTCTTAAAGAA
>CACFAF010000020.1 GCA_902564245.1 uncultured Pelagibacteraceae bacterium | reverse complement strand
AACCCATCAAATGAGGAACCTTTTGCTATTATTTCTTTAGGCTCTAAAGAAGACACTGATGCTGCAGTTAAAGCCGCAAAAAATGCTTTTATTGAATGGAAAGAAACCTCAAAAAGTGAAAAAATAAAACTTTTAGAAAAATTATTAAAAATTTATAAAAAAAGATTTAATGAAATGTCAGAAGCAATGTCAATGGAGATGGGTTCACCTATTGATTTTGCAAAATCTGCCCACGCTACATCTGGACAAGTTCATATAGAAGATTTCATATTAAGATTAAAAGAGTTTAAATTTGAAGAAGATTTTGATTCTAAATCAAATAATTATATAACTCGAGAACCAATTGGAGTATGTGGTCTTATTACTCCATGGAACTGGCCAATCAATCAAATTGCTTTAAAAGTAATCCCTGCTCTTTCAGTTGGCTGTACAATGATACTTAAACCATCAGAAATAGCCCCTATATCAGCTATGCTGTTTGCAGAAATGATAGATGAAGCAGGATTCCCTGCTGGTGTTTTTAATTTGGTAAATGGCGATGGAAAAGGTGTAGGAACTTATATATCTAGTCATCCTGACATAGATATGATTTCATTTACAGGATCAACCAGAGCAGGAAGGCTGATTACAAAAAATGCAGCAGATTCAATTAAAAGAGTTTGTTTAGAGTTAGGTGGAAAAGGCGGAAACATTGTTTTTGCAGATTCTTATGCTAATGCAATTAGAGACGGAATTAGAAATGTAATGAGTAATTCTGGACAATCATGTGACGCACCAACCAGAATGCTTGTAGAAAAACCTATTTATGAAAGAGCTGTTAAAGAAGCGGTAGATGAAGCTAATAAAATAAAAGTAGATATAGCATCTAAAAATGGAGATCATATAGGACCTGTAGTTTCAAAAGTACAATATGATAAAATAATCAACTTGATAAAAGATGGTATTAATGAAGGTGCTACTCTAGCAGCTGGAGGTCCTGAAATGCCTAAAGGTTTGAATAAGGGTTATTTTATAAAACCAACTATCTTTAAAAATGTAACAAATAATATGCAAATAGCTAAAAAAGAAATCTTTGGACCAGTTCTCTCAATAATTCCATTTGAAACTGAAGAAGAGGCAATCAAAATTACAAATGACACTGAATACGGTCTTGGAAATTATTTGCAGACAGAGGATAAAGCAAGAGCCAAAAGAGTATCAAAAAAATTAAGATCAGGAATTGTTTATATAAATGGAAATGCTCCAGACTCAGGAACTCCTTTTGGTGGATATAAACAGTCAGGTAATGGACGTGAAGGTGGTATTTGGGGATTAGAAGAGTTTCTTGAAGTAAAAACAATTACTGGATGGAAATAATAGAGTCTTATGGCTCATTTACTAATTCACAGAGGTTTGGCTAAAAAGAATTTTAAAGAAAACACTCTTGAAGCTTTTAAATATTGTTTTAAAAAAAAATTTGGTATTGAAACTGATCTACATACTACAAAAGATAATAAGATAATATGTTTTCATGATTTTACTTTGAAAAAAAAATTTAAAGTAAACAAATCAATAAAAGATCTTACTTTCAATGAAATTAATTATATTGCAAAAAAATTTAATTACCACATACCTGAGCTAAGAGAATTAATAAATCTCTCAAAGATGAAAAACTACTTAATGTTGGAAATGAAATCTCAATTTTCAAAAAAAAATTTAATTCAATTGATAAAATTAACCAAAAAATTGAAATTCTTTAGTATAACTTCATTTAATGATAATAACATTAGAAGATTGTATAAATTAAAAAAAAAACTAAATTTAGGAATAGTTTTTGCTTCAACAACAAAGATAAATAAAATAGTACAAAAAAGTAAATCTGAATATATAAAGATACTCGTAATGGAAAAAAAATTCTTATTAAATAAACAAATAAGTCTAATTAAAAAACCTATCTATTACTATACAGCTAGAGATAAACAATTTAAAAAAAAATATAGAAATAAAAATCTTATATTTGAAATTTTATAAATTTGTTAATTTCAAAAAATTTAATCTACCTATAATTTCATCTCGATCAATATAATAACCTTGCAAGTGCCTGTTGCCTGATTGAGGATTAAATTCTGTCCTTCCATGTAATACTCTTCTGTTATTAAAAGAAAAAATATCACCAGGCTCCATTCTGAATTTTATTTGAAATCTATCGTCATGTAATAAGTTTCCAAATTCGTGATGAGCTTTATAAACCTTATCCATTAAATCAGGGTGGCAATCTAGTGAGTCCATAGTGGCAATGCTAAATCTGATATCATGGTAATCTTTATCTTTAGTTAATCCTATAGCAGGTGCATGAAATCCTCTATGATTATCTTGAGTATAATCTTTATCTCTAAATTTTAAATAAACTTCAGTCAAAATTTTGTAAACATCAATCTTATTATTTTTTAAATATTCTGCTACAGCAAAACCATCAACTGCGGATGAGTCTCCACCCTCAGCGGCATTTATTAAGCAATGTAAAAATTGATATCCTGGAGGATTTTCAAACCAAGGTAAATCCATATGATTTCTCAATGCATGCGCAGTATATGCAGAATTATTTGGTTTAGGAATATTTATCACTTCGAAAGGAGTTTTAAAAAAAGTTTCTCTGGTATGGCTAATTCTATTTAAAACAGGAAAAGCTGATTTATCTTTTACTGGAGTATTTTTTACTATTGCAATGCCAGTGTAATGTAAAAGTTCTAACCATTTTTTCAGTCCTTTGTCGGAGTTAATAATTTCATCATGATCTATGCATATGCTTTTAAAATTTTTTTTAAGCGAATTATCCCAAAGCTTATAAGGAGATTTGTATTTTGTTTTATTCTTAAGTGTATAACAGTTTTCCCTTAACCATTTTGGATCAAAATAACTTGTATGTTCTCCTTCGCTCCACTCGATTTCTAATTTACCATCTTTATTAATAATGTATTTTTTTGGATTTATATTTTTACTTACCTCTAGGATATTAAACATTCTATGGTTTGTATTTTTATCATGTGCAGTTGGACAATTGTCTCTTAACCATAAGTAATTAAACTGACTTTCTTTCCCATCACTCCATATTACTTTTAAATAGCTGTTATTTCTCTCAATTTTAGAAATAGTGTTCATTATTAAATATTATTTACAATATAAATGTTTTCAATGCAATTTATAGTTGAAATTTAATTTAAGAAGCACTTGAGTTTTGTCTCTATCCATTATGTAATGTGTTCATTAAAACTTAACCTAAGGAGATAATTCTATGAAGTTTTTAAAAAAATTAGTTCTCTCTTCTTTATTTATATCTGTGATGTCTATAATTGGTACAAGTGCCAATGCACAATGTAAAGCGAGACTTGGAGACTTCGATTGGAGTAGTGCTAACATTCACACTGCTATATCAGCATTTATTCTTGAAAAAGGATATGGTTGTCAAGTAGAAGTGACAAAAGGAAGTACCACACCAATTATGGCTGCTCACTATGATAAGCAGTTAGATGTAATTACTGAGGTTTGGTATGATAATATTATTGCTAACTATGAGCCTCATGTAGCAGCAGGTACTATCATGAACATTGGTGTTAATACACCAGACTCTCAGCAAGCTTTCTACGTAGATAAAACTACTGCTGATAAATATAATTTAAAATCAGTTGATGATATGAAAGATCCAAAAATAGCTGCGCTATTTAAAGATCCAGAAGATCCTTCAAAAGGTAGAATGACTAGCTGTATATCTGGTTGGACTTGCTACACAGTAAACTTAGTAAAACAAAAAGAGTATGGTTTAGATAAATACTATACAAACTTTGATCCAGGTTCTGGTGGTGCATTAGATGCTGCTATTGCAGGAGCTTTTGCTAAGAAAAAACCAATCTTTACTTATTATTGGGCGCCTACTGGCTTAATGGGTAAAGTTGATCTTGTTAGATTAACAGAGCCTAAATTTGATGCAGATTGTTGGAATAAAATGTCTGCAGTAGTGGAAGATATTAAAGCAAATGGACCAGATGCTTATAAAAAAAGTTGTGCATGTGAATATAGAGATATGGCTTTAACAAAATCTGTTTTAACTGATTGGGCAAAAGCTCATCCAAAAGAAACTGATTTTTTAAAAAAATATACTATTCCTACAGCTACAGTTAACAAAATGTTAGCTTTTTATGAAGATGAGTCAGATGGTGATATGGAACTTACTGCTATGCACTTCTTAAAAAATGAAAGTATGTGGAAAAGTTGGGTACCAGCAGATGTTGCTAAAAAAGTTAGCGCTGCTCTATAATCCAATATTTTAAATGTTTATGAAAGAGCCCTTCGGGGCTCTTTCTTTAATAAATAAAGCTAACTGTATGGAATTATTAAAAAAGAATAAAAAAATATTTTTTAACATTGGATTATTGTTGGTCTTTGTTTGGTTATTAATAACCAGTTATAGTCAATCTAAAAGAAAACCTGATAATATTGGTGAATTATTAAATGATTTTTCTTGGTTGGGAGGTAAATGGCCGAAGTGGTTAGATTTACCTTTGATGAAATGGATAAATATAGGCTTTAAAGCTCTTAATGAAAAATATGGTTACATATTTGAAGCTATAAATAACTTTCTTTTATATATATTGATGCTTGTTAAAAATTTTTTAATTCAAGCTCCATGGCCTCTAGTTATACTTGGGGTAGTTGTTTTAACTTATTTTGCAAGTGGTAGAAAAGTAGGAACAACAGTATTTGTTGGTTTTTGTACTTTTTTTATAGGATTTCTTCATCCAATATTTTGGCAAAAAGCAATTGAAACAACTGCAATAATGTTAATTGGAATATTTCTTTGTGTTATTGCTGGTATCCCTTTAGGTATTGCAATGGCAAGAAGTGCAAGAACAAGAAACATAATTTTACCAGTTTTAGATTTAATGCAAACTATTCCAAGTTTTTGTTACTTAATTCCTGGTATAATGTTGTTTGGATTAGGAGCTGTACCAGCTATTATCGCTACTTTTATTTATGCAGTTCCACCACTAGTTAGGCTTACTGATTTAGGAATAAGATTGGTAGATAAAGAGGTAATAGAAGCTGCGGATGCTTTCGGTGCTAATAAAAAACAAAAATTATTAGGAGTTCAGCTGCCTTTAGCTTTACCAAATATTATGCAAGGTGTTAACCAATGTACAATGATGGCATTAGCAATGGTAGTAATTGCTTCAATGATAGGAACTAGAGGTTTAGGCGATGAAGTTCTACTAGGTTTACAACAATTAAATGTAGGTAGAGCTGCGGAAGCAGGTATTGCTATTGTCTTATTAGCAATTGTTTTAGATAGAATTACTCAATCTTATGGAGAAACTTTACAAGAGAGGACTACACCTGCTAAAAAGGAGAAAAAATAATGTCTAAGATAGAGATAAATAACGTTTACAAAATTTTTGGAAATAATCCTAAGTCAGTTTTACCAATGGTGAAAGATGGAGCTACTAAAGAAGAGGTTCTAGAAAAAACTGGTCATACTGTTGGATTAGATAATGTTTCTTTAAAAATTGAGGAAGGGGAAACATTTGTTTGCATGGGTTTATCCGGATCTGGAAAATCTACTTTAATAAGACATTTAAATAGACTTATAGATCCAACTGATGGTGATATTTTAATCGAAGGAACAAATGTAATGTCTTTAAATACTGAAAGTCTTATTGATTTTAGAAGACATAAAATGAGTATGGTGTTTCAAAGATTTGGTTTATTTCCACACAAAACTGTAATCCAAAATGTTGGTTATGGCCTTGAAATGCAAGGTAAGACAGATGATGAAAGAAATAAAACTGCAATGGAAAAAATTGAGGCAGTAGGTTTAACAGGCTTTGAAAATCAATATCCTAATCAGCTTTCTGGAGGTATGCAGCAAAGAGTTGGTTTAGCTAGAGCTCTTGCTACTAATACTGATATAATGTTGATGGATGAAGCGTTCTCCGCACTGGATCCTTTAATTAGAAGTGACATGCAAAAACAATTAATTGACCTTCAATCAGAATTAAAAAAAACTATTGTATTTATTACTCATGACTTAGATGAATCCTTAAGACTAGGTGACCATATTGGAATACTTAATGCAGGAAAGCTTGTTCAAGTGGGAACTCCAGTTGATATCATAATGAATCCAGCAGATGATTATGTTGAGGCTTTTGTAAAAGATGTTAACAGAGCTAAAGTTATAAAAGCTAAAATAATAATGAAACCTTCAAATGAATCTAATAATGTAAATAAAGATAACCTAGTTAAAGTTCAAGAAGATCAATTTATTGAAGAATTTTTACCACAAGTAGTTTGCACAAATGCAAATTGTGAAGTTGTTGATAAGAAAGGTAATACGAAGGGTTATATCACAAACAAGGAATTACAAAAATCTTTAACTAAATCCTAATAAATGGCTGATCAGTCATTAAAGAACAAAAAAATTATTATTTCTGCAGGAGCTTCTGGGATAGGTCTTGCTATCGTAAAAATATGCTTATCTAGAGGAGCTATAGTTTTTGTAAATGATTTAAACCAAAAATATATAAATAAACTAAATAATAATAATTTTTTTAATAAAAGATTATTTACTTTTAAAGGTGATTCATCAAATGAATATGAAGTAAAAAAGTTCTTTGATTTTATAATTAAAAAAACTAAAAAAATTGATGCTTTGATTAATAATGTTGGAATAGCAGGACCAACTGCAACATTAGAGAAAATCAACTCGACAGAATGGGAAAAAACTTTAAAAGTAAATGTAACTAGTCACTATTACTTTTCAAAATTAGCAATACCTATGCTTAAGAAAAATAAAGGTGGTTCAATAATAAATCTTTCATCAGGCGCAGGGATTATGGGCTTTCCTTTAAGATCACCATATGCTGCTAGTAAATGGGCAGTTATAGGATTAACTAAAACCTTAGCAGGTGAGTTGGGGAAATTTAAAATCAGAGTTAATGCAATCTGTCCAGGTACAATTAAAGGAGATAGAATGGTAAGAGTTATAAAAGACAAAGCAAAATTTTTAAAAGTTTCAAAAAAAACTATAGAGAAAGAATTCATTTCTATGGCATCGATGAATTGTTGGGTATATGAAGAAGACATTGGAAAAATGTGTGCTTTTTTAATTTCTAGTGATGCTGAAAAAATTTCAGGACAAGTGATACCAGTTGATGGTAATGCAACAAGAATAGATTAATCTATTTGTGCTTTACTAGTTTTAATTTATCTCTAGTCTCTGCTGGAGTCATTATTGAAATTCCAAGATCCTCTACGATCCTAATTGCTTTTTCAACAAGTTGTGCATTGGTCGCTAATTTTCCTTTAGACAAATATAAATTATCTTCTAGTCCAACTCTTGGATTACCTCCCATAATTGCAGTTTGAGCTACAAATGGCATTTCATTTTTTGAAATTGCAAAACCAGACCATACTGCATTTTCTGGCATAATATCTTTCATCGCTTGCATTGCCAAAGGTGTTGCAGGAGCTCCCCAGGGTATTCCTAGACACATTTGAAACATTGGAGGATCATCTAATAATCCTTCTTTGTATAATTGAGTCCCAAACCACATATTTCCTAAATCAAAAGCTTCTATTTCTGGTTTAACCTTTATCTCTTGTAATCTTTTTGCAGCTTTTCTCAAATCATTAGGAGTATTAACAGTAATTACTGAACTATCTCCAAAATTTAATGTACCACAATCTAATGTGCAAATTTCTGGTAAAAACTGTTCAGCGTTAGCAATTCTCTCCATAACATTTGCCATGTCAGTTAAAGGTCCAAATTCTAATGGATTTTTTCCCTGGCCTATATCTAAATCTCCACCCATTCCTGTCGTTAAATTTAATATTACATCTGTACCGCTAGATCTAACTCTATCTACAACCTCTTTATATAATTCAAGTCTTCTGCTTGGTTTTCCATCTTCTTCTCTAACATGTATATGAGCTATAGCCGCTCCTGCTTTCGCAGCTTCTATAGAAGCATTAGCTATTTGTTCTGGCGTTTTTGGTAAATCAGGATGTTTCGATGCAGTATCACCTGAACCTGTAACCGCACAAGATATAAATACTTTATTGTTCATTTTTATTTTCAAGAAAGTATACTATCATATTGCTTATGGAAAGATCAGAAATTTTGAAGGATTTAGCCGCAGTTTTTAGATGGACGGCTAAGCTTAATATGCACGAAGGTATTGCTAACCATTTTAGTGTTTGTGTTCCAAATTCTAACGAAGATTTTTATATAAATGGAACAGGGTCACATTTTAGCAGTATAAAAGCGAGTGATCTCGTCCTCGTAGAACAAAAAAACATTGAAGAAATAAAAAAAAATCCATCTCTTGTAGATCCTACAGCAATTAACATTCATAGTGCTATACACAAAAAAGCATCACATGCTAAATGTATTCTTCATATTCATTCAAAATATGCTACTGCATTATCATCACTTAAAGATCCAACACTGCCACCAATTGATCAAAATACAATGCGTTTTTATAATCGTATAGCTGTATTAAGTAACTTTGGAGGTTTGGGCTTTGAAGAAGAGTCAAAAAAAATGGCTAATTGTATTGGTAATAATAAAGTAATGTTATTAGCAAATCATGGAATACTAACTGTAGGCCAAACGATAGCTGATGCTTTTGATGAACTATATTATTTTGAGAAAGCCTGTGAAACTTACATTACAGCTTTATCAACTCAAAAAGAATTAAAAATCGTTAATCATGAAATAGCAGAAAAAACTGCTCAAGAATGGGAAAATTATTCTACAGATATGGGAAATCTCCATTTAAAAGCTATAAGATCAATTTTAGATAAAGAAGATCCAAGTTATAAAAATTAAAAAAATGTCCGTATATATATCAACTCAAAAAATTAAAAAAGAATGGACCGATTACAACGGACACATGAATGTTGCATATTATGTACTTATTTTTGATTTAAATGCAGCAGAATTGTTAATGAATAAATTTCATATGGGAGAAAAATCAGCAAAAGAAACAAACAAAAGTACGATGGTTGTTGAATCGCATATAACTTATAACCAAGAACTTCTGGAAGGTGATGAAGTTGATCTAAATTTAATATATTTTAATCATGATAAAAAAAGACTTCAGTATAAGTTTGAAATGGTACATAAGGCTAAAAGGTACTTAGCATCAACAATTGAAATATTAGCTTTATATGTTGATTTAAACAAAAGAAAAGTTACAGAATTTGAAGATGAAAAAATTAAATTAATGAATGACTTTATTTTAAAAAATGGTTCTAAATTTAATAGTGATAATTTAGTTTTCTATGATAAAATTAAAAAATAGACTATGGAAATAAAACTATTATCAGGTGCGTTAGGAGCTGAAATTAAAGGTTTGGACCTAAAGGATACTTCAAACGAAAATTTTAAAAAAATTAATGATTTATTATTAGAACACAAGGTAATTTTTTTTAGAGACCAAATACTTTCAGCAGAACAACATAAGGCTATAGCAGAAAAATTTGGCCCTCTTGAAACTCACGCATATGTTAAAGGATTAGAACAACATCCAGAGATTGTTAGAATTATTAAAGCTGAAGATGAAAAAAATCAATGGGGTGAAAATTGGCATAGCGATGTTAGTTATAACGCTAAACCTACTAAAGCTGTAATATTAAAATCGATTAAAATTCCACCAGTTGGTGGAGATACGTGTTTTTCTAACATGGAACTTGCATGGGAAACTTTAGATGAAAAAATAAAAGAAAAAATTAAAGATAAAAAAGCAATTCATAGTTCCCTAGGTGCTGAATTTTTTATAAAAAATTATAAAAAAATGGAAGGTAATAACAAAAAAAACTATGATGAATATGCAAATGAACATCCGATTGTAAGAACTCACCCAGAAACAGGAAAAAAAATATTATACGTAAACTGGACTTATACAAAAAAAATCATCGGATTTGAAAAAGAAGAAAGTGACGAAATCTTAAATAGAATTTTTGAACATCAAGCTAGACTTGATTTAACTTGTAGGTTTAACTGGACAGAGAATGCAATTGCAATTTGGGATAATAGAAGTGTTATTCACTATGCTATAGCAGATTTTTTTCCAGGAAGAGGCTTGGGTTATGAGAGAATTATGGATAGAATTGCTATAGAAGGAGATCATCCCCAATAGTTAATGGATATAATAGAGAAAATAATTAGTAATTTTAAAAATAATAAATCACTTTATATTGGAGAAAAAGTAACCATTGCTGAACACATGATTCAATCAGCAATGATTGCTGAAAAATCAAAATCAAAAAAAAATCTTATTTGTTCATGTTTGTTACATGATTATGGTCATTTTATCTTAGATGAGCCAGATGAATTAGTTAAAAAAAATATTGATGGGAAACATGAGGATATAGGTTATGAGTATTTAAAAAGATTTTTCAAGAGAGAAGTAGTTGAGCCTATAAAAAATCATGTTTTGGCTAAAAGATACCTTGTAAGAGAAAAAAAATATTATGATTGTTTGTCTGATGCATCACTTATAAGCCTTAAATTACAAGGTGGGATGCTAAATAATAAAGAAGCTAAATTATTTGAAAAAGATGAATTTTTTAATGAGTCTGTTAAACTAAGAAAGTTTGATGAATTAGCAAAAAAGGTGGGTATTAAGATTAAAGATATTACTGAATACAAAAATTTATTAAAAAAATTTCTAATATGAATTATGATTATATAATTATTGGTGCTGGTTCTGCAGGATGTGTTCTTTCAAATAGACTATCAGAAAATCAAAACAACAAAGTAGCTGTATTTGAGGCTGGGGGATCGAGTGATATTTGGAAAGTAAAAATGCCACTTGCTCTACTTTATACTATGCATGATCCAAAATATAATTGGAAATATTATTCTGAACCTGAACCAAATTTAAATAATAGAAGATTATTTTGCCCTAGAGGAAAAATGATTGGAGGATGTTCGGCACATAATGGAATGGTTTTTGTAAGAGGTAATAGAAATGATTATGAGAGATGGGAAAACTTTGGATTAAAGTCATGGTCTTATGAAAAAGTTTTACCTTATTTTAAAAAAATTGAAACATGGTCTGGTGGAGAAAATCAATTTAGAGGTTCGTTTGGTCCTCTTCCGGTTAATCAATCAAAAAATGACAATCCTTTATTCAAAGCCTTCATTAATTCTGCTTCAGAAGCTGGGCATAAAGTTAATCCTGATATGAATGGTGAAGATCAAGAGGGATTTGGTTATTTTGATACAACAATTCATGAAGGTCAAAGGGCAAGTGCAACAAAATACTATTTAAATCCTATAAAAAAAAGAAAAAATTTGAATGTTTTTTCTAATTCATTTGTAGAAAAAATCATTTTTGATGGAAAGAAAGCAATTGGCATAGAAGTTAAAATTAAAAATAAAGTTCAAAAAATTTATGCTAAAAAAGAGATAATATTAAGTGGAGGCTCAATAAATTCACCACAATTATTGATGATCTCAGGAATAGGCGAAGCAGAACATTTAAAAGATAAAGGAATTAATGTTGTCAATGAAGTGAAGGGAGTTGGTAAAAATCTTCAAGATCATTTGGAAACATATATTATGCAAGAATGTAAAACACCTGATTCTCTTTACACTTATACAAAGCTAATTCCAAAAGTTTTGGCAGGTATCCAATGGTTTTTATCTAAATCTGGACCTTGCTCAAAATCTTTTCTAGAAGCCGGAGGTTTTGCAAAATCTTCTCCTGAAAGAGAAATTGCAAATATACAATTCCATTTTTTTCCTTCATTTGTTATTGACCATGGTTTAGTTAATCCAAATTCACATGGTTATCAACTCCATGCAAGTCCAAATCATCCTAAGAGTAGAGGTTTAATAACTCTTAATTCTTCAGATCCTTACGATTATCCAAAAATATTATTTAATTATTTAGAACATGAAGATGATTTAAAACAAACTAGAGAATGCATTCATGTTGCAAGAAAAATTTTATCACAACCTTCTTTATCAAAACACTCAGGTAAAGAAGTTGGACCAGGTTCCGATAAACATACTGATGAAGAATTAAACGAATATATTAGATCAAAAGCTGAAACTGCTTATCACCCATGCGGTACTTGTAAAATGGGCGTTGATGATATGGCAGTAGTTGATGAAGATTTAAAAGTTAAAGGAATACAGAATCTACGAGTTGTAGATGCATCTGTTATGCCAGAAATTCCAAGCGCAAATTTAAATGCTCCTACTCTCATGATTGCTGAAAAAGCTTCAGATCTTATATTAAATTCTAATTAATTTTATTTGGTATATTCAAAATTTTGTGTTTCTTCATTTACACTTATAAGTTTAGCTTTATTTCTTAAATGAAATT
>CACFAF010000019.1 GCA_902564245.1 uncultured Pelagibacteraceae bacterium | reverse complement strand
TCCTATTAAACTTCCTCTTCCCACTTCATCAACTCCAGCTATAAAAACTTTCATTTTAAATTTTCAATTTTAATTCATCAATTTTTTTTTTTATTTCTTTTAAATCAGCCCATGAATATTTTTTTTGATCTGCTTGCCTAAGTAGATAGGCAGGATGAAAAGTTACCATTACAAGGTATGTTTTATTGTTAATAATTACATCTTTCCATACACCTCTTTCTTTTGAAATTTTAATTTTAGTTCCAAACAAAGCTTCCATAGCTGTACTACCCATTAGTATTAATATTTTTGGATCTATAATTGATATATGTTCTTTCAAAAATTCTGAGTACCTATTTATTTCAGATGGTTCTGGTTTTCTATTATTAGGGGGTCTGTAATTTACTACATTTGTTATATAAACATTTTCTCTCTTTATATTTATTGCTTCAAGCATTTTATTTAATAGTCCGCCAGCATCTCCAACAAAAGGTTTTCCAAGCTCATCTTCTTTTTGACCTGGTCCTTCTCCAACAATCATTATTTTACTTTGACAATCACCATCACTAAAAACTAATTTATTAGCATTTTTTTTTAGTTCACAGTTTTCAATATCCATAATTTTTTGTTTTACTTTTGAAAGTAAAGAAGATTTATTTTCTAGTACTGGTTTAGTTTTAAATCTATTTATTGGTTTATTGCTAAAAATATATTCAATATCTAAAGAATTATTAAGTTCTGTCTTAACTATGTCATTTTGATTTATTAGTTTTTTAGACATAGAATAGCATTATGTTAGTTAAATATTTAAAAATTTTTAGTATTTTATTATTATTTTATACTACACCATTATACTCAAAAAATAACTATAATAAAAAATTTAATTCAAAAAATTTATCAGACTATTTTTCTGCAATTACTGCTTATGATAATAAAAAGAATAAAGATGCTCTTAAATTTTTTAATTCTTCAAAATTATTAATTAATAAGCATGACCTATATCTTAATAGATATATTCTTTCATTAGTAAGAGCTGGAAAAATAAAACAGTCAATCAATTATTTAAATTTAAATAAAGATAAAAAAAACACAGATTTTTTTGAGGCATATTTACTTTTATCTTTAGAAAGTATTCAAAATAATGACTTCAAAAAAGCTAATAAGATATTAAAAAAATTAGATAACTTCGAAGAAAATGAAATAGACATGCTAAGTCTAATTGTTTACGAGACATTAAAAAGTTATATTTATTTATTTAAGAATAAAAAAATATCATCAAAAATTCAGGATTTCGGAGATTTATCTTCAATAACTCAGGCTTTTCAAAGTTGTTATTTAAATGATAAAAAAACCATAAGTTACTTTTTAAATTTAGTTGATAATAAGGAAGCTACTTATTCGAGATATAAATTTTTTTATATAAACTATCTATTATCTCAAAACAAATTTGAAAATATTAATGATATTGTTAATAAAATAGATATTTTAAATAGCAGTTTATTGGTCTACCAAACAAATATTTGGGTTAAAAACAATCAATTTAAAAATATAAGTGATATTTTTTCATGTGAAAATGAAAATAATTTATTAAGTGAATTTTTTTTTATAATTGGAAATTTATATTCTAACCAAAATAATTATGAAAAATCAAATTTTTATTTAATTTTATCAAATTATTTAAATCCTAAATTTAAATTTAATTTAACTTTAATTGCTGAAAACTATTATAATGAAGATAATTATGTTGAAAGTAAAAAAATACTCTTAAAATTTAATAAAAATGATGGAATTTATAACTGGTACCAAATTAAGAAAAGAGCAAAAATAATTTATCAGAGTGATGGAGAAGAAGAGTCAATTTCATATATTATTTCTAAATTTAATACTATTAAAGACCCTTCAATTAGAATTGTTTATGATATGGCTAATATACTTAAAAATTTTAAAAAATTTGAAACTGCTATTGGATATTATAATGAAGTAATATCTAAAACAAAAAAATTTGATATATCCTATGCTGAATTACTATATAGAAGAGGTAGTTGTTACGAGAGAATAAGAGAATACAATAAATCAGACCAAGATTTGCTTAAGTCTTTAGAAATTAAACCTAATGATGCTTATGTTTTAAATTATTTAGCCTATTCATGGTTAGAGAGAAATTATAAAATAGAAGTTGCAATAGAAATGCTTGAACGAGCTCACAAAGAAGAAAGAAATGATCCATATATTTTGGACTCGATTGGTTGGGCTTATTATCTAATAGGTGATTTTATTAAAGCTGAAAAATTTTTAACAGAAGCAATTAAGTTAATGCCAGATGATCCAATAGTAAATGATCACTATGGAGATATTTTATGGATGATGGATAGAAAAATCCAGGCACGATATTATTGGAAAAGTGTTTTAGCAATTGAGGATGCTGATGAAGATATGAAAAAAAATATTAATGATAAATTATTAATAGGCTTAATAAAAACTTGATAAATGAAATTTTTTAAGATTAAGTCTTATGCCAAAGTTAATCTCTCTTTAAATATTACTGGAAAATTTAATAATGGACTTCATAAAATTGAAAGTTTAGTTTCTTTTGTAAATTTATTTGATTTAATATTTATTAGAGAAATTAAAAAAAAAAGACACGATGTTTATTTTAAAGGCATACATGCTCACAAAATAAAAAAAAATAATACTATAACCAAACTACTTAAAATATTGGATAAAGAAAGATTAATTAAAGGAAAAAAATTTGAAATAAAAATTATAAAAAATATCCCAACACAATCAGGCTTGGGAGGAGGATCCATGAATGTGTCTAGCTTGATAAGTTTTTTTTTAAAAAAGAATATATTAAAATTAAAAAAATCAGATATTTTTAGAATTTCAAATTTAGTTGGCTCAGATGTAATTTTAGGACTAGATTATCAAAATACCATATTGTCTTCAAACGGTAGAATTAAAAAATTTAAAAAAAAACTCAATTATTACGTATTAATCTGTAAACCTAATTTTGGATGTTCAACAAGCACAATTTACTCAAGAATTAAATCTTATTCAAAATCAGAGTATAATTTTCCGAGAAAGTCATTATTAAATTTAAGAAATATTAAAAAATCAAAGAATAAACTAGAAAGTATTGCATTTTTACTTTATCCAAAACTCAAAAAACTTAAATTATTTTTACTAACACTGCCAGGTGTAATTTTCGTAAGAATGTCAGGCTCAGGATCTTCAATTGTGGCATATTTTTATTCAAAAAAAGCTTTAGATATTGCTAGTAAAAAATTTAAAAAAAAATTTAAAAATTATTGGTTTATTAAATCAAAAACTGTATAAATTTTTTTTTTTATGTTATACGAAATTAATCTTGGGGCGTAGCCAAGCGGTAAGGCACGGGTTTTTGGTACCTGCATCCTAGGTTCGAATCCTAGCGCCCCAGCCAAATATGATGAATTTTATTAACAAATTATTTCAGAGATCAAAAAATCTCAACTACATTAGTTTAAAATTTAAAAAGATGTATCTTGAGACTGAAGTAAAAAAAATTTTTGAAGCAATAAATAACTTTTCCGAAGATAGTGAATTAAGATATGTTGGAGGTTGTGTCAGAAAAATAATTAATAAAGAAATTATTGATGATATAGATTTAGCAACAAATCTAACACCAAAAGAAGTTTCGGCTACACTAAATAAGTTTGATATTCAATTTCATGAAACAGGAATAAAACATGGAACAATTACAGCAAAAATTAATAATGATAAATTTGAAATTACCTCTTTAAGAAGGGATATAAAAACAGATGGAAGACATGCTGTAGTAGAATATTCTAAAAACTGGCATGAAGATGCATCAAGAAGAGATTTTTCAATTAATGCAATATATGCCGATGTTGATGGAAATTTGTTTGATCCATTTAATGGTAAAAAAAAAATAGAAGAGGGAATAGTCGAATTTATTGGGGAAGAAGAAGAAAGAATTAAAGAAGATTATTTAAGAATTTTAAGATATATAAGGTTTTTTTTAAGCTATAGTAAAAATAACCATAACTTCAGTACCATCAAAGCAATTAGAAAAAATATTGATGGAATAAATAAAATTTCCCCAGAAAGATTATTGGACGAATTTAAAAAATTTGTAAAATCTGAAGGATTTCTAAAATTAAATAAAGATAAGTTTTGTCTAGAAATTATTAATTTAATTTTTCCTCAATTTAAAAGAATGGATATTCTAAAAAATTTAACAAAAAAGAATATTCAGAATTTAGACTTTATTTTACTATTGTCTCTACTAATTATTGATGGATCTGATAATACCAAATATTTTTTGTACAAATTTAAAGTCTCAAATAATGATAAAAAAAGAATTTTATTTTTAGATGAATTTTTTTCAAAAAAAATTGATAAAAAAACATTTTCAAGAATAAATTTATGGAAGGAATTCTATTATAATGGCAAACAGTCTTTATTGGATTTGTTAAATTATCAAATATTCAAAACAAAAAATTTAGAAGAAAAATTATTAGCTGAAATAGAGTTTTTTAAAGATAAAGAATGTCCCTCAATGCCAATAAAAGCTGATTTTTTAATGAAGGAGTACAATATCAATGAAGGTAAAGTATTAGGATTAAAATTAAAGAAAATAGAAGAAAAATGGATAAGCAATAATTTTAAAATTTCAGATGAAGAAGTAAAAAAACTTATTTTAAGTTAGATATATTTAACATCTTTAATCTCAAAATTTTTTATTCCAGCAGGAGTGGTTATTTCAACTAAATCATTTTTACTTTTACCTATTAAACCTCTACCTATAGGTGATTGAAAAAAAATTAATTTATTTTTTAAATCAGCTTCATCTTTACCTACAATTTGATAATTAATTTTTTCTCCTGTATCAAGATTTTCAAGATAAACAGTTGAGCCGAATACAACTTTACCATTATTATCCAATTTAGTTACATCAACTACATTTGCTCTTGCAATAATATCATTAATTTGTTCAATTCTACCTTCGTTGTGTGATTGTTGTTCTTTAGCAGCATGATACTCAGCGTTTTCTTTTAAATCTCCATGAGATCTTGCTTCTGCGATTGCAGCAACTATTTCAGGACGTTTCTTTTCTTTTAAAAATATTAATTCTTTTTTTAATTTTTCAAGACCATTAATAGTTATAGGTTCTTTATTCATTTTATTTCCATTTCGCAATTGGAGGTAATGACATCAAAATTCCCTCAATATTACCACCAGTTTGTAATCCAAATTTTGTTCCTCTATCATAAAGTAAATTAAATTCTGTATATCTACCTCTTTTCAAGTATTGTAATTCTTTTTCTTTTGCTGACCACTTCTTTTTATTTTTTTTCATAACAATTGAACTAAAAATTTTTTTAAAAGTTAAACCTACATCTCTAGCAAATGCAAAATCTTTCTCCCAATTATTTTTTTTATAATCAAAAAAAATTCCACCAATACCCCTTGTTTCTTTTCTGTGAGGAAGATAAAAATATTTATCACATTGTTTTTTATACTTCGTGTAATATTTTTTATTGTGTTTATCACAAGTTTTTTTTAATTCTTTATGGATCCACTTTTTTTCCCTAAAATCATCAACACATGGAGTGACATCCATTCCACCTCCAAACCATCCAAATTTAGTATAAATATATCTTGTATTAAAATGCATAGCAGGTATATGGGGATTTTTCATATGCATTACTACAGAAATCCCCGAAGCCCAAAAATTTGGATTATTTTTTGCTCCTGGAATATTATTTCTCATTTCTTTAGAAAATTTTCCATATACCTCAGAAAAATTTACACCTACTTTTTCAAATATTTTTCCATTTTTTAAAATTCTATATTCGCCACCACCTTCTTTTTTTGACAAATTTCTATTCCAGTAAGTTTTATTAAATTTATATTTATTGTTCTCTAATCTTTCAATCTCATTACAAATGATTTCTTGTAATATTTTAAACCAATTTTTAACTAATTTTTTTTTAATTTCTTTATCCATTTTTGATAAATTTATTTTGTCTTAAATTTTCTGCAAGTGTTATTGCTACTGAAGAGGCAATATTTAGTGATCTTTTATTATTCATCATGGGTATTCTTAATTTTGTATTGACTAGATTGTGAATTTTTTCTGGAACACCAGCACTTTCTCTTCCAAATAAAATAGTATCATTAATCTTAAAATCAAATGTATTATATGATTTAGATCCCTTAGTCGTCATTAAAATTATTCTTTCTTCTTTTTTCAATTTGAAAAAATCTTCAAAATTTGAGTAAAATTTAATTTTAATTCCATCCATATAGTCCATAACCACTCTTTTAAATCTTCTATCATGAAATAAGAATCCACATGGTTCAATAATCTCTAAATCAGCACCTAGACAAGAGCAAGTTCTTATAATAGCTGCAGTATTTTGAGGTATATCTGGTTCGTATAATGCTATTTTAGGTCTTAAATTTGTGGGTTTATGTGTCATTGTTTCCCTAGAAAAAAATCTTTTTTCTTATATGAAATCATATATTACATAAGAATAAACAAAATTTTATAAATGTCAGAAAAAAAACCTAAAAGAAGAGACTTTCTTTTCACTGCTTCATATGCAGTTGGTGCTGTAGGTATTGGAGCTGCAGTTTGGCCACTAATTGACCAAATGAATCCAGATGCATCAGTAAAAGCTCTTGCTAGTACGGAGGTTGACATAAGTGGAGTAGAAGTAGGTCAATCAATAACTGTTTTATGGAGAGGAAAACCAGTTTTTATTAGAAGAAGAACTAATGAAGAAATTGCAAAAGCCAAAGATGTAAAATTAGAAGATCTACCACATCCCGAATCTGATGAAGATAGAGCAAAAAATCCAGAATGGTTAGTTATGTTAGGAGTTTGTACACATTTAGGATGCGTTCCCTTAGGAGACAAAGGAGAATATGGAGGATGGTTTTGTCCTTGTCATGGATCTCACTATGATACTTCAGGAAGAATAAGAAAAGGACCAGCACCAACAAACATGGAAGTTCCCAAATATGAATTTGTTAACAGCAATATTATAAAGATTGGATAAATAAAGTTTAATGAGTGATCACGAATACACACCTAAATCAAAATTTGGAAAATGGTTTAATGATAGATTGCCACTACTATCTTTGGCAAATCATTTAACTGATTATCCCACACCCAAAAACCTAAATTATTGGTGGACATTTGGAGGAATACTAACTTTCTGTTTAATTACTCAAATAGTTACAGGTCTGATATTAGCTATGCATTACATTGCACATGCAGACATGGCGTTTGAAAGTGTTGAACATATTATGAGAAATGTAAATTATGGATGGTTAATAAGATATGTTCATGCAAACGGTGCTTCGATGTTTTTTTTAGCAGTCTATATACATATTTTTAGATCTTTGTATTACGGTTCTTACAAATCACCAAGAGAAATTATATGGATACTTGGAATGATTATTTATCTTCTAATGATGATGGCTGCATTTATGGGATACGTTTTACCTTGGGGACAAATGAGCTTCTGGGGCGCTACAGTTATTACAAATTTATTTAGTGCGATACCATTGGTTGGAGAAAGTATTGTAACCTGGCTTTGGGGAGGATATTCAGTAGACAACCCTACGCTTACAAGATTTTTTAGTTTACATTATCTTATACCTTTTTTAATATTAGGTCTTGTTGTTTTACATATTTGGGCTTTGCATGTTCCAGGAAATAATAATCCGATAGGTATAGATTTAAAAAAGCCATCAAAAGATACGGTTCCTTTTCATCCTTATATAGTAATAAAAGATTTATTTGCTCTTTTATTATTTTTAATTATTTTTGCTTTTTTTGTTTTCTTCTCTCCAAATATCCTAGGCCACGCTGATAATTATATAGAAGCAAATCCTTTAGTTACTCCAGCACACATAGTTCCTGAGTGGTATTTATTACCCTTTTACGCGATCTTAAGGTCTGTGCCTGATAAACTATTAGGAGTTATAGCAATGTTTTCAGCAATTTTTGTTTTAGTAATACTTCCTTGGCTTGATACATCAAAAGTTAGATCAGCAGTATTTAGACCTCTTTATAAACAGTTTTATTGGATATTATTTGCTGACGTCATTATACTTGGTTACGTTGGAGCAATGCCTGCAGAAGGTTTATATTTACTAGTAGCAAGAGTTGCTACAGCTTATTATTTTTTACATTTTTTAGTTATCCTTCCAATTTTGGGGTCTAAGGAAAAAACTTTAGATATTCCTTTAAGCCTAACAGAGCCTGTTCTCGGTGGTTCTCCAAATGAGGCGTTGGTTAGAAATAAGAAAGAGATTTAATGAAAATTTTTTTAAGATTTACTCTTATTTTAATCTTTTATTCGCTAAATATACTCAGTTTAACAGCTGCAGAAAAATCACATGAATTATTAAAACCAGGCTGGAGTTTCAAAGGGTTTTTTGGAAAATTTGATAGAGCTTCTCTACAAAGAGGATATCAAGTTTATACAGAAGTTTGTGCTGCCTGTCATTCAATGAAATATTTAAGTTATAGAAACCTATTTGAAACAGGAGGACCAGAATTTTCTGAAGATCAAGTAAAAATTATTGCTTCACAATTTGAAGTCGTAGATGGTCCTAATAGTGAAGGAGAAATGTTTACTAGACCTGCTAGATTATCAGATAATTTTGTAAGTCCTTATGCCAACGATCAAGCCGCAACAGCAGCGAATGGAGGAGCATATCCTCCAGATATGTCTGTTTTAGTTAAAGCTAGAACGGGTGGAGCAGACTATATTTATTCAGTTTTAATGGGTTATGAAAATCCTCCTGCAGGAATTTCTTTAGATGACGGTGTTTATTATAATAAATATATGCCAGGTAATAAGATCAAGATGGCAAAACCTTTGTCTGCGGGAGCAGTAGAATATATTGATGGCACAGAAGCAACTGAAGAACAAATGTCAAAAGATGTAGTTGCTTTTCTATCTTGGGCAGCAGAACCTCATTTGGAAGCAAGACATAAGATTGGATTTAAAGCAATAGTTTATTTGATTATATTAACTATCTTAGTTTACTTTAGTATGAAAAAAATTTGGTCACGTATTGAATCTAAAGTTTAAAATATCACCATCTTTTACAATATAATCTTTACCTTCTAATCGCATTTTTCCATTATTTTTGGAGTTATTCCAACCTTCATTTTCTATAAAATCTTTGAAAGATATGGTTTCAGCTCTTATAAATCCTTTCTCAAAGTCAGTATGAATTTCACCAGCTGCTTTTGGTGCTGTACAATTTTTTTTTATAGTCCATGCTCTTGTTTCTTCTGGACCTGAAGTGAAATAAGTTTCAAGTTCTAAGATATCATAACCTTTTTTGATAAGTAAATTTAGACCTGTTTCTTTTAAACCTATCATATTCATATAATTTTGTTTTTCTTTTATTTCTAATTGGTTTATTTGATTTTCAATATCTGCAGAAACAATGATTGTATTTTTTTCACCAAATTTTTTGATAAATTCACTAGTATATTTATTTCCTTTTTTGATACTATGTTCTTCCACATTGCAAACAAAAATTTTTGGTTTAACTGATAATAATCCACTTTGATTTAACAATTTATACTCGAATTGATCATTTAAGATTTGGATATTCTTGTCATTATTTATACAATCCAAAGCTACCTCTAGAAGTTTTAATTGTTCCTCATCATGATTTTTCTTATTACTTTTTTCTAGTCTTTTCTGAATTGACTCTAGATCAGCTAATTTCATCTCAGTCTCAATAATCTCTAAATCTCTAACAGGATCTATTGTCTTATTAACATTTTGAATATCAGCAGATTCAAAACATCTTATCATATGAATTATTGCATCTACTTCCCTAATATGAGATAAAAATTTATTTCCTAAACCTTCACCATTAGACGCACCTTTAACAAGACCTGCAATATCTACAAAAGATATTTTTGTGTTAATTTTTTTTTTTGAGGATGAAATTCTGGCTAATTCATCTAACCTGTTATCTGGTACTGGTACGACACCAATGTTAGGATCGATAGTACAAAAAGGAAAATTTTCAGCTTGAGCTTTACTTGAATTAGTTAAAGCATTAAATAAAGTTGATTTACCAACATTTGGTAAACCAACTATCCCACATTTAAAACTCATTTATTATTAACTGTGCTAGAAAAAAGTTCCAACTTTTTATCAATTAAAATTGAAAATGATTCAATTATATTATTAGTAATTTTTTCTAAATCTTTCATTTCTTCTTCATCAAAATCTTTTAAAACATGATCAACTACAGCATTTTTATTTTTCGGTTTGCCAATTCCAATTCTAATTCTTGAATAATCTTTACCGATAAATTTGTCTATAGATTCAATTCCATTATGTCCTGCACTAGTTCCTCCAAATTTTGCTTTAATTTTTCCAAAATCTATATCGAGATCATCATGAAAAACTATTACATTTTCAGCATCAATTTTAAAATATTCAATAAGTTCTCTAATACATATTCCTGAGTTATTCATAAAAGTTAATGGCTTAATTGCATACACTTTTTTTTCATTAATATTACCTGTTGTGAGCAAACCTTTAAATTTAGGCTTTTGTTTTGAGAGACCAAATTTTTTATTAATTGCATCTATAATTTTAAAACCAATATTGTGTCTGTTATTTTCGCTGTTTGGCGTTGGATTGCCTAAGCCTACAAGTAAAAGCATATTTTTTTCAGTATCTGGAAATTTTCACAATTTTTTGATTATTTTTTTTCTGTAGAGGCTTTTTTATTTTCAGGTGCTTTTTTATCGCCTTCTTTTTTATCACCTTCTTTTTTATCACCTTCTTTTTTATCACCTTTTTCACCTTCTGCGGCTTTTGCCTCTCCTTCAGCTCCTTCCGCAGTACCTTCAGCACCTTCTTCACCTTCTGCTGCTTCTTCTGCGGGTTTTTCAGGTTCTTTAATTACTGTTGGAGCCGCTAATGTTGCGATAACAAAATCTCTTCCTTGAATAGTTGGTGTTACATTATCAGGTAATTTAACAGATGATATTTTAAAACTTTCACCTATATCTACTCCGTCAAGATCTACTACTAGTTCATCAGGAATATTTTCAGTAGGACATTTTAATTCAACTTTTCTTCTTACAATATTTAAAACTCCTCCTCTTTTCAATCCAGGAGATTTTTCATTATTTATAAATTTTACTGGTATTTCTAAAATTATTGTTCCACCAGCCACAACTCTTAAAAAATCAATGTGTATTGGTTCATCAGTTAAGTTATCAAATTTTATTTCTCTAGGTAAAACTTTTTGAGATTTTCCTTCAATTTTAAGTTCTAAAATATTAGACAAGAAATTTTCTTTACTTACTAAAAAGTTAATTATTTTTTTTGGAATTGAAACTTTTTCGTTTTCTTCCTTACCCCCATACACTATCGCAGGGACATTACCGTCTTTCCTAAGAGAATTTACTTGACCCTTAGTGTTTGTACTTCTAATGATTGCATTTATTGAATTCATAAAAACAAAGTTTTTTAGCTCATGTTCTTTAATAACTCAAGAAAATTATTTGAATAGATCAGAAACAGACGTAGAATTTGAAATTCTTTTAATTGCTTCACTCATTAAGTTGGAAATACTTAAAACCTCAATATTTTTAGCTCTCTTAACACGTTCACTATTGTCAATTGTGTCTGTAATTACTAATTTTTTAATTGATGAATTTTTAATTTTTACAACTGCCTCTCCACTTAATACTCCATGAGTAATGTATACGTAAACTTCTTTTGCACCTCTCTCCTTTAGAGCTTTGGCTGCATTTACGATAGTTCCTCCTGAATCGATAATATCATCAACAATAATACAAGTTTTTGACTTAACATTTCCGATTATATTCATAACTTTAGATTTTCCTGGAGAAGGTCTTCTCTTATCTACAATTGCTAATCCTACATCTAATAATTTTCCTAAAGCCCTAGCTCTTTCAGTTCCTCCTACATCAGGGGCTACACAAATAATATTTTTACTTTTTATATTTTTTTTTGCATGTCTGGCAAAAATAGGGGTAGCAAATAAATTGTCTACGGGAATATCAAAAAAACCTTGAATTTGCCCTGCGTGCAGATCTACTGTTACAACTCTGTCTGCTCCAGCTTTTGTTATTAAGTTTGAAACTAATTTTGCTGAAATAGATGTTCTTGGAACTACTTTTCTATCTTGTCTTGCATATCCAAAATATGGAATAACAGCTGTTATATTTTTTGCAGAAGATCTTTTTAAAGCATCAATACAAAGCAAAAGTTCCATCAAATTATCATTTGCGGGTGAAGATACAGATTGAATTATAAAAATACTATTACCTCTAATATTTTCATTTATTTCTATATAAATTTCTCCATCAGCAAACTTCCTAATACTAGAGTTAATTAATCTT
>CACFAF010000018.1 GCA_902564245.1 uncultured Pelagibacteraceae bacterium | reverse complement strand
AAAAGAGGCGCTGGTTTAGAAACATCACTACCTATTTTTGATAAAATTAAAAAAGAATTTAATATACCAATTTTAACTGATGTTCATAATATTGAACAGTGCTCAGCTGTTGGTAATCATGTAGATATTTTACAAATCCCAGCTTTTTTATGTAGACAAACTGATTTATTAGTAGCTGCAGCTAAAACAAATAAAATAATTAATGTTAAAAAGGGACAATTTCTTGCACCTTGGGACATGATTAATGTTACAAAAAAAATTTCAGATTCAGGCAATAAAAATATTTTAGTCACTGAACGAGGCGCAAGTTTTGGTTATAATGCTCTTGTATCTGATATGAGATCATTACCAATAATGGCAAAGAATGGTTACCCAGTAATATTTGATGCAACTCATTCAGTACAACAACCAGGTGGTCTAGGTGAAAAAAGTGGTGGTCAAAGAGAATTTGTTGAACACTTGGCAAGAGCTGCTGTTGCAGTAGGTGTTGCGGGAGTTTTTATAGAGACACATCAAGACCCTGACAATGCACCATCAGATGGTCCAAATATGGTTCCACTAAATAAATTAGAAAATTTATTAAAACAACTAACAGATATAGATAACTTAATAAAAAATTAGTGAACAAAATTTTAAAAGTTAGAGCACGTCAAGTTTTTGACAGTAGAGGAAATCCTACAGTAGAGGCCGAAGTCTATATTAAGAATAATAGCGCTAAAGCCATCTCACCATCTGGTGCATCTACAGGAACTTATGAGGCATTTGAAAAAAGAGATCAAAATAATAAGCGTTATCTTGGTAAAAGTGTTTTAAACGCAATAAACTTAGTTAATAAAAAAATTTCTAAAAAGTTAAAGGGACTTAATATCCATGACCAAGAGCGAATAGATACTTTAATGATTAATTTAGATGGTACTAGGCAAAAATCTAAACTAGGAGCAAATTCGATTCTTGCTGTATCCATGGCTGTTAAAAAACTTTCAGCCAAAGTAAGAAAATTACCATTATATAAAACTTTTTTATTAAAAAATAATTTTAAATTACCTTATCCAATGATGAATATTATTAATGGTGGTGTACATGCAAATAATGGACTTAGAATACAAGAATTTATGATTAGACCTGATCGAGCAAAAAGTTTTTCTGATGCAATGAGAATTTGTTTTATTGTTATTAAAAATTTAGGCAAAATTATTAAAGATAAAGGATTTTCAACATCAGTAGGGGATGAAGGGGGTTTTGCACCAATGATCAACAACAACAATCAAGCTTTAAATTTGATTGTTTTGGCAATTAAAAAATCAGGCTTTGTTAATGGTAAAGACGTCTCAATTTGTCTAGATGTAGCAGGTAATGAGTTATATAGAAAAAAAAAATATGCTATTCATTCTAAAAGCTATATTTCTGTTGATAAATCAATTCAAGAATATAAAAAAATAATCAAAAAATATAAAATTAAATCAATTGAAGATCCATTTGCTGAAAATGATTGGTTGTCATGGAGCAAACTAATGAAATCAACTAACAATGTACAAATTGTTGGTGACGATCTTTATGTTACTAATCTTGAGAGACTTAAAAAAGGTTTTTTGAGTGTTTCATCAAATGCTATATTGATAAAACCAAATCAAATCGGCACTGTTTCAGAAACAATCGAAGTTATTAAATTTGCTCAAATTATTGGCTATAAAACAATAATTTCACATAGATCTGGTGATAGCGAAGATACTTTTATAGCAGATTTAGCTGTTGGAACAAATTCTAATCAAATTAAGGCAGGTTCACTTGCTAGATCAGAGAGAGTCTCTAAGTATAATCAACTATTACGAATTGAAGAAGAACTTGGAAAATATGCTAGAATGAATAAAATCTAATAATGTTGTCAAAAATAAAAAAAAATTATTTTTTATTAATTTCTACTTTCTTTATACTTTACTTCTTTTTTAATTTACTTGATGGTGAGAGAGGTTTGTTTTCTTATTTTAAAAAAAAAGAAATATTAAATAATCTTGAAATTCAAGAATTAGAATTAGTAAATAAGATTAAAGATCTTGAATATAAAAATTTATTATTAAGTGATAATTTAGATTTAGATTATATTGAAACTTTAATACGAAAAAAATTTTTATATGGAAAAAAAAATGAATCTCTTTATATAATTAATAAATATGACAATTAGGCATCCTGAAAAAGTTAATAAACCAATTAATCCAATTAAAAAGAAACCTTATTGGATAAAATCAAAATTATTGAATAGTAAAGAATTCTTTTTTACAAAGACTATAGTTAATCAAAATAATTTAGTAACCGTCTGCCAAGAAGCAAACTGCCCTAATATTACCGAATGTTGGAGCAAAAGACATGCAACTTTTATGATTATGGGAGATACATGTACAAGAGCCTGTGCTTTTTGTGATGTAAAAACAGGTAAACCAGAAAAACTAGACCCCTTCGAACCTTTTAAAATTTCAAATGCAGTAAAGAAACTTAATTTAAAACATGTAGTTATAACTTCTGTCGATAGAGATGATTTAGATGATGGTGGTTCTAATCATTTTTTTGAAGTAATAATGGCAACTAAAAAAATTAATCCAAATACTTCTGTTGAGGTCTTAACTCCTGATTTTTTGAGAAAAGGTGAGGCATATAAGAAAGTTTTAGAAGCAAATCCTGATGTATTTAATCATAATATCGAAACCGTACCACAACTTTATAGAAAAGTAAGACCTGGTGCTAAATATTTTGAGTCTTTGGAATTATTAAAAAATGCAAAACAGATTAACAAAAAAGTTTTTACTAAATCTGGTTTAATGGTTGGACTTGGAGAAAATAAAGATCAAATAATTGATGTAATGAATGATTTGAGATCTGCTGAAGTTGATTTTTTAACTATTGGTCAATATTTGCAACCTTCTATTAAACATCATCCTCTTGATAGATATTATAATCCTTATGAATTTGATGAATTAAAAAATATTGCCGAAGAGAAAGGTTTCTTGTTAGTATCATCATCGCCTCTTACTAGATCTTCTTATCATGCAGATGAAGACTTTGCCGAGTTGCAAAAAAATAGAATAGCCGAAACTAATGCCCAAAGCATCAGTTAAAAGATTAATTAAATGTAAAAAAGAACATTTAATTGATCTTGTTCTAGATATAGAGAAATATCCAGTATTCGTTCCATTTTGTTTAAACTCAAAAATTTATGATAGAAAAAAGAAAGGCGATTTATTATTAATAGTTGCTGATTTAACTATTGGTAAAGGACCTTTTAAAGACACTTATAAAAGTGATGTTAAATTTAACCAAAAAAAAGATTTAATATATGTAACTAATCTTGATGGCCCATTAAAACATCTAGAAAATAAGTGGTTTTTTAAAGAAAAAGATAATTTTACAGAAGTTTCATTTGATGTAGATTTTGAACTTAAAAATCATTTTTTAAATATAATTATGACTAAATCTTTTAAATTTGGTTTAGATAAAATTGCTGATGCTTTTCAAAAAAGAGCTGAGAAATTATTTAGCAAAAGTTAAAATTAAATTAAATGCCTTTTTGACAGTATTTTTTTGTATGGAGTGTCTTTTCTTATTTTTGAATAAAAATTTTTTAACCAAAGTTTTATTGCCTTTTTTTTATACCTATGTAAACTAAACCTACTGGTTTTTCTTTAGTTCCACCATTAGGTCCAGCAATACCAGTTATAGAGAGAGAAAGGTTTGTTTTGCTGATTTTGTTTAAATTTTTAACCATTGATAAACAAGTTTCATAACTTACTGCGCCATGTTTCTTTATAATACTTTTAGGCACCCTAAGATGGTTAATTTTTGCTTGGTTTGAATAAGTAACCAGCCCAAAAGTAAAAACTTTAGAGGATCCACTTACCGAAGTAATAGAACTTGAAGCTAAACCTCCAGTACAAGATTCTGCAAAAGAAATTTTAAGTTTTTTTTTCTTTAATAATCTAACAATTTTTTGAGAAAGTTTATTCATGAAGTAATAACCATATATAGAACTAGAACGGCAACAACATATAATCCAGCACAAACATCATCCATAACAACGCCAAAACTATTCTTAAAGTGTTTATCATAGTAACTAACAGGATATGGTTTAACAATGTCAAAAATTCTAAATAAAATAAACATTATAAAATAAAAGGTTAGTACTTGAGAAGTTTCTTTAGTTCCCTCATGAGCAATTTCATAAAGACATATGGGTATTGATTGACCTATAAATTCATCTATTACAATTTCTTTAGGATCTTTGTTGTCTAAGTTTTTGATAAAAAAATTAATTGAAATTAAAGAAATTAAAAAAATTATGATCAATATATATAGAAAAATATTTGGTGGAAACAATAAGTAATGAAACAAAAAATATAGAAAAAGTGTAGTCACAAGAGAAGCATAGCTTCCAGGAATTTTTGGCAATTTTCCAATCGAAAATAAGGTTACAAATAAAAAGTTTATCTTATTAAGCATAGTTTGTTATTGATACTATTGCCTCGCATGCAATAGCTTTTTCTTTACCAATTAATCCTAATTTTTCTGTCGTCTTGCCCTTTAGATTAATTAAGTTTTTACTTAATGACAATAATTTTGATAATGAATAAATTATTTTTTTTCTATATTTAGAAACTTTTGGTCTTTCACAAATTAAATTTATATCTAGATTATTTATATAATAATTATTCTTATCTAAAGTCTGTAATATTTTTTTTAACATTTTAGCAGATCTTATATTCTTAAATTTTTTATTATTTGGAAAAAGAGTACCTATATCATTTTTTCGCATAGCTCCTAATAAAGAATCTATAATTGCATGTATTATAACATCACCATCTGAGTGTCCTTTAAGTCCTGAATGATATGGAATTTTTTGACCACCAAGATAAAGTTTTCTTTTTTTAATTAATCTATGAATATCAAATCCAATTCCATAGAATAAATTAAAATTATTTTTTTTTATATCTAATTTTGTTGTAATTTTGATATTTTCTTTTTCGCCTTTTATAAATTTAATTTTTTCACCTGCGTTTATAAATAAACTTGCATCATCAGTAACATTAGCCTTTATATTATTTTGTAAAGTAAATAATTTTTTATAATTAAATGCTTGTGGAGTTTGAGTTAGATAGGTCTTATTTCTATTTAGATTGATTAATTTTTTATCCTTATATTTGATAGAGTCGTTAATTTTTATAGCTGGTATAACACAATCATTTTTTTTTAATTCTTTAAGTAAATTATTCAATAATTGAATTGAAAAATCAGGTCTAGCACCATCGTGTATTAATACATTTTTAAATTTTTTATTTTTTATAGTTTTCAATGCGATGTAAGCAGATTCAGCTCGGGTTTTTCCACCAATAATTATTTTTGCATTCTTTAATTTCAATTTTTTGACTAAATTTCTATGTTTTTTATTTATTACAATTATTATTTTTCTTATTTTTCTATTAGAAATTACCTTATTAAAAGAGTGTAATAATAGCGGTTTTTCTTTATATAAATAGTATGGTTTTGGAATATTGGAATTAAATCTTTTACTTTCACCTGCTGCGAGTATTATAAAACAATTATTCATGTTTAAATTATAAATTTATCATACTTATTGCATAATGACTGATTTTATCAAAAAAAATATTCTCTTGATTGGTATATTTTTAATAACATTATCATCGGGTTTTTTAACATTTTTAACTTTTATAGATAAGAGTTTTTTACAATTAAATGAGAATAATCTTCAAATATTATTAATAATAAATTCATTACTGTTTGTTATATTTTTTTTTGTAATTTCATTCCAGATAAAAAATTCATTAAAAAATGACATTGATAGAAAAGGATCAACAGTAAATAGAAGGTATATTGTTTTTTTTTCTATGTTTACATTAATACCATCCATAATGATTGCAATATTCTCATTATTTTTGTTTTCATTCGCTCTAGAAAAATATCTAGATAAAAAGATAACAGTTGCAGTCAATAATTCTTATGAAATAGCAAAAAATTATATCCAGGAGATAAGAAATAAAGTTGAGTCTGATATAGTTCTAATCGGATATGATGTTAATAGGAACATCGATGTATTTTATGACAATCCCGAAAGATTTAAAAATATTTTAAAAACACAAAGAATAATAAGAAATGTTGATGAAATTCACCTAATTGACAGTTTGGGAAATTTGATTGTAACTTCAATTGAAGATGATAAAAATTATATTCCACCAGAAAATCAGGCTTTAGAAATGGTCTTTGCAGAAGAAAGATCTCTTAAAATTATAAATACATATGAAAATAAATCAGCAGCAATATTAAAACTTAATAATTTTATAGATACATATCTTTACGTAATAAAATATCTTGATGAGGAAATTTCAAATTATTTAACTGAATCTGAAACTGCGATTAACTTTTATTACACAGTTGAAAATAAGAGAACAGGAATAAAAATCACTTTTATTTTTATTTATATTGTAGTTGTAACTTTATTGTTATTTTTATCTATATCGATTTCTATTAAATTTTCTTCAAGATTTTTTAGGTCTATAAGCAATCTAATTTCTGCTTCTTCAAATATTGGTTTAGGTAATTTAAATACAAAAGTTCCAGAAATTGAAACGGAAAAAGAATTAGAAAAATTAAATAAAAACTTTAACTTCATGATAGAAAAGTTAAAAAATCAACAAGAAAAATTATTAATTAATGAAAGACATGAAGCCTGGGAGAACGTTGCTAGAAAATTAGCACATGAAATAAAAAATCCATTAACTCCAATTCAATTGACTATTGATAGATTGAAAGATAAATATTTGAAATTAATTAATTCACCAGATAAAGAAAACTTTAGCGAAAATTTAAAAATAATATTAAAGCAAATAAAACAAATCGAAAATTTAGTTAATGAATTTTCTGATTTTGCCAGGATGCCAAAACCAATTTTTAAAAAAAATAATATTACTAAAATTGTTGAAGATAATATTAAGCTTCTAAAAGAAATTGATAGAAGTATAGATATAAATTTTGTTAAACCCTCAAAAGAAATTATTTTTTATTGTGATAATGAACAAATCAATAGAGTTATTTTAAATTTAATTAAAAATTCAATTGAAAGTATTCAAGAAAAGTCTTCAAAAGGTACTGATTTTATTAAAAAAATTGATATAGAAATAACTAATAAAAATGATTATATACGCCTAACAATAACAGATAATGGAATTGGTTTTTCAAATACAAACTTGGATAATATTTTAAAACCATACTTTACAACAAAAATTAAAGGAAGTGGATTAGGTTTATCAATTGTAAATAAAATAATAAATGATCATAATGGTAATATTAAATTTATACCAAAAGATACAGGAGCTAAAATAGTTATTAATTTTTCAAAAAATGTCGACAGAAATATTAATCATTGACGATAACCCTGATATTAGAAATATTTTAAAAGATTTAATTTCTGATGTTGGTTACAAAACAAGAGTTGCTGCAAACTACAATCAGGCTTTAATAGAAATAGATAAAAAATTGCCGGATGTTGCGATAATTGATGTAAAATTAGATAAAGGTGATAATGACGGTATAGAACTTTTATCACATATTAAAAATAAAAATAAAGATATTCCAGTTATTATAATTTCAGGACACGCTAATATTGAAATGGCGGTTAAATCTTTAAAAAATGGTGCATTTGAATTTATACAAAAACCTTTTGATCAAGAAAGATTAATGAATTTTGTTAACAGGGCTGTTGAAAATTTTAATTTGAAAAATAAGAATAAAGAACTTGAAACAAAACTTTTTCATTCATTTGATCTAATTGGATCAAGTCCAAATATAGAAAAAATTAAAGATCAAATTAACAAATTATCCACTTCAGAAAGTAGAATATTTATAAATGGACCAACTGGATCTGGAAAAGAATTGATTGCTAGAAAAATTCATAAGTTATCCAAAAGAAAAAAAGGTCCTTTCATTATTTTAAATGGTGCTCTTTTAGATAGCAAAAAATATGAACAAGAATTATTTGGAGAAGAAAAAAACAATGGTGCTATTTCTTATGGAGCTCTAGAAAAGGCTAGTGGAGGAATTTTACTTATTGATGAAGTGACTGAAATACCCTTAGAAACACAATCTAAAATTTTGAGAGTTTTAATAGATCAAAAATTTAAAAGAATAAACGGGGATCATGATATTAAAGTAGATGTAAGAATTATATGCTCATCTAGTTTAGATATTAAAAATGAAATCAGGATTGGAAATTTTAGAGAAGATTTATTTCATAGATTAAATGTATTTCAAATAGATGTTGAACCATTAAGTAATCGAATTATGGATATACCTTTATTAGTAGATTATTTTTCTGACAAAATTTCACAAAATTATAATTTAAAGAAATTTAATATTGATGCAAATAATCATTATTTAATTAATTATAACTGGCCAGGAAATGTTAGAGAACTAAGAAATTTAATTGAAAGAATTGCTATTTTAGGAGCTAATAATGATGAGTTAGCTTCTAATATTATAAAAGAATCTCTAAAAAATACCAATGAAGATAACTTTAAAGTAGAAAACACCTTATCTATACCACTTAAAGAAGCTAGAGAAAATTTCGAAAAAGAATACCTTACTACTCAATTAAAAAAGTTTGGTGGCAATATATCTAAAACTGCTAAATTTGTAGGTATGGAAAGATCAGCTTTGCATAGAAAATTAAAAGGCCTTGGAGTTAAGGATTTAAATTAATATGAATATAATAATTTGTGGAGCCGGCAGAGTTGGTTTTACTATAGCTAAAATATTAAGTGAGCAAAATCATTCGATTACTGTAATTGATCAATCAAGTGATGATATTCAAAAAATCAATGATAGCTTAGATGTAAAAGCAATAGTAGGAAAGGCGACTTATCCATCCATTCTAGAGAAAGCCAATGCCTCAGAAGCCGATATGATTATAGCCGTCACTCGTAATGATGAAATAAATATGCTTATATGCCAAATAGCATATTCCATTTTTAAAATACAAAAAAAAATTGCCAGGATTAGATCACAAGATTATTTAAATCCAAAATTCACAAAAGTTTATAGTAAAGAAAATCTTCCTATAGATGTAATTATCTCTCCAGAACTAGAAATAGCCAAATCTATTCAAAGAAAATTAGAAGCACCTGGTGCTTTAGACAATGTTCCATTTGCAGAAAATAAAATCAGATTACTTGAAATATTTATTAAAAAAGATTGTCCATTGATTAATATCAAATTAAACGAATTAACCAAAAATTTTCCAAAGCTTGAAGCAAATATCCTAGGGGTTATTAGAAATGAAAAATTTATAATTTTAAAAAAAAATGATGTAGTAAAAGAAAATGACAAAGTTTATGTAATAATTAATTCTGCTCAAATGGAATTAACTTTATCAGCTTTTGGACATAATGAAAAAATCTCTAACAAAATTTTGATAATTGGAGGTGGAAACATAGGTTTTAATCTTGCAAAAAATATAGAAGATTCATTTGACTCAGCAAGAATCAAAATAATTGAAAAAGATAAAGACCGAGCTGAATATATAGCCAATCAATTAACTAATTCTATTATTATTAATGGTAACGGATTAGATGAAGATGTTTTATCAGAAGCTAATTTAGAAGAAATTGAGACTGTTTTAGCTCTAACCAATGACGATGAAGATAATTTAATGGTAAGTGTGTTAGTTGAAAAATTTTCTAAAGATAAAAGGACAATGGCTTTAATAAATAAATCAAATTATTCTTTACTTCAATCATCATTAAAAATAAATGATTTAATAGATCCAAGAATGAATACTGTTTCAAGTATTCTTAAACACGTTCATAAAGGCACTATTGAAACAGCCTATAGTATTCTTAATGGCGAATATGAAGTTATAGAAGCAGAAATTATAGAAACTTCTGAACTAATTAATAAAGAATTAAAAAACGCAAATCTTCCTGAAGAAATTAAAATGGGTGCTATTTTAAGAGATAATAAAATTATTATCCCAAGATCGAATTTTATTTTTCAAAAAAAAGATATAGTAGTTTTTTTAGCAAAACGTGATCAGCTACCAATTGTTGAAAATATGTTTCGAATTAGTTCTATTTAGGATTAATAATGAATTACTTTAGTTTAATGTATCTTGGATTATTTTCCTTTTTAATCTCAATATTATCTTTTTTTAATATTATTTACTCATACTATTTTAATCTTTACTTAAATATAGATAGTTATGTTTATTCATTAATTTTATCATTAATTTTGGGATGTATTTTTTTTTTAAAAAAAAAAGATGAATTTAGGATCTCTATATATCATAAAATTATAACAGTAATATCTGGATATATAATTTTACCATTAATAATTTCAGTTCCTTTTTATTTTAGTATTTATAATCTTTCATTTTTAGACTCTTATTTTGAGTCAATTTCTGGATTTACCTCAACAGGATTTACAATTTTTGATAATATTAAACATATAGATGAAAGCTTAATTATATGGAGATCTTCATCTCAATGGATAGGAGGATTATATTTTTTATTTTCAATTATCTTATTAATAGATATTTTTGATGAAAATCTTAAAAAATCCTTAACTAATTTTTTTTCGTTCGACAAATCTGAAACATTAAAACAAGCATCGAAAATTTTAATTTTATATATATCATTAACATTGGGAATATTCTTAATACTTAATATCTTTGAATTTAGAACATTTAATTCTTTTAATTTATCAATGAGTTTAATTTCATCTGGTGGCTTTCTACCAGTTAATAATCTTTCATCAATAGTTAATACTAATACCAAGGAAATAATTTTTTCATTATTAATGCTTATTTCATTTTTTAGCATTTTTTTAAGTTATAATTTATTATTTTTTAAAAGTAAGAATATAAATTTTTTTCATGAAGATATTTATTTATTTTTGTATTTAATTACACTTATAATTATTTTTTTTGTAATTTTTAATTATGATTATAATTTTAGTTCAATTCTTATTTCTCTAACTAGTAGTGTTTCAAATATTGGCATATCTTTAGATAATTCACCTGATAATCTTTCTTTTATTTTTTTAATATTGACTATAATAGGAGGATCTTTTTTTTCTACTAGTTCTGGAATTAGATTTTTTAAATTATATTCGTTATTCAAATTTTCTATAAATGACTTAATATCACATTTTAGACCAAAAAATATTCTTCTAAATAAACACATGTTTTTAAATTTAACTTTTGAAAAAAAAGAGGTTAATAAATATTTTTTCTCAGTAATTTTGTTTATTTTGTCTTTATTCATTCTTTCTTCATTATTATCCATAACTGATATTTCTATAGAAAGTTCTTTTAAGCTATCAATTTTAACTTTAATGAATACAGTAAATTCATCAATGCATGGTCTTTCAGATTTTAATTTCCAAGAACTTCATTATTTTACCAAATATTATTTGATTATTTTTATGATTATCGGTAGAGTTGAGTTGATAACTTTATTAATTATCCTGAAAAAATTCCTTTTTAAAAATTAAATTAGTATTATAAATAAGATAATTTATGCGCTCTTAGCTCAGCTGGATAGAGCATCGGTTTTCTAAACCGAGGGTCGAAGGTTCGAATCCTTCAGAGCGCGCCAAAATGTGTTAAAAATCGTCAGATTTAGTTACTAATTTATCTTGAAGCATAAAATATATCATGTTTAAATTATGATAATTCAAAAGTAATTTTGAATTATTTGTTAACAAATAAATTTAATTAAAGGGGAATATATAAATGACTAAATTTATTAAAAATATATTTACTTTAGTTTGTGCAGCAGGTTTGCTGTTTATTTTCGCTTGTGAACAAGGTGGAAAACAAACGAAAGGTAAATCTAAGACACTTAAGAATACTCAAAGCAAAGGATTTGTAAGATGCGGTGTATCTCAAGGTCTACCAGGATTTTCTAATGCTGATGCATCTGGAAATTGGACTGGTGTTGATGTTGATGTATGCAGAGCAGTTGCAGCAGCAGTATTAGGTGATGCAAGTAAAGTTAAATATACTCCACTAAGTGCTAAAGAGAGGTTTACAGCTTTAACATCTGGTGAGATCGATATTTTATCTAGAAATACTACTTGGACATTATCAAGAGATGCTGACATTGGTCTAACTTTTGTTGGAGTAAACTTTTACGACGGTCAAGGCTTTATGGTTAGAAAAAATTCAGGAATAACTTCTGTAGATGATTTTAAAGATGGTGTTTCTGCTTGTACTAACATTGGAACAACTACTGAATTAAACATGAGAGATTTCTTTAATTCTAGAAATATTTCATATGAACCAGTAGCTTTCGAAAAAGCTGACGAAGTTGTTGCTGCTTATGACTCAGGAAGATGTGATACTTACACTACTGATAAATCAGGTTTAGCGGCTCAAAGAACTAAAATGTCAAATCCAGATGAACACATGGTTTTACCAGAAACTATTTCTAAAGAACCTTTAGGACCAGTTGTACGACAAGGTGATTCAGTTTGGGAAGACATTGTAAGATGGTCTCTTAATGTAATGATCGAAGCTGAAGAATATGGTGTTACTTCAGGTAATGCTGACAGCATGAAATCTTCTGATAATCCAGCAATAAAAAGACTTGTTGGTGCAGAAGGTGAATTAGGTGCTGCTTTTGGTTTAGATAATGAATGGAGTTTAAGAATTATCAAACAAGTTGGTAATTATGGAGAAAGCTATCAAAGAAATATAGCAGATCCAGGTATTTTACCTGATAGAGGTCCTAATCAATTATGGACTAAAGGTGGAATATTATACGTACCACCTGCAAGATAATTTTATCTTATAAACTTTTAAAAAGGGCTAGATTTTTCTAGCCCTTTTTTTATATTGTATTCTATGAACAGTAAAATTAAAAAACTTATTCCACAAATCATATTATTATTAGTTGTTATAATTATATTTGGTTTTTTTTCATTCAATGCTCAAATGAACATGAATAATAGAGGTATTGAATTTGGTTATGGTTTTTTATCCCAAGAATCATCTTTCGACGTCCAGTTTTCTTTAATTGATTATGATGGTTCACATTCTTACGCTAGAGCATATCTTGTTGGATTATTAAATACACTGTTGGTATCTTTTATAGGTATAATTTTTTGTACAATACTTGGAGTAATTGTTGGTATTGCAAGATTATCTAAAAATTATTTAATAAGAAATACTGCAGCATTTTATGTAGAATTTTTTAGAAATATTCCATTATTGCTTCAGATTTTTTTTTGGTACTTTGCTGCATTAAGAGCATTACCACTTCCACAAGATGCTGAACCATTGCTTGGAGTTACATTTTTAACTATTAAAGGATATTATGTACCTTCATTAATTTGGCAAAATTTAGATATATTTTTATATTCAGTTTTAGCTGCAATAATTTCAATTATAGTAATAAGAATCTATGCTAAAAAATTACAAGATAAAGAGGGAAAACAACTACCCGTATTTTATATTTCTTTAGGTCTTTTATTTGTTCTACCATCATCAACATTCTTATTAGGTGATGTTACTTTAGATTTTCAAATACCAGTTTTAAAACAGTTAGCCACTACATCATTTATTTATGATGGAGGGGTGAGTCTTCCGCCTGAATTGATTGCGCTTGTTTTAGCATTATCGCTATATACAGCAACGTTCGTTGCTGAATGTGTAAGAGCAGGTATTCAAGGTATAAGTAAGGGTCAAAAAGAAGCTGCAGCTTCAATTGGTTTAAATACTAAACAAATTCTTAAATTAGTTGTAATGCCTCAAGCTTTAAGAATTATAATTCCACCAACAACAAATCAATATTTAAATTTAACAAAAAATTCTTCACTTGCTGCAGCTATTG
>CACFAF010000017.1 GCA_902564245.1 uncultured Pelagibacteraceae bacterium | reverse complement strand
GCATTTATTGTGAATTCATCTTTATTATTTATATAATCATAAGTCCCATCAATTGGATCTATTAACCAAAAGTTTTTTAAATTTTTTTCCTTTTTATTTTCAGAATTTTCTTCAGAGATTATTTTTATATTTGGTGTTAGTGATTTTATCTTTTTATATAATAGATTATTAACTTCGAGATCTCCGTTCGTTACGGGCGTATTATCTGATTTAATTTTTTTTATTAATCCTTGTTTTCTTAATTTAATTGCTATGTCACCAGCTTTTTTAAAAGTTTCAACCAAGGCTAAAGTTATCTTTTTTCTTTTATTTAATATCATCTATTTATATTTTTCTAATTTAATTTCATTTGAATTAATCACTTTTTTACCAGCATTTTCAAAATTAACTGTAACTTTTTCATTTATTATTGATTGAACTTGTCCTATACCCCATTCTTTATTAAATGGATTTATTACTCTATCACCTGGTTCAAAATCTAAAATCATTTGATTTACTTATATTAAATAAATGAATAAATATAATATATTATGAAAAAACTTAATTCTATTGGAATTAATAAAGAACCAAAAAATACTTTTGTCATTGTAGCGATGTCTGGAGGAGTAGATTCATCTACTGTTGCAGGTATTATGAAAAAAGAAGGATATAATGTTTTAGGTATAACTCTTAAACTTTATGATGATGTAAAAAAAACTTCAGAGTCTAGACAATGCTGTGCAGGCCAAGATATTTTAGATGCAAAAAAAGTAGCTAATAAACTAGGTATAGAACATAAAATTTTATATTATCAGAATAAATTCAAAGAAGGTGTGATAAATAATTTTGTTGAAAGTTATTTAAAAGGAGAAACACCTATACCTTGTGTTCAATGTAATAAAACTGTAAAATTTAACGATCTCTTTCAGGAAGCAAAAAAACTTAAAGCTGATGCTTTAATAACTGGACATTATGTGAAAAGTTTAACTCAAAATAACTCAACTGAAATGTACAGAGGAGTGGATTTAAATAGAGACCAAAGTTATTTCTTATTTAATACAACAAAAGAACAATTAAATTATTTAAGATTCCCTTTAGGTATTTATCAAAAATCGGAAACGAGAAATATTGCAAAAGATTTAGAATTAAATGTAGCTGATAAACCTGATAGCCAAGATATTTGTTTTGTTCCTAATGGAGATTATGCTTCAGTAATTGAAAAATTTAAACCTGATTCATTTTCAAAAGGAAATATAAGAAATATCAATGGTGAAGTAATTGGAACTCATGATGGAATTATAAATTATACAATCGGACAAAGAAAAAAAATTAGAATTTCAGATAAAAATCCACTTTATGTAATTGAAATTAATGCAAATAATAATGAAATAATTGTTGGACCAAAAGATAAATTAATCAAAAGGAAAATAAATCTTAAAGATGTAAATATTATAACTGATAATATTAGTGATTTTGAAAAGGATTTATTTGTAAAAGTAAGATCCACGGGAAAACTAATTAAAGCGAATGTTAAATTATCTAATTCTTTCGCAGAAGTTAATTTATTAGAAGATGAATTTGGAGTTTCACCAGGACAAGCATGTGTTTTTTATTCAAAAAATGATTATGGACATAAAGTTCTTGGTGGAGGATGGATTAAAAAATAGTTGTTAATTAATTTTTTTCCACATTATTGAAGATAACAAATAAAATATAAGTAAAACTAAAAAATAATTCCATTCTAAAATATAGTCAACTTTTTGAGGTAGATTCATAACCGATAGTATAGCTAATATAATTATAGTAATTAATATAATTGTAATTACAAAAATTATTTTAGAAATAATTATAGATTTAAATGTATACTTATTAAGTAAGCTTTTAATTAAGTAAATTCTTCTTACTAAAAATGTTTGTGCAATTAATTCACAAAGAATGAAAGAAACTATTATCAACTTTCTAAGTTTTTTAAACCAATCTGCATCAAATTCAGATCCTAATAGCAAGACATGAAAAAATAAAAAAAAACTTGAAGCGCTACCAAACAAAAAAAATTTAGATATTTTTTTTTGCCCTGTAATTTTGTCAAAAGTTTTTTGATATGTAATCCAATAAAATAACATTAGAATTGAGGTTATGTATAATAATGGTTTAAATATTAAATTAATTGGAAATCTTTTAACTAAATTACTTATTGAAGTATCACCATCTATTAGAGGAAATATTGCTATAGATGAAGCAGCTGTATATGAGGAGTTATATTTAATTTTTCTTACTAGCTCGTAAGGAAATGGAAAAATTTTGTAAACATTATAGTGTTTTGAGTATTTAATACAGTTTGTTTTTTCTTTATCACTTATATCAACAAAATAATTTATATCTTTATCAATAAATTTATTATTAATTTTTGTTTTTAAAAAATATTTTTTTTTATATTCTTTAATATCTAACTTTTGATTATCAATAAGAACATAATGATATAGTTTTTTACCACAGGTATCTAAGGGAGCTTTATTTAAATCAACTCTTTTTAATTTATTTTCATAATTGAAATCTGCTTTATCGACATAAGCGCAAAAGTCATTTTTTGCATTACAATTAATCGATAATGGTAAATTGTTTGAATAAAAAGTATCGACATCAAACTTAAAAGTTACCAAAATATTAGCAGCTAGAATTGATAAAAATAATGCTATAGTAGGGACAAGAAATAAGAAAAAACTGATTTTTCTTAACCTACTAATTATTAGGTTTAGTTGAACCATATTTAGAATAATTTATTATTTTTTTTTATTTTTTTTTCTTGCTCTTCTTTTTTTTGAGCCCATTTTTCTACGGCCTCTATGTTTTTTTGGATACCCCATAATCTCCTTATATAAATTATTATTGACTTATGTGAGGGATATAGCATTGTCAAAGAAACATATCAAATTTAATTATGGTAAAATCTTTTAAAACTTTTTTAAAACATACAGCTAAAGATTTCTATAATCAGTCGGTAAATCCTCCAGTTGTGAGAGCTTCTACAATTATTTTTAAATCAATGAATGAAATAAGAAAGACCCAAAATAAGGGAAAAAAAAATCCAACCAGTGGTTTTTTTGATTATGGTAGGCAAGGAACCTCTACAACATATATCTTACAAAAAATGCTGTCAAAAATGGAAGAAAGTTATCACGTTTTTCTGACACCAACTGGTTTTGGATCTGTATTTTTATCAATTTTTAGTCTTGTTCGTCCAGGTGATGAAATTTTAGTCTCTGATCCGGTATATAGTCCAACAAGAAACTTGTCAGAAGATTTTTTGAAAGAATTTAATATAAAAACTATTTTTTATAACCCACATGATTTAAGTACTTTAAGTAAAAATATCACAAAAAAAACAAAACTTATATTTGTAGAAAACCCAGGAAGCAATACATTTGAGTTTCAAGATCTATCGAAAATTATCAAAATAGCAAAAAAAAATAATTTATTTTCAGTAATAGATAATACTTGGGCAACTCCATACTTTTTAAAACCAATTAAATTAGGATTTGATATGTCAATAGTTGCAGCTACAAAATATTATTCAGGACATTCTGATGTAATGGGTGGCAGTTTAGCAGTTAATAAAAGAGTTTTTAAATATGTAGAAAAAACTAATAAAATAACAGGATTACGTTTAAGTCCTGATGATGCATATCTTATAATTAGAGGATTAAGGACTTTAGATGTGAGATTAGATAAACATCAAGAAAATGCAAAAAAAGTTGCAGGATTTTTGTCCAAAAATAAAAAAATTAAACTTCTTTATCCTTATAAAAAAAGTTCTTTTAATTTTAGAATGTGGAAAAAATATTATTCTGGTGCTTCAGGATTGATGGGATTAATAATTAGAACAAAAAATAAAAAGAGTGTTTTAAAATTTGTTAATTCTTTAAAATTATTTGGTTATGGATACAGCTGGGGTGGTTTTGAAAGTTTAGCATTACATCAAGAAGTTAGAGAACAAGGCAATAGAAAATATTTGAAATTATCTAAAGATGAACATTTAGTAAGATTACATATTGGACTTGAAGATCCAAAAGATTTAATTGAGGATTTAAAAAAATCTTTAAGATATATTAAATGAGTTCAGAAAAATTTATAAAAAATAATACTGCTTTAATAACTTTAATAGCAGCCTCTTTGGTTGTTTTTATATCCTTAAGTGTTAGGCAAGTTTTTGGTATGTTTTTCATGGATTTCAACGTAGATCTTGGAATTTCTAACACAGAATTTGGTTTGGCTATTGGTATCCAAATGTTAGGATGGGGTTTGTCAGGTCCTATATTTGGAGCCATTGCAGATAAATATGGAGGACATAAGGCTATAAGTCTTGCATTTATTTTTTATATATTAGGTGTTTATTTTTTATACAATGGTCCAAATACAGGTATATATTTTCAAATCTGTTTAGGAGTTCTAGTTGGAATTGGTTGTGGTGGGACTGCAATAAGCATACCTATGTCAATTGTAGGAAAACATTTTCCATTATCAAATAGAACTATAGCAATGAGTATAGTTACTGCTGTTGGTTCATTTGGTTATTTTCTATCACCATTATACACAAACTATTCATTAGAAAATAATGGTTGGATTGATACATTATTTATGTTTACGATATTTTTATCTATAGGTTTAATTGTAGCTTTTTTTGTCAGATCACCAAATTCGAACCAAACAACCGAAAAAAATAATGATCAAGGTGCATTTGAAGCTCTTAAAGAGGCTTTTCAGAATAAGAGTTATATTCTTTTAACTTCAGGTTTTTTTGTATGTGGATTTCATATTACGTTAGTAGGAACACATGTTCCAAAGTATGTAATTGATAGAGGTTTGGAAGATTGGACTGCAGCAATGATATTATCATTAATAGGTTTTTTTAATATTATTGGCTCTCTATTGAGTGGTTATCTATCTTCAAAAAAGAGTAAAAAAATTATTTTAAGTGGTATTTATTTTTTAAGAGGAATTTCAATATGTTTATTTATTTTTACACCACCAAGTACCATTAGTTCAATTATTTTTGGTGCAAGTTTTGGCATTCTTTGGCTTTCTACTGTTCCAGCAACAAGTGGAATAGTGGCACATATCTTTGGAACAAAATACCTAGGTCTTTTGTATGGTCTGGTCTTTTTAAGTCACCAAATAGGATCTTTTTTTGGTGCTTACTTAGGTGGCTTATTTTATGATTTATATGGTTCATATGATTATGCGTGGTATTTAGCAATTGCATTATCTATTTTTGCAGCTTTAATACACTTACCAATAAAAGAGCAAGCAGTTGATAGAATACAAAAAGCACAGGCTTAAATATAATGCATATTTAGAAAAACTTTATCATTCTGATAAAGCATTAATTATTTATAAAGTAAAAGATGGATATAATTTATATACAGATTTTTCAAAAAAAATTATACTAACAAAACAAAATATAGACGTTTTTTTTAATTTTTTTAGAAATAAAGAATTAAAAAAAGAAACTGATCTTTTGATAGGTTTTTTTGGATATGAAATTCTTTGTAATCTATTAAATATTAAAATTAAGAATCAACAAAAATTGAATTTCTATAAAGGTATTTTTTATAAACCAGAAACTTTAATTAAAATAAGAAAAGATATAAAAATAATATCATCAATCAAAAAACATAAGTTTAATAGTTATTTTAACAAAACTCAAATTTTGAGCCCATTTAAAACAAATATAGATTATAAAAAATATAGAAAGATATTTGATTTATTTTCAAAAAAAATAAGACAAGGCGAAACTTATCAAATTAAAATTTGCACTAAATATAAAAATAAATCTAAAATTAACCCGGTTAATTTTTTTTGGAAATTAATGGAAAAAAATTCATCACCTGAGTCTTTCATGATTAGAGATAAAAATTTTTCTATAGTAAGCTGTTCTCCAGAAACTCTAATAGATAAAATAGGAAACAAGATAATTACAAAACCTATAGCTGGAACTCTGAAAAAAAATAATAAAATCAATAAAATCAAAGCTCTAAAATTTTTTAGAAATAACGAAAAAGAAACAAAAGAACACAACATGATTGTTGATATGGAGAGAAGTGATTTATCAAGAATCTGTAAACCAGGGTCAGTAAGGATATTAAAAAAAAAATATGTTGAGGAGTACAAACATCTTTTTCACTATGTAACATCTATTCAAGGTAAATTAAAAAAGGGCACATCTATAAAAAACATAATTAAATCAATGATGCCTGGAGGTTCAGTTATAGGATGTCCAAAAATTAGAACTCTTGAACTTTTAAACAAACAAGAAACAGAAGATAGAAATATATTTACAGGCAGTTTCGGTTATATAAAATTTAATCAAAACATGAAATTTAATATTATAATAAGATCGATTTTAAATTATAAAAATATGTCAGAAATTTCTGCAGCATCTGGAGTTGTTTTAGATAGTTCTTCGAAAAAGGAATTTGATGAAAATTTTATAAAAGCAAAATCTTTATTGGAGCTTTATAAATGATTTATATAATAGATCATCAGGATTCTTTTACTTGGAATGTTGTCCATCAATTTTCAAAATTTGATAAAGTATATTGTTCTAATTATTTTGAAATTAATAAAAAGAAATTAGATAAATCAACTACAATTGTTTTATCACCCGGACCAGGATCTCCTAAAGATTATCCATTAACATCTAAGATTTATAAAAAATACAAAGGAAAAAAGAAAATAATTGGTATTTGTCTTGGATATCAACAAATTTTATTTAATGAAAAAGGTAAAATAATACAGCAAAAAAATATTTTTCATGGTTATCAATCGAAGGTAAAAGTGACAAATGATAGTAAATTATTTAAAAAAAAAAAAATATATAAAGTAGGAAGATATCATTCTTTAAAATTATACGAACCATACAAGTCTGATAATATAAAAATAACAATGAGATGTGCAAAATCAAATATACCAATGGCTATTGAAGATCAAAAAAATAGAGTATATGGTTTTCAATTTCATCCAGAATCTTTTTTAACTGAAAATGGCCAAAATATTATTAAAAAAATCTTATCGTCATAAAGATTTAAAAGAAATTAAATTTCAAAATCTTTGGAATTCTTATGGGGTTTTTACAACAATGAGAGTTATTGGAAAACCTGCTAAAATTTTATTTTTTAAAGATCATATGAATAATCTATTTAATTCATTAAAAAATTATAAAATTTATTACAAAGATATTAAAAAAGATATTTTAAAATTAATTAGAATAAACATAAATGATAAAATTAAATATGATCATTTATTTCGAGTTGCAGTAAATAAAAAAATTATTTCAGTTTCATTAAGAAAAAGACTTAAACCTAAATTAGATTTTAAGTTAAAATTAATTAACTATAAACGAATAGACCCTGAATATAAAAACTTAAAGTATAAAAAAATTTTAAGTTATTTAAAAAGGATGGATACTAAAAAATCAGATATAGCTCTTTATAAAGATAATAATATATTAGAGACTGGAACTTCAAATCTTTTATTTCTTAAAAAAAATAAAATATATTCCCCTTTAAATAACTTTTATAAGGGTACTACTTTTAAATTTTTTACAAAAAAATTAAAAAAAATAAGAAGAAAAAACATATCAATTAAATCCCTGAATCATTATGATGAAATCATCGTTATTGGATCTGGCAAAGGCGTAGTTTCGGTAAATTCTATTGAAAAATCATTCTGGAAAAGAAAAAGTTTAAAAAATTATAGAATTTTATCTAGAATTTATCAAAAAGCTGTTACGAACTGTCCTCCATATAACAGTTGATCTATTTTGATATCTATACTAAAAACTTTCTTCTAAGGGGGACAAAATCATAATGTTATCAATAAATCCTTTTGCAATTTTAGCAGAAACTGTATCACCTATATATATGCAGTCTTTTGTTATTTTAATGATAGTACTGATTGTTGTTGGTACACTTATAGATATTATCCACAAAAAAAATGTAAAATACTTCTTTGAAAATGCAAAAAAAGCAAAATTATCTGCTACAAAAAAATTAAGCACTGGGGAAAAGATATCGGTAATTTCTAAAACAATAGTAAGTGATATAGCTACAACTTCAGAACTTGGAGCTGGCAAAAGAAGAGCAGCCCATCTACTTGGAATGTACGGAACAATTTTATTTTGGATTGGATCAGCAATAATGATTTTTTGTTATTCAAATCCATCTTCAGATACTCCATCTTTCTGGCCAATCATTTGGCATGTTGGTGCAATTATGACAGTTGTGGGTGGAAGTTGGTTTTGGTTTTTTTTAAGAGTAGATGTTTATTCAGAAGCTCAACCTTGGTACAGAATTATAAAAGCAGATTTATTTGTTCTTGCTCTTGTTGCTTCCTCTTTAACTGGATTAGTTTGGTCCTTTTTACAATCTTTAAATTTAAATGATAGATGGGACGACAAAGTATTTTTAGTATTATTCATTTTATCAAACCTTGTTTTATTTGGCGGAGTATATTGGTCTAAATTTGCTCATATGTTTTATAAACCAGGGGCGGCACTGCAAAAAAATTTGGCAGAAGCAGATGGCTCTAGAGACAATTTGCCACCTGAAGCAGATGCCCCAAAACAATTTGGATTAGGTATAAGTAGAGAGAATCCAAAACATTATTAATATGATTTTGAAAGGAACAAAATAAATTATGTCAACTTTTGTATATATGACTCGCTGTGATGGATGTGGTCATTGTGTAGATATTTGTCCATCTGATATTATGCACATAGACGAAAATATTAGACGAGCTAAAAATATAGAGCCAAATTTTTGTTGGGAATGTTATTCATGTGTTAAGGCATGCCCCAATCACGCAATAGATGTTCGTGGTTATGCTGATTTTGCACCTATGGGTCATAGTGTAAGAGTTAGAAGAGAAGAAGAAAAAGGAACAATTTCTTGGAAGATTAAATTTAGAAATGGAACTGTAAAAGATTTTGTTTCTCCGATAACTACAAAACCATGGGGAAAATTTATTCCAAAACTTGCAGAAGGTGATAAACCTAATCAAGGTGAAATAAATTCACAAATTCTTTATTCAGAACCAAAAGGCCTAAATACAAATAAAGAGCTTCCAAAAGTTGAAAAAAGTGCTTTTAAAAAAGGTGTTTATTATTAATGTCAAAAAAAACTATTTTTGAGGATTGTGATATTCTAGTTGTAGGGGGAGGTATGGCTGGAACTGGTGCTACTTTTGAAGCAAGACACTGGGGAAGAGATTTAAAAATTATTTGTGTTGAAAAAGCAAATATTGATAGAAGTGGAGCTGTTGCTCAAGGTTTATATGCAATCAATTGCTATATGGGAATGCAATGGGGTGAAAATCAACCTGAAGATCATGTTCGATATGCCAGAAATGATTTAATGGGATTGGTTAGAGAAGACCTCGGTTATGACATGGCTCGTCACGTAGATTCAACTGTTCATATGTTTGATGAGTGGGGCCTACCTATGATGAGAAATAAAGAAACTGGCCGATACCAACGTGAAGGTAAATGGCAAATAATGATTCATGGTGAAAGTTATAAACCTATAGTCGCTGAAGCTGCAAAAAAATCAGCTGATAAGATATACAATAGAATTATGATTACTCATTTACTTATGGATGAAACAAAAGAAAATAGAGTAGGAGGAGCAGTAGGTTTTAATATGAGGACAGGTGATTATCATGTTTTCAGGGCCAAAACAGTAATAGTAGCAGCTGGAGGAGCGTCACACATATTTAAGCCAAGGGCAGTTGGAGAAGGTATGGGTAGAACTTGGTATGCACCTTGGAGTAATGGTTCAGCATACGCACTTCCAATAGCAGCTGGTGCAAAAATGACTCAAATGGAAAATAGAATTGTATTGTGTAGATTCAAAGATGGTTACGGTCCAGTTGGAGCTTACTTTTTACACCTAAAAACTTATACTCAAAATGCAAACGGAGAAAATTACGAAAAAAAATGGTATGAAAAAACTAAAGAATTAGTTGGTGAGTACATAGACCACCATCCAACCCCAACCTGTTTACGTAATCATGCATTTATACAAGAGGTTATAGCAGGCGGAGGTCCAATTCACATGGTTACAAAAGAAGCATTTCAAGATCCACATTTGGAAACAGTAGGATGGGAAAATTTTTTAGGAATGACCGTTGGACAAGCTGTAGTTTGGGCATCTCAAAATATTGATCCAAAATATACTAATCCTGAATTAACCACTTCTGAACCATATGTTATGGGCTCACACGCAACTTGTTCTGGAGCCTGGGTAAGTGGACCTGAGGATATTTCTCCACCTGAATATTTTTGGGGATATAACAGAATGACTACTGTAGATGGTTTATTTGGGGCAGGAGATACAGTCGGAGGAAGTGCTCATAAATTTTCATCAGGATCATTTACAGAAGGTAGATTAGCTGCAAAAGCTGCAGTTAAGTATATTGAGGAACAAAAAGCTAAAGATATAAAGATAAGTGAAAAACAATGTGATGAATTTAAAGAAATAATTTTCAAACCACTAGAAAATTATACAGTTGGAAGAAATGAAATTACAGGAGGAACAGTTTCTCCCAGCTATATATCTCCAATTCAAGGACTTCAGCGTCTTCAAAAGATAATGGACGAGTATGTTGGAGGTATATCGTATAATTATATGACAAATGAAAATACTCTTAAAAAAGGTTTAGAATTATTAGATTGGCTTCAAGAAGACCTTGAAAATGTTGGTGCTGAAGATTATCACCAACTTATGAGGGCGTGGGAGTTAAAACACAGAACTCTTACTTCTCAGTGTGTAACAGAGCATACTCTTTTTAGGAAAGAAACACGTTGGCCAGGTTATTATTATAGGGGCGACTACATGAAGTTAGATGATGAAAATTGGCATTGTTTAACATTATCTAGACGAGATCCAAAAACTGGTAAGTTTACCATGGAGAAAGCACCTGTTTATCATATTGTAGATGAAAAAGAGAAGAAAGAAGCTTCATAAATATATAAATGAGTCTTCTAGATAAGTCAGACGAAGAAATAATAAAAATTGCTGACCCTATATGGGTTAACTTAGTGAAATCATCAAATATAAAAGACTATGGTGGTTTTACTAAAGATTTTTCATCTCAAATGCTTTATGGGGCTAACGAAGTCGAATTGGGCAAGCAATGGGCAAGTAATGACCTAATATCTTCATTATCAGAAGACTGTAAGGCATTTGGATGTCTCAAGAGAGGTCAGTATGTTACTATTTTATATAAACAGAAAAGTACAAAGATACCTGGAGAGTTTTTAGGTCGACTGGTTTTAGGAGAAGAGGGTGGTCTAATCAAAGTTTTTGGAGCTACAATTTTTTAAAAAATTTTTAAATTTTTAAAAAATACACTTGCAAAATTTTTAAACTGGGTGTAATCCAATTTCATGCTTAATAATTTTCAAAAAAATATCAAAATATATGTTAAGCAAATCCCAAATATTCAAACATTAATCAGTACAAAATCAGCATTATATTTTGGATTGGTAGCGTACTGGGGAATTATACTTTTTGGAACAATTTTTAATATTTAATCAATCTGTTGACATTGATATTCTAGAGGAATACTTAATAACATAAGTATGGAATTTTTCCTTCCAATTGCAGAAGTATATGTCAGTTTACCATTTTTATTTATCCTAAGTTTATTTGTTGGAATACTTTCAGGTTTATTTGGAGTTGGGGGTGGTTTTTTAATGACTCCTTTTTTAATTTTTTTAGGTGTTCCCCCTGCTTATGCAGTTCCAAATGAAGCGAATAATATTTTAGGAACATCAATTTCTGGCTCAACTACTCATTATCTAAAAGGTACTTTAGATTATAAAATGGGCTTGATGATTGTTATAGGAGGCACTGTTGGAACAATTTTAGGAATCATCACCTTTTCATATTTCAAAGACATTGGTAAAATCAATATAGTTATCTCTTTATCTTATATGTATATATTAGCAATCATAGGGACTATGATGTTAGTTCAAGGTGTAAGTGAAATTGATAGAGCGAGAAAAAAAATTGTAATAAAAAAAAAATTACATTCACATTATTGGATACATGGACTTCCATTTAGAATGAGATTTAAAAAGTCAAGAGTTTATGAAAGTGCATTTACTCCAATCATAATTGGATTGATTGTAGGTTTCATAGCTGCAATTATGGGTGTAGGAGGTGCATTTATTTTAGTTCCTGCAATGATTTACATTATTGGAATGCCAACAAAATTGATTCCTGGCACATCTCTTTTTGTAACAATTTTTGTAAGCGCAATAGTTACAATTTTACATGCATTTAATTATGGTTCGATAGATTTAATATTAGTGGCTGTATTAATTTGTGGATCTATTCTGGGAGTACAAATAGGACAAAAAATAGGAGAAAGGGTAGATAGTTCTGAATTTAAAACAATTCTAGCAGTTCTGCTTCTTTTAGTCGGTATTGCGATTGCATACGACTCTTTTTTTGCAGAAGAAGTAATAAAAGAAGTTTCTAATAATGGTACGAGTAAATTAGGACCAGTATCACAATTTGTTAGAGATTTATCAAAAAATGTCCCAGTACTATATGGGATGGCATCTATAGTTCTTGCTTTAGTATTGGGTGTTGGAGCTGCTATAATAAGAAAACAATTTTCTAATTTAAGAAAGAAATATTTTGCTAAAGCTCAATAAAAAAAATAAGTTTAAGCACTTCTATAAAGTTTAGTCATAACAAACTCTTTGTGACCCAAAGCTTCAGCGCAAGTAAGTCTTCCATTAGCAACTCTAATTGTTGCTTTAATTAATTCATCTCCTGCTTGATCCAAATTCATCTGACGTGATAATATTTTAGATACATCAACATCTATGTGTTCACTCATAGTTTTAACTGTCAAAGGGTTTGCTGTTAGTTTAATTACTGGCTCTATTGGATTTCCTATTATATTACCTTGGCCAGTTGGAAATAAATGTATATTAAACCCTCCTGCAGCCTGTAAAGTTACACATTCAGCCGCGGCTGAAGAGGTATCCATGAAGTATAAACCTTTTCCTTTTTTTGGTTCTTCGGCAGGTTCCAATACATCTATAAACTGTCTAGATCCAATTTTTTGAAAATTACCAAAAGCTTTTTCTTCAATTGTAGTAAGCCCTCCTGCAATATTTCCTGCGGTTGGTTGACTCTCAGATAAATCGTCTGTTGCTTCTTTTAAAATAAAATCGTTATAATTACTCCAGGTTTTTAAAAACTTGTCCTGAGCTTCTTTTGTTTTACCTCTTTTTGCACAAACATTTTCAGCTCCAGTTAATTCAGAAGTTTCACCAAAACATAAATGAACTCCAAGTGGTTCTAATTTATCCATTAAATTTCCAACTGTTGGGTTTGAAGCAAGTCCAGATGTTGTATCCGACTCACCACATTTAACAGAAATCCATAGATCACTCATTGGACATTCTTCTCTTTGTTTTTCAGATGCCCACATAGAAAGTTCTTGTGCTTTTTTTGAAACTTTTGCGATTGTGTCTATATCTCCAACACCTTCGATACTAAATCCTTCTACTGGTTTTCCAGTTTTAGCTATTGCATCAACAATTCTTTTAGTCCATTTAGGTTCAATTCCAATAACTATAACTGCAGCAACATTTGGATTCTTACCTGTACCAATCATTGTTCTAAAATGTAATTCTAAATCTGCTCCAAATTGAAGTCTTCCATAAGAATGTGGAAGTGCAATTGTCCCTTTAATATTATTTGCAACTGCTTCAGCACAAGCATTAGAAATATCATCCACTGGTAAAATTATTACATGGTTTCTTGTACCAGCTCTTCCATTTTCTCTTTTATAACCTAAAAAACTTTTTGGAATTTCCATATTACCACTTCTTAGTTTTAACATTGTGAACATGAACATGCTCACCTTTTTTAATTGATTTTACTACTTTACCAATATCATGACCATATTTTAAAATTGTATCTCCTTCATTTAGATCAATCATTGCTATTTTATGACCTAAAGGAATTTCGTTCTTTGACTGAATTTTTGCAGATTTGTCATTTTCCATAATCCAACAATTACACTCTTGATTTGGGGTTATTTTCTCAATAACAACAACACCTACATTGTCTTTTTCATCATGAATTATAATATCTGTACTTGCCATTGTGACGATTTCTTTGTTTGAAATTTGATAAACTTTATATATTAATCAACTTCATTATTAAAATAAAAAATTTAATAGAGAGAAATAAAATGAGTAAAATGACTACAGAAGAAGCTTTTATCAAAGTTCTGCAAATGCATGGTATTGAACATGCTTTTGGCATTATAGGTTCAGCCTTTATGCCAATTTCTGATCTATTTCCTAAAGCTGGAATTAAGTTTTGGGATGTGGCTCACGAAACAAATGGAGGTTTGATTGCTGATGGTTATACTAGAGCGACTGGTAAAATGTCTATGGTCATTGCACAGAATGGACCAGGTATAACTGGTTTGGTAACGCCAATAAAAACTGCTTATTGGAATCACACACCATTACTATTAGTAACACCACAAGCAGCCAATAAAACTATGGGTCAAGGTGGTTTTCAAGAAGTCGAACAAATGAATTTATTCAAAGACATGGTTTGTTATCAAGAAGAAGTAAGAGATCCAAGTAGAATGGCAGAGGTTTTAAATAGAGTTATAGAAAAAGCAATAAGAGGATCTGCTCCTGCACAAATTAATGTTCCTAGAGATTACTGGACACAAGTAATTGATATTGAACTACCACCGATTGTTAGATTTGAAAGACAAGGCGGAGGCAAAGAAGCCATAGATAATGCAGCAAAACTATTATCTGAAGCAAAGTTTCCTGTTATTTTATCAGGCGCAGGTGTTGTAATTGGTAATGCAATA
>CACFAF010000016.1 GCA_902564245.1 uncultured Pelagibacteraceae bacterium | reverse complement strand
TTCGCAATAATCTTTAATAAAACTGTAACATTTAAATGAAATAATCTTTTTATGGAACTCTTAACTTTTCTTTTGTTAATTATAATAGCTATTTTGTTATTTTTTCTTTTAAAAAAAGAAAGAGTCTTAGATATTAATACTGAAGTTAAAATTGAAGATAAAAAGTTAGATGAAGATGAAAGTAAAAAATATAGAGAAACTATTTATAATCTTTTAAATTACATTCCAGAAGGAATTATGATTCTAAACAAATCCAAGGAAATAATATTTAGTAATAGTTCAGCTAGTAAAAGATTTCAAACAAAGTTGAATGAAAATATAAGTGGATTTTTAAGAAATCCCGACTTGTTAAGTTCAATTGAGAAAGCTTTTAATGGAGAAAATTCTAATGACCTTGAAATAGAGCTACGAAATCCTTCAGTTCTTAGAATGAATGTAACAATTTACCAAGATAATCATAATTTATTTTTTGACGAGCCATCTTGTCTGCTTTTTATGAGAGATTTAACTGAATTTCATAAATTTCAACAATTAAAATCAGACTTTGTTGCAAATGTTTCCCACGAACTTAGAACCCCACTACAATCTATTAAGATGGGACTGGAGACATTTGAAAATAATGCTGATTTAAAAAAGAACTCTGAAGTTACTAATTTATTACCAGTAATGACTTCTCAATCTGAAAGAATGGAAAATTTAATAAGAGATTTGTTATCTCTTTCTAAGATTGAGCTGCAAGAACACATAAGGCCTACACACGAAATAGATTTAATAGAAGTAATTAGTTACGTTATTAAAACTTATGAAAACATTGTTAAAAAAAATAACATTAATTTAAATCTGCAAAAAACTGAGAATTTCAAAATTATTGGTGATCGGGATAAATTAATTGAAATTTTTACTAACCTTATTGATAATTCAATTAAATATAGTGAAAAGGGTAAAGAAATTAAAATTATTACGAAAAGAGAGGGTGATTTAAATATTGTCTCTATATCAGATCAAGGCATAGGAATTCCTAAGGAATTTATTCATAGAATCACCGAAAGATTTTTCACTGTTGATCCTAGTAAAAGTCGGAGTGTTGGTGGGACAGGCTTAGGACTTGCTATTGTTAAACATCTTGTTTCTCAACATAGAGGTGAAATGATTATTAATAGTGAGGAAAATCAAGGAACTACTATAGATTTGAAATTTAATTCAATTTAATTCAACTAAAAAGTTAGCCTTTGTAACAAAACTTTAACTTTCCTTTAATAAAATATTTAAGATTCAGATTTAATTATTGATGCATAACGAATCTAAAAAAGGAGAAATATGAATAGATTAGTAAAAATTTTATTAGGGTTTCTTTTAGTACTTAGTTTTACATCAACTAGTCACGCAAGAGATCAAATAAAAATTGTAGGTTCTTCTACTGTTTACCCATATGCTACAGTTGTAGCTGAAAAGTTTGGTAAGGGTGGAAAATTCAAGACACCAGTAATCGAAAGTACAGGAACTGGTGGAGGAATGAAATTGTTCTGCGCAGGTGTAGGAGCAAATCATCCTGATATAACAAATGCATCAAGAGCAATTAAAACAAAAGAAAAAGCTTTATGTGAGAAAAATGGAGTTGCTGAAATTATTGAAATAGTAATAGGTAATGATGGTATTTCATTTGCACACTCAGTGAATGCTCCAGATGCAGATTTTACAAAAGAACAATTATGGAGAGCTTTAGCATTTAAAGTAGACATTGATGGAAAACTTGTTGAAAATCCATATAAAAATTGGAGTGATATAGACGCTAGTCTTCCAAATAAAAAGATTGAAATATTAGTTGCACCTCCAACATCAGGTACTAGAGATGCATGGAATTCATTAGTTATGGTTAAAGGATGCACTAAAACAGCCAAATCTCTTTATGATGCTGAAGGTAAAAAAGCTAAAAAAGAATGTGCTAAAATTAGAGAGGATGGATACGCTGTTGAAGCTGGCGAAAATGATACTTTAATTGTACAAAAACTCTCATCTAATCCTGATGCATTTGGTTTTTTTGGTTATAGTTACTTAGTTGCCAACAAAGATAAAATCAAAGCATCTTCAATTAATGGTGTACAACCATCTTTAGAAGGTATTCAAGATTATTCTTATCCAATTGCAAGACCATTGTTCTTTTATGTAAAAAAAGCTCACATTGGAGTAATTCCAGGCATTAAAGAGTTTCTTAAAGAATTTACTTCAAAAAAAGCAATGAGTAATAGAGGTTATTTAGCTGAAATAGGACTTGTTCCTTTAGCTTCAGATAAATACAAAGTTACTAGAACTGCTGCAGTAGATCTGAATACAATCAAGTTAAAATAATTTTCATTTATCCCCAAAAAAAGGCCAGTAATAACTGGCCTTTTTTATTAATTCAATCTTAGATTTAATTTGTAATATTTCTGTAACATTAAGAATATATCACTCAGGGCGAATGAACATCGTTCTAATATTTTTAATTACTATATTTTCTGTCTCTTTGTTCTTCTATGGAAAATCAAAAACTAAAACCATTTCTATAAAAGATAATATTAAATTAAATGCTCTACCAAAATTTTATGGATACTATCTTGTTTTATGGTGTTCAATACCAGCATTGGTATTTTTATTAGTCTGGTCATTATTTGAACCTGTAATTATTAAATCTATAATTATTGAAACAGCTGCAAATCAAGGTGCAATTTTTAGTGATAAAAATGAAGCAAATTTAATATATGAAAAAATTAAAGCTATTCATTTAGGTACTTATTTTGGAGATATAGACAGTATATTGAGAGAAAGTGCTCTTGCTTATGCAAAATTTATAAATCTTTTTACAAATTCAAAAGTAGTTTTAATTTTTGGAATAATTATAGCCTCAGTTATTTACTCTTTAAAAAAAATAAAAAATAACAATAAAGCTAGAGACGATGTGGAAGTTATTTTAAAGGGTTTATTGTTTGTATCTTCTTTAATAGCTATTTTAACTACTCTCGGAATAATATTTTCACTACTTTTCGAAAGTATAAAGTTTTTTTCAGTCATTAATATTTTTGATTATCTATTTGGTACAAATTGGAGTCCTCAAAGAGCCTTTGTTAGAGATGCCTCCTCAATAACTGCAGCTGAATTTGAAGAGTTAAAAGATGCTTTTGGTTTTATTCCATTGATTGCAGGGACATCTTTCATAGCTTTTATTGCGATGTTAGTAGCTGTTCCTATTGGTCTATTTTCGGGAATTTACATGGCTGAATATGCTTCAATTAAAGTTAGAAGAATTTCAAAACCAATTATTGAAATTTTAGCAGGAATACCAACTGTAGTTTATGGTTTTTTTGCAGCATTAACTGTTGGACCTTTTTTTAGACAAGTAGGTGAAAATTTAGGATTAACTGTTTCATCTGAAAGTGCTTTAGCTGCAGGATTAATTATGGGAATAATGATTATTCCTTATGTTTCATCTTTATCTGATGACGTAATTAATTCTGTACCACAATCATTAAGAGACGGTTCATATGCTGTAGGAGCCACTAAATCAGAAACAATTAAACAGGTCGTGATACCTGCGGCTCTTCCAGGGATAATAGGATCAGTTCTATTAGCAGTATCAAGAGCGATAGGTGAAACAATGATAGTTGTTATGGCAGCTGGCCTTGCTGCAAATCTTACAATTAATCCTTTAGAGTCTACTACAACAATCACAACTCAAATTGTGATGATACTTGTTGGTGACCAAGAATTTGATAGTCCGAAAACTCAATCCGCTTTTGCTTTAGGACTTACATTATTTATAGCAACATTAATATTGAATTATATCGCTCAAAGAGCAGTCAAAAAATATAGAGAGAAGTATGACTAAAGAAGAAAGATTAAAAAAAAGACACCGAGCAGAAAAAAGATTTAGATTTTACGGATTAACATCTATCTTTGTTGCTTTGTTGTTTGTTGTTATTCTAGTTCAAAATATTTTCTCAAAAGGAAGTTCAGCCTTTAAAAAAACAGTAATTACCACTGAAGTTTTCTTTGATCAGGAATTACTAGAAATTCAAAATGGTGCATCCCAAGAAGAAATAATGGAAGCTGATTTTTACGATATAATGATTGAAAATTTAATAAAGGCTTATCCAGCAAAAGATAGAGAAGAGGAAGATGAATTATTAAAACTATTTAGTGGTGATGCTGAAATTGAGATTAAAAAAGCTTTTTTAAATGATAATAACTTAATAGGTAAAACAATTACATTAGATTTAACAGCCTCTGATGACATTGATCAATTACATAAAGGTAATTATCCTAGAGATTTACCCGAAGAAAGAAGAAGAATTTCTGACTTTCAATTAGTTATTTATGATTATTTTGTTGAAAATAAAAAGATAAGTAAGAATTTTAACAATTATTTCTTTAACAATGGTGACTCTAGAGATCCAGAACTAGCAGGTATAGGTGGAGCTTTAGTTGGATCATTTTATAGTATTTTAATTTGTTTATTATTAGCTTTTCCAGTGGCTGTTCTAGCGTCGATTTACTTGGAAGAGTTTGCTCCAAAAAATAAAATTACAGATTTTATTGAAATTAATATAAATAATTTAGCAGCAGTGCCATCTATTGTTTACGGTTTGCTTGCTTTACAAATTTTGCTTGCAACTATCCAATTACCGATATCAACACCATTAGTTGCTGGTATAACTTTAGCATTAATGACTTTACCAAGAATTATTATTCCATGTAGAGCTTCATTAAAAGCTGTTCCACCTTCAATAAGAGAGGGCGCTCTAGCAGTTGGTGCATCTAAATTTCAATCTGTTTTTCATCATGTAGTACCGTTAGCACTACCTGGCACTTTATCAGGAACTATAATCGGATTAGCTCAAGCATTAGGTGAAACAGCACCACTTATATTAATTGGAATGGTGGCATTTGTTGTTGATATACCGTCAAGCCCAGTTGATCCATCATCTTCTTTACCTGTTCAAGTATATTTATGGTCTGAGTCTGCAGAAAGAGGTTTTGTTGAAAAAACTTCAGCAACTATTATGATGCTCTTAAGCTTTTTAATTGTAATGAATTTTATTGCAGTTTACTTAAGACAAAAATTTGAAAAACGATGGAACTAAATGAGTAACATTAAAATAAAATCAAAAAACTTGAATGTTTATTATGGTGATAAACAAGCATTGTTTGATGTTAATTTAGATTTGAATGAAAAAGAGGTAACTGCATTAATTGGTCCATCAGGATGTGGTAAATCAACTTTCATAAGATGCATTAATAGAATGAATGATGTTATTGATATTTGTAAAGTTACTGGAAATATCGAAATGGATGGTATGAATATTAATGATAAAGATTTAGACGTTGTCTCATTGAGAGAAAGAGTTGGAATGGTTTTTCAAAAGCCAAACCCTTTTCCAAAAAGTATATATGATAATATTTCGTATGGTCCTAAAATTCATGGAAAAGGTGAAACTAAAAGCGAATTAGATCAAATTGTTGAAAATAGTTTAAAAAAATCTGCTTTATGGGAAGAAGTTAAAGATAGACTTGATGAACCAGGCACAAGTTTATCTGGAGGACAGCAACAAAGACTTTGTATAGCGAGAGCTATATCTGTTAACCCTGAAGTGATCTTAATGGATGAACCATGCTCGGCATTAGACCCAATTGCTACTGCAAAAATTGAGGAATTAATTGATGAATTAAAAAAAACTTATACGATTGTAATAGTGACACACTCAATGGCTCAGGCTGTACGTGTTTCACAAAAAACAGGGTTTTTTCATCTAGGAAAGTTAATTGAAGTTGGAAAAACTGAGAAAATTTTTAAAAATCCTGACAATAAAATGACACAAGACTATATTACAGGTAGATTTGGATAAATTATGAGCAATGAACATACAGTAAAGTCTTACGAAGAAGAACTTCAGTTCCTTAAAGACTCGTTAATTAAAATGGGTAGCTTAACCGAGTCACAATTAAGTGATGCAATGGATGCGGTGATTAAAGTTGATAAGGACTCAATTGATAAAATTATTAAAAGTGATGAAGAAATAAACAAATTTAGATCTAAAATAGATACTCAAATAATGAATTTACTAGTTAAAAGAGCACCTATGGCAATTGATTTAAGAGAAACTATAAGTTCATTAAAAATCTCGCAAGATTTAGAAAGAATAGGAGATCTTTCAAAGAGTAATGCAAAAAAAGTTAAACCTTTACCACTAGATTTACCAGATGAATTATTAGGAAATTTGAAAAGACTTGGAGAACTTGTTATGAAACAATTAAATGATGTTCTTGATAGTTATGTGAACAAAAACTTTGATAAAGCTAAAGAAGTTTGGGAAAAAGATGAACAAGTTGATGACTTAACTTATATCGCAATGGAAAGTGTAATAGATTTTTTATCTAAAGATAAAAAAAACTTAGATTTTTCAACACATTTAATTTTTGCTACAAAAAATTTGGAAAGAGCAGGCGATCATATAACGAATATCGCTGAAACAGTATGTTATTTAGTAAAGGGCGAATATCTAAAAGGTAGTAGACCAAAGGGCAAAGTAATCCAAGAATAATTTGATGAAAGGAAAAATTTTTATTATTGAAGATGAAGCTTCAATAGTTCAATTAGTCCAACATAATTTAGAAAAAGAAGGTTTTGTTGTCTCTTCATCATTAAATGGAAATGAAGGTTTAAAAGAATTAAAAAAATTTGAGCCTAATCTACTCTTATTAGATTGGATGCTACCAGATTTATCAGGGATAGATATCTGTAAAAATATTAGAAGAGACAGTAATTTTAAGAGCCTTCCTATCATTATGCTTACAGCTAAAGGTGAGGAGGAAGACAAGGTAAAAGGTCTTGAAAGTGGTGTAGATGATTATGTCACAAAACCATTTAGTTTTAACGAGCTATCTGCTCGAATAAAAGCTGTTCTAAGAAGATCTGATCCTAAAGTTGTTGCAAATGAATTAATATTTGATGATTTAAAATTAGATAGAATAGAAAAAAGAGTTTTTAGATCAGATAAAGAAATCCAACTTGGTCCTACAGAATTTAGATTATTAGAATTTTTCTTAACAAATCCCAAAAGAGTTTATTCACGAGATCAAATTTTAGAAACTGTTTGGCCTAATAATGTGAATGTAGAAAGTAGAACTATTGACGTTCATATTAGAAGACTAAGACAATCAATCAATATTGAAGGTAAAAAAGAGTTAATTCGAACAGTTAGAGCCTCGGGTTATTCTTTAGTTTAAATAATTATTTTATAAATCCCTACTAAGAACAATGGTATTTGTAGTCCAAAGTTAGTTAATATTGCTTTATCTTTAGATACAAATCCAGCGATAGTCCATCCAACAACTCCTAATCCATGAAAATAAATATTTAAAGGATATATATTTAGGTTTGTTAATAGAATACCAACTAAAACTAGAAATGTGCTTATCCATTTAAGATACTTCTTAATAAACATACGTTTTCCTTTCAGCTTATTTTATTTAGATTTTAGATAATAACTTATCTACATTTTTTGCATAATCCAAAAAACTCAAGATTGTATTTACTATATTTCATACCATCTTTGTCTTTGAAATTAGCCAAGTATTTAGAAAGACCTGCGCTACTTATTTCTGTTACTTTTTCACAAATCTCACAGATTGAAAATGCAGTAGCTTTAGCTACCTGGCAACTTGAATTATGGCAGGCAATAAAGGCGTTTCTGCTTTCAATTTTATGAATTTTTCCTATTTCAACTAGCTTATCTAATGCTCGATAAACTTGTAATGGAGCTTTAATACCTTTTTTCTGAACATTAAAAAGTATTGTGTATGCTTTTAATGGTTCAGATGATTTATCAATTAAATCAAAAATAATTTGCTGATTTTTTGATAAGTTTTGCATTTTATCTATTTTACTGATTCCCATTTAATTTTTCAATTTAATTGATTGTTTTATATTTAATAAAGAAAGTATGAATAAGAATAAAGCAGCCGCTATAATTGAAGGTCCAGACGATGTATTAAACTCTAAAGAAGAGAACAATCCTAATATTACTGACAACACACCTCCAATAATTGAGTAAACAACCATTTTCTGTGGACTATCTGAAATATTTCGAGCCATCGCTGCTGGTATAATTAACATTCCTGTAATTAATAATAAGCCAACCATTTTGATTGATATTGCAATAATCCCAGCCATTAAGATTGTAAAAATTGCCTTTGCTCTATCAGGGTTTAAACCCTCAGCTTCTGCTAACTCATAATTTACTGTTGATGCAAACAAAGGTTTCCAAATTAATTTTAAAACTAAAATTATTAATGGTCCACCTATCCATATGATTAATAAATCATCTACTGTAACAGCTAATATATCTCCAAATAATAATCCCATGATATCAAACCTAATGAATGTTAAAAAACCTATTACAACAAGTCCAACTGCTAAAGAAGAGTGTGCTAAAAGACCTAGCAAAGCATCACCAGGAAGATTAGTCCTTTTTTGAAGTTGTATTAGAATTAATGCAATTAAAGATGAAATTATAAATACTGAAAAAGCAATATTAAATTCCATAGTATAAGCTAGTGTAACACCAAGTAAAGCAGAGTGGGCGAGTGTATCACCAAAATACGATAATCTTCTCCATATAACAAAACATCCAAGGGGTCCTGTTACAATTGCAACACCAAGTCCAGCTAATAAAGCTCTTATAAAAAAGTCATCAAGCATTTAATTTTTCTTTATTTCACCCTCACTTGTATGAATATGATCATGTCTATGCTCATATCTTGTCAATATTTGAGAAGCTTGTTCTCCAAACAAAGCTTTATACTCATTATTTTTAGCAACATCTATTGGTGTTCCTGAACAACATACATGACCATTTAAACAAACAACATGATCAGTTGCACTCATAACTGTGTGTAAGTCATGAGAAATTAATAAAATTCCACAATTTAATTCATCCGAAATTTTTTTTATAAGTTCGTATAAAGCAATCTCCCCTGTAAAATCTACTCCTTGAACAGGCTCATCAAGGACTAATAATTCTGGTTTTTTTGAAATTGCTCTTGCAAGTAATACTCTTTGGAATTCTCCTCCTGAAAGATCACCTAAATTTTTATCTTTAAGATGAATAACACCTGTTAACGATAAAGCTTCATTTATAGTTTCTGCTTTAAGATTTTCAGTTAGTGTCATGAAATCATTAACTCTAAGCGGTAAAGTCCAATCTATGGAAATTTTTTGAGGAACGTATCCAATTTTATTTGTATATTTTTCAACTTCTCCATCAATTTTTTTATAAATTCCTAATGCAATTTTAGCAGTAGTACTTTTTCCAGAACCATTTGGGCCAATGAGAGTTACTATTTTACCTTTTTCAATTTGTAAAGTTACACCTTTAACAAGCCATTTGTCATTTATACGGAAACCAGCTTGTTTTAATTTAACTAGTATATTTTGATTTGAGCTCATTTAATTACTTGACTTATAAATGTTATATTATTACATAGTGTTATATTATAACAACCTTAAAATATTACTATTATGAAAAACATTAAAAAGTTACCATTTATTTTATCAATACTATCTTTATTAACTATTTTTGCACCAGCAAATGCTGATGTCAAAGTAGTTACATCAATAAAACCTATACATTCATTAGCAAGTTATTTGATGGATGGGGTAGGTAAACCAGATTTAATAGTAGATGGATATGCTTCTCCTCATGGTTTTGCATTAAAACCATCACATGCAAAGATGCTACAAAATGCTGACTTAATATTTTGGGTTGGCGAAGATTTAGAGAACTTTTTAGAAAAACCATTAAAATCTATAGCAAAAAAAGCTGAAAAAATAGAATTAATGGAAATTAAGGGATTAAATAAATTAAAATTTAGAGAAAGAAACATATTTGATGATCATGATGATCACGGACACGACGATGAACATAAAGAAGATGGTCACGATGATCATGCAAAAAAAGAGGATGATCATGGACATGACGATGAACACAAAGAAGACGGTCACGATGATCACGGACATGACGATGAACACAAAGAAGACGGTCACGATGATCACGGACACGAAGGTCATGCTCACGGAGAACATGATCCACACATTTGGTTAGATCCAATGAATGCTAAAGTAATATTAGAAGAAATGAGTGAACATTTAATTGAAAACGATCAAGAAAATGCTTCTAAATACAAAGCTAATTTAAAGAAAGCACATAAAGATTTAGATAAACTAACCAAAAAAGTAAAATCTGAATTAAACAAAGATTTTAAATCAATTGTTTTCCATGACGCTTATCAATATTTTGAAAAAAGATTTGATGTAAACGTATTGGGTGCTTTCACTGTAAATACAGATGTTATGCCTGGAGCAGAACAATTAGCAGAAATTAGAGAAATAATTGAACATGATAAAGTAAGTTGTGTGTTTTCTGAACCTCAATTTAACCCTGATATAATCAACGCAGTTGCGAAAGATATGAATATTAGCACGGGTGTTTTAGATCCACTGGGAGCAACCCTTACCCCAGGTAAAGATTTATATTTTGATTTGATTAGAAACATGTCTAAATCTTTCAAAAGCTGTTAATTTAAAATTGATATTTGACAATAAATAATATCTAATAAAGGGATGAGTACAGTATCCCTTTCATTAGATGAAATTTTTGATTTAGCTAAAAAAACATTATTAGCTAATGGTTGTGATGACGAAACAGCTTCTTTATTATCCAATTTAATTAGAAATGCAGAACGTGATGGTTCATTATCTCATGGCTTATTTAGATTACCTGCATACGTAAGTGGTTTAAAAAGCGGTAAGATTAATGGCAAAGGAAAGCCTGAAGTTAAAAAAATTTCTCCATCAGTCATAAAAGTTCAAGGTAATAATTGTTTAGCTCCGGTCGTTTTAAGCAAAAGTTTACCTGAATTGTCTAAAGCTGCAAAAGAAAATGGTGTAGCGGTATTAGCTATTAATAATTCACATCATATGGCCGCGATGTGGCCTGAAACAGAAAAATTAGCAGAAGAAGGTTTAGTTGCTTTTGCTTGCACATCTTATAAGCCAGCTGTAGCTCCAGCGGGTGCAATCAAACCATTATTTGGAACAAATCCAATTTCATTTGCTTGGCCTAGACCTGGAAAAACTCCAGTGGTTTATGATATGGCGACTGCATCAATGGCAATGGGTGAAGTTCAAGTTGCTAAAAGAGAAGGGCATAAGGTTCCGCTTGGAACTGGTTTAACTAAAGATGGCAAAGAGACAACTGACCCTGGAGCAATAGCTGATGGAGGTGTACTACTTCCTTTTGGAGGCTACAAAGGCTCAGCGATAGCAATGATGGTAGAATTAATGGCTGGTGCATTAGTTGGTGATAATTTTAGTTTTGAGACAGCTGCTAAAGATAATAGTGATGGTGGTCCACCAAGTGGAGGAGAATTTATTCTAGCTATTTCTCCTGATAAAACTGCAGGTACTAATTGGCAAAAACATGCAGATGAATTTTTTGATAAAATGAAATCAATGGATGGAGTAAGATTACCTGGAGAAAGACGACACAAAAATAGACTTGATAAAGGTCCTCGTAATATTAATAAAGATTTAGTTAATAAAATTAAATCTTTAAGCTAATTTAATTTCTATAGGAGTGTGATCAGAGGGTTTTTCTCTTCCTCTAGGATCTTTGTTTATATTTATAGATTTAATTTGATCGATTATATAATTTGAAACTAGAAAATGATCAATTCGCATACCATTATTTTTTTGCCACGCACCTCTCATATAATCCCAAAAAGTATAACCCTCTTTTGTTTCATGGAAGTGCCTATAAGTATCATTAAATCCTAGGTTGATAATCTCTCTTAATTTTTTTCGGATCTCAAGTCTGTATAATGCATCATTTTCAAAACCCTTTGGATTATAAACATCTTCAGCGGAAGGTATAATATTGAAGTCACCGCCCAAAATAATATTTGGATTTTTTTTAAATGAAGATTTTAATTGTTTAATCAAGTCATTAAGCCAATTTATTTTATAACTATATTTTTCTGTATCTACAGGATTACCATTTGGGGTATAAATATTTATTAATTGAATATTTTTTTTTTTATATTCTACTTCAGCTGAAATAATTCTAGATTGTTTTAATTTATCTTTAATTAAATTTGTTTTTATATTTTTTAGTTTATTTTTAGAAATAATAGCTACACCATTATAACTTTTTTGACCAAATACATGACTTTCATAATTTAAAGCTGAAAAGTCATCATAGGGAAAATTTATATCTTCAGTTTTAATTTCCTGCATCATCAGAATATCAGGCTTGTATTTGATCAAATAACTTTTTATATTTTCAATCCGAGCCCTAACAGAATTAACATTCCATGATGAAATTAGCATTAAAGTGAAAAAGAAACACCACACCCACAAGAAGATTTTGTTTGAGGGTTTGAAATTTTAAAAGATTCTCCAATTAATTCTGAAACATAATCAACCTCTGATCCTTTTAAAAGATCGGCAGAAGTTTTATCAATTAAGATATTTTTAAAGTTTAGGTCGTCATCTGATTTAGATTTTTCAAATGTAAATTCATACTGAAAACCTGAACAGCCACCACCTTTAATAGCGATTCTAAAAAATGACCCTTTATCTTTTTTAGATAATAAATGATTGATCTGTTTTAGAGCTTTATCAGTAAATTTAATTTCTTTATTCATACAACAACACTGCTATTAGTAATATAGTGTTATTTTAACAATTTTAAAGTATGAAAAATTTCTCAAAATTAGGCATTTTTAAAAGTAAGGGTCGAATTTATAAAGAAGGAAATAATATTTATAGAACTGCCTTTCAAAGAGATAGAGATAGAATTATTCATTCATCAGCATTTAGAAGATTAAAACATAAAACTCAAGTTTTTGTGAATACTGAAGGTGATCATTTTAGAACGAGGATTACTCATTCAATCGAAGTAGCTCAAATTGCTAGAACAATTTCTAAATATCTCAATTTAAATGATGATTTAGCTGAAACGTTAAGTCTTGCCCATGATCTTGGTCACACACCTTTTGGACACGCTGGTGAAGAAGCTCTAAATAAATGTATGAAAGATTATGGAGGATTTGATCATAATTTACAGACATTACGAATTGTTATGTTTTTAGAAAACAAATATATAAAATATAATGGTCTAAACTTGACTATTGAAACTTTAGACGGACTATTAAAACATAACGGTAGCATTCAAGATGTTTCAAAAGTAGAACGATTAATTGGATTAAGATATTTAAAAAAAAAAATTTTGTTTAACAGATCTCCTTCTTTAGAAGCACAAATATCATCTTTGTCAGATGATATTGCATATAATAACCATGACATACAAGATGGCTTCAAAGCTAAACTTTTTAAAATAAAAGATTTAATAAAAATTGATTTTTTTAATAAAATTTACAAATCACATAAACAAAAAAATAAAAATTATAATGAAGATATTTTGATATATCAAATTATAAGAGACTCGATAAATTTAATGGTTAAAGATGTTATTGAAAATACTATTAGAAATATTAGAAAAAATAATATTAAAACTTTAACTGACGTCCATATATCTAAAATTCAATTAGTAAACTTTTCAAACAAATTTAAGATTATCGATAAACAAATTAGATCTTTTTTAAGAAAAAGAATGTATGATAATAAAAATGTACGAATTAAAAATAATAAGGGAAAAAAAATAATTTATAGTCTATTTAAAATAATAGAAAAAAAACCAAATAAATTTTTAACAAAAAACCAATTGAAAAATAATAAATATAGAGCTATTTCTGACTATATATCTGGAATGACTGATAGATATGCTATTAATCTTTACAAAGAAAATAAATGAACATTTTTGAAATTTACTTAGAGAAAATTAAAAATATAATTGTAAAATTATCTAAAGAAAATCAAATAGTTATTCCTGACAATTTAAATTCAATCAATGTAGATATACCTCCTGCTCAGTTTAAATGTGATATTTCAACTAATGTTGCTTTAGTTTTGTCTAAAATTAATAAACAAGATCCATTTGAGTTAGCACAAAATTTATCGAAATTAATTAAAAATAAGGATAAAAATATAGATACAATAAATGTTGCCAAGCCTGGATTTATAAATATTAAATTTAATAATTTCTTTTGGAATGATTTTTCTAAAAAAGTTTTAAATTTAAAAGATGAGTATGGATCGAATACCAAAGGAAAAAAGTTAAAATATTTAATTGAATTTGTTTCTGCAAACCCAACTGGACCATTGCATGTTGGTCATTGTAGAGGGGCAATTTTAGGTGATGTTATATCTAATATCTTAATTTTCAACAATCATAATGTTTCTAAAGAATATTATGTCAACGATCATGGAAATCAAATAATGAATTTTACTAAATCAGTTTTTTTTAGAATAAGAGAAATTAAATATGGAGAAAAATTTCCAACTAATAATAATGAACTTTATCCTGGAGATTATATAATTGATATCGCAAAAGATATAATTTCAAAAAAAATAAAATTAGAATTTGATGATTTTGACAAAATATCCAATAAGTTAAAAAAATTAGCAATTGAACAGTCATTATTAATGATTAAATCAAATTTAAAAAATTTAGGAATTTTTCATGATAATTTTCAAAGCGAAACAAAGATTATTGAAAATAAAGAAGTTCAGTTAGTAATCGATCTTCTTAAAAAGAAAAAATTTGTTTACGAAGGGAAAATTGAAGCTCCAATTTCAGAGGACAATAAAGACTGGGTTGAAAGAAAACAACTATTATTTAAATCAACAGATTTTGGAGATGATAAAGATAGGGCTTTACAAAAATCTGATAACTCTTGGACTTATTTTGCTAGTGACGTTGCTTATCATAATAATAAAATTAATAGAAATTTTGATATTTTAATAAATATTCTTGGAGCTGATCATGCTGGTTATATAAAAAGAATTACATCTGTAGTTGAAGCTCTTTCAAATGAAAAAAATAAATTGATTTGTAAGGTTAGCCAATTAGTAAAATTAATAAAAGATAATAAACCTTTTAAAATGTCTAAACGAAAAGGTGACTATATAACAGTTGAGGATTTAATTAATCAAGTGGGAAAAGATGCTACTAGATTTATCATGTTAAGCAGAAGTAGTGATGTAGAATTAGATTTTGATTTTGATAAAGTTAAAGAAAAATCTAAGGAAAATCATTTATATTATGTTCAATATTGTTATGCAAGAATTTGTTCTGTTTTTAGAAAAATTAATAAAGATATTAATGAAGATGTGGAAAATATTAGTTATGATTTTAATTATGGTGAGGAAGAAATTAAAATTTTAAATAAGATATCTCAATGGCCTAAACATGTAGATATTGCTTCTAAAAAATTAGAACCTCACAGAATACCAGTTTATCTCTATGAACTTGCATCTGATTTTCATTCATATTGGAACATGGGAAGGGATGATAAAAAAAAACGTTTTATAGATGAAGATAATAAGATTGCAAATGATAAACTAGTTTTTTTAAAAATTATTTCAAATACTATCAAAATTGGAATGCAAATCGTTGGTGTTAATACACCAACAAAAATGTGATGTTAAAAGAATTAAAATATATATTTTACGTAATATTTATATTTTTTTTTATTTTCTTAATAATAAGATTTTATTTTTCAGATGATAATAAAAAAAAATCTCATAGATCCTATTATGAAATAAATGATAAAATCAAAACTTATATTTCTGATTTACCTGTATTAATAAATGATACTGAAAATATAATTTATTATGTAGAAAATGTTCAAAATCAAAATAAAAAAAAATATCATTTTTGGAAATTGCTTAAAAAAGATGAAAAATAGAAGAGCCTTTATTGTAGGTTTAAAGTCTAAAACTCTTAACAATAAGGAAAAATTTTTATTAAAAAGATATAGACCTTGGGGAGTTATTCTTTTTTCTAGGAATATTTCATCAGTTAATCAGCTTCATAGCTTAACTGAAGAAATTCGATTTATTTTTAAGGATAAAAATTATCCAATATTGATTGATGAAGAAGGAGGAAAAGTAAGTAGATTAAATAATTTTATTAATACATCAATTTTTTCAGGAAAATATTTTGGCAATCTATATAATAGAGATTATAAAAAATTTAACATTTTTTATAAGATTTTTATTAAACAAATTTCTTTTTTGTTAAAAAACACTGGTATAAATATTAATACTGTCCCTGTATTAGATGTGATGAGGAAAAAATCTAATAAAATAATTGGAAATAGATCTTTTGGAAGTAATCCAAAAGTAGTGAGTAAAATAGGTGATTTTTGTATTCACGAATATCATAAAAATAAAATCGGAACAGTTGTCAAACATATTCCTGGTCATGGATTGGCAAAAGTTGATAGTCACAAAAATACTCCGATTATAAAAGAAAATATTAAATATTTAAATAAAATTGACTTTTCTACATTCAAAAATAAAAAAGCACTTTTTGCGATGACAGCACATATTATTTATAAAGATATAGATAGATATTATACAGCAACACATTCATCTAAAGTTATAGATTTTATTAGAAATAAAATCAGATTCAAAAATTTACTAATTACAGACGATATATCTATGAAAGGATTAAAATACTCAATTAAAGATAATACAAAGATGGCATTTAATGCAGGTTGTAATTTAGTACTTCATTGTAATGGTAAATACAGAGAAATGCTCGTTGTTGCAAAAAATTCTCCTAAAGTTAATCGTTTTATAATACAAAAAACTTCAGAATTTTATAAAATTATAAGTTAATATTAGATATGTTAAAAATTGATTCTGAGCAATTTAAAGTAAATCTTGAGGCTTTTAATGGTCCTTTAGATGTTTTGTTAGAATTAGCAAAATCACAAAAAGTTAATCTTGAAGAAATTTCCATAACAAAACTTGCTGATCAATTTCATGAATTTATAACCAAAGCAAAGAATATAAACTTAGAAATAGCATCAGAATATTTACTAATGGCAACATGGTTAACATATCTAAAGTCAAAATTACTATTACCTGAAAGTGCTGAAGAAGAGTTTAAGGCATTAGAAGTTGCCGAAAAACTTAAACTACAATTAAAAAAATTAGAATTAATTAGATTACTCTCAGATCAAATGTTGAAGAGAAAAAGATTGGGAAGGGATGTTTTTATGAGAGGAATGAAAAGTGGAATAAGATCAATTTATAATCACAAATATTCTCTAACTTTATACGAATTATTAAAAACTTACTCAACAATTATATCAACAAAAGATTTCCAAAGAATTAATATTCCAAAGTTACCAGTTTTTACTACAGAAGATGGCATCAAAAGAATAAATGATTTTTTAGGAAAATTAATAGACTGGAAAAAAATGGATGAATTAATCCCAGAAAATTTTAGAGTCTCAAAAGATTCTAAAAGATCTGGTATGGCGGGTATTTTAGCAGGATCATTAGAACTAGTTAAAGAGGGCAATATTAAAATTAAACAAGATAAATTATTTGATAATATTTATATTAAGGAGACAAATGAGTAACGC
>CACFAF010000015.1 GCA_902564245.1 uncultured Pelagibacteraceae bacterium | reverse complement strand
GGTTGGGTTTTAGGAGAAACTTTGATTACTGGTATAGGTCAGGGATATATTCAAGTGACTCCATTACAGTTATGTTTAATGACCGCTCAATTGGCTAATGGTGGATATAAGATTTATCCAAAAATAATTAATGATCATAAAGATTCATTAGAAGATATAAAATCTAAAATGTTAGAAAATAAATTATCAGATGTAGAAAAGAATATATTACCTAATATAAAAGTAGTTGAAGATTTGTTTAAAGAAACAGATAGAAAATATAATAAACTTTATAGAAACCCAGAAAATATAAAATTTGTATTAGAGGCAATGTTTGGTTCTACAAATGAAGCAGGAGGAACTTCTTTTGCATCAAGAATTGATGATCCTAAATATCAGTTTGCGGGCAAAACAGGCACAGCACAAGTTAAAAGAATAACTGAAAAAGAAAGAGAACTTGAATTAAAAACGTCCCAGATTCCGTATGAACAGAGAGATCATGCTTTATATATTGCCTACGGACCTTATAAAGATCCAAGATATGCATTAAGTATTATAATTGAACATGGAGGTTCGGGAAGTTCTACTGCAGCGCCAATCGCTAAAAAATTATTTAAGCTAGTAATTGATAGACATGAATTAAGAGAAGAAGAAAGAAAAAAGAAATTAATAAATACGTAAATGTTTCAACAAACTCAAAGTATAGATAATATAAGTTTTTTTAAAAAAATAAGTTCTTTAGATTATACATTAATAATATGTATTTTAACTATTGGAATTATAAGTTGTTTTGCGATGTATTCAACTGATGGCGGGGAATTACTATACCATAGCAAAAGCCATATCATTAGATTTGTAGTTTTTTTCATTATGATGATTGTATTATCTTTTTTAAATATTAAATTTTGGCACTCTGTTGGATATTTATTTTACATAATAATTTTATTACTTCTATTTTGGGCATCTTTTTATGGAGTTACAGCGTCAGGATCACAAAGATGGATTAACCTATATATTTTTAATTTACAGCCATCAGAACTAATGAAAATTGCTATAATTATTTTTTTTGCAAAATTTTATCACCGAAGTCAAATCAATGATGTAAATAGTTTTAAAAACATTTTGATTCCAATAACAGTATTAATACTACCCATCTTGCTAGTTTTATCACAACCTGACCTTGGAACCTCTATCTTGATAGCTTTAAGTGGCTTAGTAGTTTTATGGTTAGCTGGTTTAAATATCAAATATTTTATTTACTCGTTTTTGACATTGATAATTTCAACTCCTTTTGCTATTGCTTTTTTAAAACCTTATCAAAAGTTAAGAGTTCTAACTTTTTTCGATCCAGATAAGGATCCTTTGGGAGCAGGATATCAGATTATTCAATCAAAAATAGCAGTTGGCTCTGGAGGACTTACCGGTAAAGGTTTTTTAAAAGGCACCCAAAGTTATCTTGATTTTTTACCGGAGAAACATACTGATTTTATATTCACATTATTTTCAGAAGAATATGGTTTTATAGGCTCAGTCATTCTTTTATTAATTTATGCAATTATTATTTTTAGAATTTTAAGAATTGGAGCACTCTCAAGAAGTTTTTTTTCAAAACTATTTTGCTATGGTTTTGCATCATCAATTTTTATTTACATTTCAGTGAACATGAGCATGGTTTTAGGTTTAGTACCAATTGTTGGCTCACCTCTTCCAATAATGTCTTACGGCGGATCTTCTATGTTATCTATAATGATTGGCTTTAGTATTGTTATGAGTGCAAAAATATATCAAAGACAATTAATTTCTTAATTAGATAATTCTGTATTTTAGCATAATATGTCGCAATAATAATTACATTTATAAATGTAAAATTCTTAATGGAAAAAAAATTAAAAATTGCGGTGATTGGATCAGGCATTCAAGGTATTTGTAGTGCTTTATTTTTACAAAAAAAAGGACATATCGTAACTTTATTTGATAAAGATGATCCAGGAAGTCCCGCAGCCTCTTATGGAAACGCTGGTCACTTTTCACCTTATGCATCAGTCCCATTAAATAGACCAGATGTTTTAACCGATGTACCAGCTATGCTTTTAAGTAATAGAGGACCGCTTGCATTAAAATGGGGATATGTTCCTAAAATGCTACCTTGGTTTTTTAGTTTTATAAGAAACTGCACGTCAAAGAGAATGATGCATACTGCAAAAAATATGCATCAAATTTTAAATTTATCATTATCAACCTATGATGAATTATTTGATGAAATTGATTTAAATGATTTAGTAGACCAAAAAGGTATAATGTATATCTGGAATGACAAAAATCTTAAAAGTAGACAACTCGAAATTGATATTAGAAATGAACTAGGTGTTAAACAGCAAATTTTAACTCCTAAAGAAATTCATGATTTAGAGCCTAAAATAAAACCATTTTATCATGGTGGAGTTTTTTATTCTTATGCAAAGCATGCAAGAAATCCTAAAAAAATTCTTTTAAAATTATTCGATCTTTTTTTAAAAAAAGGCGGAACTTTTTTAAAGTTAAATGTAAATGATTTAAAGTTTGAAAATGAAAAACCAATTATAAAATCTGATAATCAAACTCTTATATTTGATAAAGCAGTAATTGCCTGTGGTGCTTTTTCGAAAAAATTAACAGATAAACTTGATGAAAAAATACCTCTAGATACAGAAAGAGGATATCATATTCATTTTAAAAATTGTGATCATTTATTAAGTAGACCAGTAATTTTTTCTAATCGAGGTTTTGGTATTACACCAATGGAGCAGGGACTTAGAGTGGTAGGTACGGTTGAATTTGGAGGTCTTAAAAATCCTCTTTCAAAATCAAGAATTAAAAATCTTGTTGAAAATGCAAAATACATGTTTGATAATTTACCAGAACATCAAGATGAATGGTTAGGTTTTAGACCTTCATTACCAGATTTTCTACCAGTAATTGGACCATCTAAAAACCATAAGAATGTTTTTTATTCATTTGGACATCATCATTTGGGATGGACTTTAGGTGCTATTTCTGGGAAGATAATATCAAAAATGATTTCAAACGAAAATACCAATCTTGATTTACAACCATATAGTTCTTTGAGATTTTCATAAAACAGTGAATAAAAAAAGTAACTTAGCTTATATACTTTTAATTTTAACAACTATTTTTTGGTCTGGTAATTTTATTGTAGGAAAAGCTGCGAGTATTTACAACATTCCACCATTTTCATTAAATTTCTACAGATGGTTATTTGCATTTTTAATATTGATACCTTTTACTTTTAGAGAGCTAATAAAAAAAAAGGATTATATTCTAAATAATATAATTTTTTTTTTAGTTCTTGGAATTACAAGCATAACAATATTTAATTCTATAGTTTATTATTCCTTGTATTACACTCAAGTAATAAGTGGAGTTTTAATGATTTCTACTATACCAGTTTGGATTATATTTATTTCATCTTTACTAAACATAGAAAAAACGAATATTTTTCAAATTATGGGTGTAATATTATCATTAACAGGTGTCCTATTTATTATCACAAAAGCAGATTTGAACTTAATTAAAAATTTGGAGTTTAACAAAGGTGATCTAACAATGATTATAGCAATGTTTTCTTGGGCAATTTACTCAGCTCTTTTAAAAAAGAAAAAATATGAAATTTCTCAAATTGCTTTACTTGAAGTTGTAATAATTTGTGGGTTAATTTTTTTAATTCCAATATATTTTATTGAAATGAATATGGGAAATTTAATTAAATTAGAAAAACCGTTTATCTTAACTTTGATATATGTAGTTCTTTTTCCAGGATTGGCCTCGTTCTTTTTTTGGATAAAGGGTATAGATTTGATTGGCGCTAATAGAGCTGGAATTTTTTTACATTTAATGCCAATTTTTGGAGCAATTATGGCAATAATCATCTTTGAGGAACGATTTATGTTTTATCATTTTTTAGGAGCAATTTTTATAATTTGTGGAATAACCCTTTCAAATAAAAAAGAAAAAAATGTTTAAAGTTGCTATTTTAGATGATTATCAGAATGTATCTCATCAGTTTGTTAATTTAAAAAGCTTGGCTAGCAAATATGAGTTCAAAATATTTAGTGAACCATTTACAAATGAAGAAGAGGTAATAGAAAAATTATTAGAATTTAAAGCAATTTTAATAATGAGAGAAAGAACACCAATAACAGAAAATATAATTAATAATTTAAATAATTTAAAATTTATAATTACCAGTGGTATGCGAAATAAAGCCATTGATCTTGAAGCTGCAAAAAAAAGAAAAATTATAGTCTCAGGAACAGAAATAAATTCAAATCCAACTGCTGAATTAACATGGGCTTTAATATTAGGATTAGCAAGAAATATTAAATCTGAAATAGATAATATGTTTCAAGGTTACTGGCAAACCAATATTGGTTTTGAATTAAAAGGAAAAATTCTTGGATTAATTGGACTTGGGCGAATAGGATCTCAAGTTGCTAAAATTGGAAAGGCTTTTGGAATGCAAGTTATTGCATGGAGTGAAAATTTAAATTTAGATAAATGTAAAGAATTAGACGTTTTGCCCTCAAGCAAAGAAGATTTATTTCAAAATTCAGATTTCATATCACTACATGTTCAAGGTGGTGAAAGATATAAAAAATTAATTCAATTAAAAGAATTTGAAATGATGAAAAAAACTTCATTTATTATTAATACATCTAGAGGTTCAATAATAAATGAAGACGATTTGATTATTGCTTTATCTACAAATCTTATTGCCGGTGCTGGAATAGATGTTTACGAAAAGGAACCATTACCAGAAAATAATAAATTACGTTTTTTGTCTAACGCACTTATTTTACCTCATATTGGTTATGTTACTGCAGAAAATTATGCAATTTTTTACTCTCAAATGATTGAAAACTTAGAAGCTTGCATAAAAGGTGAACCTATAAGAATTATTAGTTGATTTAATTATGTCTTCTTCGAATTCATATTTTCACAAACTATCAAAAAAAAATTTCTTTTATAAAAAACTTTTTTTTTATTACAATATCTATATTAGAAATTTTAAATTTTTATTTAATAGTTCGCAGCTAAACGAAGAAAAATATATTTTAAAGATTTTCAGAAATAGTTATAAAGGTAATTTTGTAGATTTAGGATGTTTTCATCCTACAAGACATAATAATACTTTTAAATTATATAAAGCTGGATGGCGAGGAATAAATATAGATTTAAATAAATTTTCTATTGATTTGTTTAATTTTGCAAGACCTGAGGATATTAATTTGTGCACTGCAGTATCAAATAAAAAAGGCTCAGCAAAACTTTATTATCTTGGGGACCTGGCAACACAAAATACAATTGAAAAAAATAATTTAAATTTAATTAATAAACATTTTTTGATTAAAAAAAAGGATATCAAAATAAAGAAAATTAAAACACAAAGATTAGACTCTATATTAAAAAAATATAATTTAAAAAAAATTGATTTTATGAATATAGATATAGAAGGACATGAGTTGAAAGTATTAAGATCTTTAAATCTAAAAAATTTTGATATAAAAGTTATTTGTATCGAAATTTTTAATCATAATAAATTATCGAAAGAAAATAATTCAAAAGTATTAAAATATCTTAAAGAAAATAATTATTTATTAAAATATAAAACTGCAATAAATTATATTTTTGAAAAAAAATAGTTATGAAAAAAAAAATCAATTTAAATCTTACAAGTGAGCAAAAATTAGTGTTATTTGAAGATGGCACAGAGCTACCTGGAAGTAGTGAGTTAAATACTGAAAAACGTGAAGGAACCTATCATTGTGTAAATTGTGGAGAAAGACTTTTTGATTCAAACACCAAATATGAGAGTGGTTCAGGCTGGCCATCTTTTTATCAATCTTTACCTGATGTTTTTGAAACAAAAACAGATTATTTATTAGGTTATGCCAGGATAGAGTATCATTGTAGAAAATGTGGAGGTCACCACGGGCATATCTTTGAAGATGGGCCTAAGCCTACTGGAAAAAGATATTGCAACAATGGAGCATGTTTAATTTTTAAACTTAAAAAATAATGTCTAGGGCTAAAGAAAATCAATTAATCTATGATATCTTAATACATCACCTTAATCATTACCAAGAAGTGAAAAAAATATTTAAAATAGATTATGATTCTCAAATGATACTTTTGACTGTTTATTCACATTTACTATTTCAAACTCTTAATCCATCTATTGAACAAAGATTTAGTGAGGGTTTGGAATGGAATGAAATGTTTCCAATAATAAAGAATTTACCGAAGAATAAAAAAAAATATAAAGTAAAATTATCTCTTTTTTCAGTATCTCAAATACTAAGTATACCAAAAGAGTCCGTTCGAAGAAAAGTAATTAATCTTTGTAAAAAAAAATATTTAGAATTTTCAACAAAAGATGGTTTAACAATTGGAGACAATCTTGAATCTACAGTTAAAAAGATTGCACCAAAAGATATGTCAGCCTTAATAAGAGTGATAAAGTCAGTTAATCAAATTGGAGGAATTGAAAAACTTAAAAAATTTAAATAAAAATTGTTTTTAATACTGAGAATGCAGTTGGTTATGAAGATATAACTTCAGATGTTATGTGGATTGAAGAGCCAAGAGTCTCAATAACAATTAAATAATTTATTTTATTAGATCTTTTAATTTATTTTCTTTTTCTAAAGCTCTTAATTCAACATACCCACCAACATGATAATCATCGAAAAATATTTGTGGAATAGTTCTTCTACCATTTGATTTTTTTATCATTTCATCTCTAAGTCCATCTTTAGATGTAATATCAATCTCTTCATATTTAATATTATTTCTTGAAAATAATCTTTTTGCAGCATCACAGAAATTGCACATTGGACCTGTATACATAATAATATTTTTCATATTTTATATATAATCATTTTTTTTGAATTTTCTTCTTATTTCTTTTCTAGATATTTCAAACTTTTTTCCATGTTTTATACTTTGTCTTTTTGCTCTTTTTCTCCATAATTTGAAAGAAGAAGGTTTTAGAGAATTTCTCATAATTTTAATTACTTCAGATTCAGACTTCCCAGTTTTTTTCTTAATTTCTTCAAAAGTGACCCTGTCGGCCCATGCCGCCCATATGACCCAATTTGGACTATCTAATCTGGGCTCAGGATTTTTGACTTTTGTGATTGGTCTGTGACTTTTTTTCATAGCAATTTAGTTAATATTAAAAAATGAATAATGCAATTTTTAATAGGTGTGATATATTGTATTCAGATAGTCCTATCTAGCCATCTTTAGCTCCCGGTTTTTTAGGGCTATCCAAGAAATGCTTCCCTTAGAATATTTTTTATTTTTACAAATAATACTTTTTTTATTTATTACTCCGGGTACACCTAGAATTTTAATTATATCATATTCAATAAACTATGGAGTTAAAAAATGTATTTGGACAGCATTTGGAGACATCACCGCTAATATTATTCAGGCGACTTTAGTAATATTTGTAATTGGATCTTTTATTTCAGATCATCCATTATTTTTAAATACATTTAAATGGATAGGAGTTATTTATTTAACTTATCTTGCTTTTGATATCTATAAATCCAGACCAAAAAATATTCAATCTAGTCAAATTTCTAAAAAAAGTTTTTTTTCTTTTTTTAAAGATGGTTTTATAGTTGCAGGAACCAGTCCAAAGGCTTGGATGTTTTTTCCTTTTATCTTTCCTCAATTTATTGATTTTAATAATAATTATGTCATTCAGTTCTTAATATTAATAACAACTTATGTTGTTTTAGATTTTTTATCTTTAGTCGCTTATGCAATTCTTGCAAATAAATTAGTTGTTTGGTTAAAAGCAAATCCCAAAATAATAAACACAATTTCAGCGTGTGTTTTAATTTTAATAGCTATAATTATCGTATTTACTCAACAATATTAATATTTAATTTTGTCATGCGCAAAATGTGCATGTTGTTTTTTTTGTAAATTAATAGTTTAATTACCTATTAATTAATTAATAGGAGAAATAAATGAAAGTAAAAAACTTTATAATTACATTTGTTTCTGCAATTGCACTTTTATTTTCTACTTCGGTTGTATCTTTTGCAAAAGTTGTGGGAGATAAAATTATTTTAGGTGCAGCTGTTTCTTTAACTGGAAAATATTCATCGAATGGTGTTCATACTCAAAATGGATACAACATGGCTGTTGATAGAATTAACAGCATGGGTGGTGTTAAAGTAGGTGGAAAAACTTATAAGTTTGACATTATATACTACGATGATGAGTCAAATCCTAAGAGAGCAGCACAACTTGCAGAAAGATTAATAAGCCAAGATAAAGTAGAATTTATGCTTGGACCTTATAGTTCTGGTTTAACTAAAGCCATGGCTCCAGTAACTGAAAAATATGGGGTACCAATGGTTGAAGCTAACGGTGCGTCTCGATCTTTGTTTACAAAAGGATATAAATATTTATTTGCAGTGCTTGCACCAGCAAATTTATATCTAGATGTAGCAATTAGAACAGCTGTTGAATTAAATGGTGGAAAAGGTGTAAGAATTGCGCAAGCTTTTGAGCAAGATGCTTTTTCTCAAGACGTTAGATTAGGCATTTTGGATGCAGCAAAAGATACTGGATCTGAAATTATAATTGACGATAAATTACCAAAAGAACTTAATGATATGGCTGCTACCTTAGTTAAAGTAAAACAGATGAAGCCAGATGTTCTTGTTGTGTCGGGTCACACAAAAGGAGCTTTGACTGCTATTAGACAAATAGCTGAAATGAAAGTTGATGTTCCAATGCTTGCAATGACACATTGTGATGCAGCAAAACTATCAAAACAACATGGTAAAAATTCTCAATACGCTTTATGTGCTTCTCAATGGCATAAGACTTTAACCTATAAAGATAAATGGTTTAAAGATGGTATGACATATGATGCAGATTTTACTAAAATGTTTGGATATGCACCACCATATCAAGCTGCTGAGTCATCAGCTGCTTTATTGGTTTTCAAAGATGCATTTGAAAGAGCAAATTCTTTTGATCAAAAGAAAGTAAGAGATGCTCTTGCTGCAACTGATATGCAAACTTTTTATGGAAACATAAAATTTGCTCCTGGCGGTCAGAATGTTTCTAAACCAATGGTATTATTCCAAGTTATGTGTGATGGTGGAAAATGTGAAAACAAAGTTGTTGCTCCACTTAAGTGGGCTTCTGCTAAATTAATTCACCCAATACCTAAGTGGTCTGAAAGATAGTAACTAATCTATAAATACCCCCTAAACTCTAGGGGGTATTTTTTTTCAAGGGTAAATTATGGATTTTATGGTTTTCCAATATCCGATGATAACTATTCAAGCTTGCTTGGATGGAATTCTTTTGGGTGTATTGTTTGCTTTGATTGCCTACGGTATGGCTTTGCAATGGGGAGTTATGAATATCATAAATATTGCCCAAGGTGATTTAGTTATTCTTGGAGGATACATAGCGTACTTCATGTATCTCTATGGAATTCATCCTGCATGGGGCGTGATAGTTTCACCTTTTATAATGTATTTTATTGGAGTTGGAATTTATAAATTAGTAATCAACAAAGTTGTAGATAGAGATTTATTTATCTCAATTCTTGCAACTTTTGGAATTAGTATTCTTTTCATGCAATTAATGAACTTTGCATTTGGCGCAGATGTTGTTTTAGCTAATTCAGGATATGGAACAACTTTTTTATTTGATAGCAATGTAGTTTTGCCAAACTCTAAAATATTTTCTGCGGCAGTTAGTATTGTATTTGCAATTTGTTTAGTCATTTATATGAAAAAATCAAAACTTGGTCGTGCAATAAGAGCAACGGCTCAAAACGCAAGAGCAGCAAAGATTTTAGGCGTTGATACAGAAAAAGTTTACGCTGCAACTTTCGGTATCAATGCTGCTTTATGTGGTGTTGCAGGAGCTTTAATATCAATAACTTTTACAATTCATCCCTATATGGGATTACCTTATACAATTAGATCTTTTATGATCGTGATTGTTGCAGGATTAGGAAATTTACCTGGTGTAGCATTATCAGGAATGGGATTGGGAGTTTTTGAGGAATTTGCTGATTATATGTTAGGAACAGAGTTTAGAATTGGTTCAGTTTTCTTATTATTAGTTTTAATTCTAGTTTACAGAAGATTTAAGCTTTCTAGAAAAAGAGAATATTTAAAATGAAACAAAAAGATTTAATTTTATACACAGCAATATTAATATTTGGGTTAGCAGCACCGTTTATATTTCCAGCTTTTAAAGTTCAATTATCTATTCTTTGTGTACTAATTATTCTTGCTGCTACTTGGAATATACAAGGTGGTGAGATGGGTTATAATTCTTTTGGGAATATTCTTTTTTATGGGCTTGGAATGTATTTATGTGCTTCGGTTCAAGTTGGAATGTTTTTTCCTCTAGCAGAATGGACAGAAAGTGGCGGAGAAAAGACATTTGTTCATACTCCTAAACAATTTTTTCAAGGTATGGCAGTTGGGCTTATAGTTGCAGCAGTTGTTCCAACAATTGTTGCAGGTTTAATTGGATATTCAATTTTAGGATTAAGAGGTCATTATTTTGCAATATGTACTTTGGGATTAGGAGTTGCAGCTGGAGAAATTTCTGGAGGTATTGAAATAATAGGGGCAGGCCAGGGATTTACAACCCCACCTTTTCCTGACTTCGGAGGCTTAGAAGCAAGAGGAGAATTTTTTTATTTTTGTAGTTTTTTTGCTCTAGTGCTTACATTTATAACTATAAGAGCAATTTACTCAACTCGTTTCAAACTTATTCTAAATGCTATTCGAGATAATGAAGATAAAGCAGAGGCAATGGGCATTGAAACTATGAAGTATAAAATAATAGGCTGGATGGTTTCAGCATTTTTCTGTGGTTTAGCAGGAGGAATTATGGGAGGGCTTGTTGGATATATAGATTCAACCGATGTTGCTTTCGATGGAAGAGAAATGGGAGTTTTTATGGTCCTTATGGCAATCTTAGGTGGAAAAGGGACTTTATGGGGGCCGATTATTGGAGCAACAGTTTTTCATATTTTTAAAGAAGGTTTTTGGACATTCTTTTTAGGCTGGCAGTATGTTGCGCTAGGAGTTCTAATCGTTGTAATAGTAATTTATTTTCCAGAGGGAATTATGGGTTGGCTTAGAGAAAAATATCCAGAGAGATTTGGTGAAGTTGTAGATGAAGCGGACCGGAAAGCACAGGTGGAATTAAAATGAGTATTCTAGAAGTCAACAATCTAAGCAAATCTTTTGGTGGTGTTAAAGCTAATGTTGATATTTCAATGTCAGTAGAAAAAGGAAAAATTGTTGGCTTAATTGGACCAAATGGTTCTGGTAAAACGACACTATTTAACTCAATTGTTGGTACTTACCCTATAGATAATGGGTCTATAAAATTCAATGGAAAAGAAGTATCTGAACTTCCAGTTCCTGTGATAGCTAAACTTGGTTTACTAAGAACTTTTCAACAAACAAGAATTTATGGAAAGCTTAATTGTGTAGAAAATATGCTCATCAGCCATAAAGGTAGTGATGCAAGTTTATTAAAGATATTTTCAAAAATTCCAAAAGAACTTACAGAAAAAGCTGAAAACTTATTAAACTTTGTAGGATTGTATCAAAAAAGAAAATTAAGAGCTGGCGACTTATCCTTCGGTCAGCAAAAATTATTAGAGTTAGCAATGGCTTTGATGAATGAGCCTGAAATGCTTTTATTAGATGAACCAACTGCAGGAATAAATCCTACATTAATCAATGGAATTATAGATAGATTAATAAAAGTAAATCAAGATTTTGGTATAACTTTATTAGTTATTGAACATAACATGAGAGTCATTATGCAATTAGCAGAGAATATTTTCTGTTTAGCGCATGGGAAAATGCTAGCCAATGGAACACCAAATGAAATTAAAAATGACAAGCGTGTAATAGATGCTTATTTAGGAGCACAATAATGTCTAATCAATATGAAGTTTTAGGAAAGGCCCCAGTTGCAGAAGACTTAAAAAAACTATCCCCTTTAAATGTTCATCTTACAATTAAAAATATGAATGCAGGCTATGGAAAGATGGAAATATTACATAATTTTGATCTTTTTGTAAGTAAAGCCCAGTCACTATGTTTAATTGGTCCTAATGGTGCAGGAAAATCTACTATTCTTCATTCGATATATGGTTTTACAAATATATTTTCAGGTGAAATTGAAATTGAAGGAAAAAGGATTACAAATTTATCTCCAGCTCAAAAATTAAAGTCAGAAGGAATTGCTTATATTTTACAAGATAATTCTGTTTTCCCAGATATGACAGTAGAAGAAAATCTTTTAATGGGAGGATATATTAAAGATAAAACTGAAGAGTCTTTTGAAGAAGCAGAAAAAATACTTCAAAAATACGAAAGACTAAAAAATAGAAGAAATCAACCTGCAAAAGTTTTGTCAGGTGGAGAAAGAAGATTGTTAGAGATTTCTAGAGCCCTAGTAATGAAGCCATCTATATTATTAGTTGATGAACCATCTATTGGTTTGGAACCAAAATATATTGAGATGGTATTTGAAATCCTTGGAGATCTTCAAAAAAATGAAAAAAAAACAATTATTCTTGTTGAGCAGAACGCAAAAAAAGGATTAGAGTTTGCTGATATAGGCTATGTATTAGTCTCGGGTCAAACTGCTATAGCTGGAAAAGGTGATGAATTACTAAACAACCCTGATGTTGGACGTCTATTTTTAGGCGGTTAATGATTAATTTAAAATATTATTTTAAAGGACTTTTTTCAATTAAAGGTATTAACAGTCCAGCACTTGCTTTAGGAGCAAGTTTTATAGCAATTGGAGCATTGCTTAAAAATTTAGGCTTCACTATTCAAGAAAGTATATTTTCAACATTTCTAACTTATGCTCTTCCTGGTTCATTAGTAATGGCTGAATCTATGTTAATTGGAGCATCAATTATAAATATTTTTTTAGCAGTTTGGTTAGTAAATGCTCGATTGTATCCTATGACAGTTTCTTTGATGCCATTATTAATGCATAAAAATCAGCCAAAATGGAAATATTATTTTTCTTGTCACTTTATTGCCGTTTCTGCATGGCTCATAATGAAAAGTAACTATAAGGAAATCAAAAAGGAACATAGAATTGATTTCTGGATGGGTATAGGCACTGCTACATGGTCTGTAGCAATTTTTTCAACAATGCTTGGCTATTTTGCTGCTAATTTTTTGAACAAAGATATGATGATAGGTCTTGCAATTGTGAATCCTATCTACTTTATGTGTATGATGATAGGTGCAATGAAGACATTGCAGGTTACTATTTCAATAATTTTAGGAGCTATACTTGGTCCCTTATTTTATTTTTTATCCCCCGAGTGGTGTATTTTATATGGAGGATTTTTAGCAGGAACTATTGCTTTTTTTATTGGAGAACAAAATGACAAGTAACATTGTTTTGATTATTTTTATAACTTCTTTAGCTACTTATCTATCTAGATTTTTAGGTGTAGTAAGCTCTGAAAAAATTAAAGAAAATTCAAAATTATTTAAATGGTTTAACTGTCTCGCATATTCGACTTTAGCAGCATTAATAGCTAGAATAATATTTTTCCCTTCTGGAGCCTTGTCAGAAACAGATTATTTAATAAGGTTTATTGTTATTTTTATATCAATATTAATTTTTTATTTTACAAAAAAAAACTTAGTTTATCCAACAATTTTATCTGCTATCATGCTTTCTTTATTAAATAGTTTTTTAGGATGAAAAATAATATTTTAATTTTATTGGAGATTAAATAATGAATAATCAAATTCCTGGATTTGATATTTCTGAGCATAAAAAGTCTAAAAGAATTATTGAAATTAATATACAAAATGATCTTTTAGATAAACTAATATTTCCTTTTAATAAATTTGATATCACTGCTTTAGAGTATAAACCATTTACTCGTTTTACTATTGCTAAAAGTTTAGATGATTTAACTTCAAATAGATTAAGTAAATTTATGAATCAAATTCTAAGAGATAGAAAAACAGGTTGTTTTATAATTTCTCCTAACAGAATTAATTCTAAAATTAATGATGTTTTTTTAGTTAAGTTATCAACAGCAATTTCTTATTTAATAGGCATTCCAAATTATGATTCAATGGCTGGAAAATATTATGCTAGATTTCATATAAAACATATAGATAAAAGTGATTCATATTTAAGGAAAGCTTATATAAATATGGACCTTCATACTGACGGCACTTATGTAAAAGAAATTACTGATTGGCTATTAATGGCTAAAATTGAAGAAAAAAATGTTGAGGGTGGTGAAACAACGATGTTGCATTTAGATGATTGGGAACATTGTGATCGCTTATTTAATGATCCTGCAGGAAAAAAAAATTTTATTTGGAGTTCTCCAAAAAGTAAAAATATAAATTATAAAGTGGAACATCCAATTTTTTCAGCTGATCAAGAAGGAAGAGCACAAATATCATTTATAGATCAATTTCCGGAACCACAAAATATGGAACAAGGAAATTTTTTACAAAAACTATCAGATGGACTTGAAGAAAGTAAGAACAAGATAATTACAAAATTACCAGTGGGCTCTATGATTGTAGCAAATAATAGCTTTTGGCTACATGGCAGAAGACCATTTAAAGAAAATAAGCATTTAAGTAGGGAACTTTTAAGAATGAGAGGAGCTTTTTTTAATTAAAAATTTAAGAATCTATTAAAAATCCTTCTTTGCTAATATTTTCTATTTTAAACTATAAGTTGTTTATCTTGTATTTTGGATCTTAAATTTTTTAAATCCTAACTAAATATTCAAATAATGCTTATTTTAAAGGGTTATTTTGTTGTAAATTAGCAACAACTTATTATTAATTAATATGATTCTAAGTTCACTATGTTAAATTTTAAATTAATTTGTTATTTAGGGATCATACTTAAGTATAAATTATAAGTTAACTATAAAATAAAGGCAAATTATGAAAACGTTTAAATTACTAGTATTGTCTACAATTCTCGTAACTGGGATGATATCTAAATCTTTTGCTGGAGCAAGTGACTTCGACGGTTTTTATGTTGGTGTTCAAGGTTCAGCAGTAGGTGCAGAGGTAGATGGTAAATTTACTGATGGAAACGGTGAAGTATCGAAAGGTACAGCTGGAGCAGTAAGTCCAAGTGCTGGAATTGAAGCTGGTTATTCAATGTCAATTGACGACACTATGTTTGTTACATTGGAAGTTAGTTACAATCCATTAGACGCTGATTTCAAAGCTGACGAAGCTTCTGATAACAACGATGTAACGATCAACTTAGAAGACATCATGTCAGTTTCACTAGAACCTAGTTTTTCAACAAGTGAAAACTCAGCTATTTATTTAAAAATAGGATATTCAGAGTTTGATCTTGCAGCATCAGGTGCAGGTTTAGATGCAAACCAATCTTTTACTTTAGAAGGTACAACAATTGGATTTGGATCTAAAACATTACATGACTCAGGTCTATATGTAAAAACTGAAGCAGGTGTAACTGAATACGATAGTTTCAAGCTAATTAACGTAGGGGATGATGATGGTACTGTTAATGCAGATCCTACTTTCGCTTACGGAAAAGTTAGTGTTGGATTTCAATTTTAATTAAAATTAAAATATAAAATATTAAAAGCCCCCTAGACTAGGGGGCTTTTTTTTTATCTATAAATTTAAGAATTAAAGGAACAATAAATAAAATCATTAAAAGCCGTATAATGTGATGGAAGGCAACAAAGTCTGGCTCAAGATCAAAAGCTATAGCTATTACTGCTACCTCATAAATACCTCCAGGGCAAAAAGATAAGATTAAAGTTAAAAAATTATTATCAACTAAGAAGCTTGAAATTAGAGCAGCTAACAATCCAAGTAAGACTAAAAGAAAAGTTGCAACTAATCCATGAAATGAATTATTAGCAACTTCTTTAAATGTTTTGTTTGCAAATCGACATCCAACTGATGCTCCTAAAATTAATAAACAGAAATTTATAGATGAATCCGGTAATTTATATGATGCAATATCAAATATTTGTAAGACACCACTTGCAACCAAAGTACCTGATAGTAGAGCTGCTGGAACTTTAACTTTATCAAAAAAGAATATGAATATTAACGATACTATAATTAATAAAACTAATTCCAAATGATTTTGAGACATATAGTCAAATTTTTCTAATTCTAATGATGAAGTTGGTGAAAGGTTTACAATTATTAAAGGGAATACTGTTATTATTATAATCAATCTAATCAAATGTGCTGTAGCTACTTGTGATAAATCAGATTTTTCGTATTCAGCCAAAATCATCAAAGGACCTAATGCGCCAGGAGCAGCAGAAAATATTGATGTTTTTTCTTTATAGTCTGAGAATTTTTGCAAATATTTTGAAACTATTAAGATACTAACAACAATATAAAAAAACATTATAACCGTAGTCCAAATCCAATTAAACATCTGATTAAGAAGATTTTGGTCAATATAATTTCCAATATGCAATCCTAAAATCATTAAAATTGAGCTTAATACTAATTTTGGCATTATAATCTTGTATCCTGTTAGTGAAACTATAGAGGTGGCCACCATCGGTCCTATCATCCAAGCTAAAGGAATATTAAGAAAGTCAGCTAAAATTGCACTGGGTATAGAAATAAGAATAACTAACAAAAAGCTTTTGGAGTATATTTCTTGTATACTTAATTTTCTAAAAGCTAATGTTATTGAGCTCATAATTTATCTTTTAAATGAGTTATTGACTAATTTCATCTAATTTAATCTAATACTCTAATAAAAATAAAGAGGAGAAAAAATGAAATCTATAAAAAAAATAATTTCGGTATTATTCTCAGCTATCTTACTTTTTTCAGCAACAACAACAAGCTCTATAGCAATCGATAAATTGCATTTTGTAATTGGTGGTGGTGCTGGAGGCGGATGGGATGGAACTGCTAGAGGTACTGGAGAAGCTTTAACTAAAGCTGGTTTACTACAAAGTGCATCATTTGAAAATATGTCAGGTGGTGGCGGTGGTAAAGCACTTGCTTTTATGATTAACACTAAACCTGCGAATACTATTTTAGTTCAATCTACACCGTTAGTATTGAGATCAATTACTAGACATAAGGGATACATAACAAGTGGTGGTAGTGGAGTTCTATCTTACAAAGATGTAACACCTATTGCTGGAGTTATTGGAGATTATGGTGCAATAGCAGTAGCTAAAAACTCACCATTTAAAAACTTTAAAGATGTAGTAGCAGCCTACAAAAAAGATCCAAGTTCTGTAAAAATGGCAGGTGGATCTGTTAGAGGAAGCATGGACCACTTAATTGGTGCTTTAGCATTCCAAGAAGCTGGAGCTGATCCAAATAAAGTTATTTATGTTCCTTATGATGCTGGTGGAAAAGCGTTAGCAGGATTGCTATCAGGAGAAACTCAAATTCTTTCTACAGGACTAGGTGAAGTTATGGGTGCAAGAGATCAAGTAAGAATAATTGGTATTACTGCTCCTAAAAGAGTATCTGATGCCCCAGAAGTTCCAACGCTGAAAGAACAAGGTTTTGATGTACAATTTGTTAACTGGAGAGGATTTTTTGGTCCTCCTGGTATGAGCAATAAAGAAAAAAAAGCTATTGCTAAAATGTTAGGCAAAGTACAAAAAACACCTGAATGGGAAGCTGTTCGAAAAAGAAATGCTTGGGTAAATATTTACAACCCAGACAAAAAGTTTGTTAAGTTTTTAGAAAAACAAACTGAAGAAATGACAGCGCTTATGAAAAAATTAGGGGTTATATAATCCTTTAGGATTATAAATTTGGAAAAAAGCAGTGAGAATAAGTACAGATAAAATTATTTCACTGCTTTTTTTCGTTTTATCTGCCTTTTATCTATATCAAACTTATCAAATTCAAGTATTTTCTTTTGATGAAAATGCACCTTTTAATGCAAAAACATTTCCAACTTTTCTTGCATATCTTGGAATGTTTCTTTCAACGTTGTATGTAGCTTTACCAGAAAGAAATCCATCTAAAGTAGACCACAAAGTATTAGATTATAAAAGTACATTATATTTAATTATTATTGTAACTATTTATGGTTTTGTACTTTTAAAAATAGGTTTCTTTTTATCAACATCATTTTTTTTATTTTTTTCATACTATTTTTTAGGAGAGAGAAGATGGATTTGGATGTTAATTTTATCTTTCCCTTTTGTGGCTATGTTTATGTTCTTATTGCACGGACTTTTAGATATTTATTTAAGAGACCCATTTCTTAAGATGTTAGGAATTATAGGATGATTGAAGGAATATTAATAGGTTTACAAACTGCTTTAAGTCTTAAAAATATTTTAATGGTTATGATGGGTTGTTTTTTTGGAACGATAATTGGAATGCTTCCAGGACTAGGTCCAATGACTGCAATCGCATTAATGATACCTATTACTTATGGCTTTGAACCTTCTACTGGTTTAATTTTAATGGCAGGTGTGTATTACGGTGCAGTATTTGGTGGATCAACTTCATCAATTTTAATTAATGCTCCAGGTGTTCCAGGAACGGTTGCAACGGCATTTGATGGTTACCCGATGGCTCAACAGGGCAAAGCAGGAAAAGCTTTAGCGATTGCTGCTTACAGTTCTTTTGCAGGTGGAACGCTTTCAGCAATATTTCTACTATTTGCTGCACCAAGTTTATCAAAAGTAAGTCTAGCTTTTAGATCTCCAGATTATTTTGCATTAATGGTTTTAGGGTTAACAGCTGTATCAGCTTTCTCTTCAAAAGGTCAATTTCTAAAAGCAATGATGATGGTAATTTTAGGTTTAATGTTAGCAACAGTAGGACAAGATTCTTTATCAGATATTACAAGATTTACTTTTAATAATATGAATTTGACTGATGGAATTAGCTTCGTACTGGTAGTTATGGCAACATTCGCAATGAGTGAAGCTTTAACAATTATTTTAAAAGCAAAAGATCCAAGTAGAGCTACAGAACAAATTTCTCTTTCTCAATTAGGTTCTATCAAATTAGATAAAGATGAAAGAAGTAAAATGCTTAAATCTATTCCTAGATCATCTGTTTTAGGATTTTTAATTGGTGTACTTCCAGGAGCTGGTGCAACTATTGCATCTTTTCTAGCATATGGAATGGAAAGAAACTACGTAAATGAGGAAGAAAAACAAAAGTTTGGTAAAGGAAGCGTTCATGGTTTAGCAGCACCAGAAACAGCAAATAATGCTGCTTGTTCAGGATCATTTGTTCCATTGTTAACTTTAGGAATTCCCGGAAGTGGAACCACTGCGGTGATGTTAGGAGCTTTATTAGGTTTTGGCATTCAACCTGGTCCAAGACTTTATATGACTAACCCAGAAATATTTTGGTCTGTTATAATGTCAATGTATATAGGAATGGTTATTTTATTAATTTTAAATCTACCACTTATTCCTTATATTGCCAGAGTTCTAGCTACACCTAGAAATTTTTTAATTCCTTTAATTTTATTTTTTTCAGTTACAGGAATTTATTTAATGTCATTTAATAATTTTGATATTTATTTAATGATTGGAATTGCAGTTGTAGCAACTTTTTTAAGACTTTATAATTTTCCTATGCCACCACTTATACTTGCATTTGTTTTAGGAGGTCTTATGGAAGAAAATCTGAGAAGATCACTATTAATTAGCGATGGTTCTTTTAATTTTTTATGGGACAGGCCTTTAACAGCAATTATATTGGCATTTACTATATCAATAATTAGTTGGCAGGCTTATAAAAGTTTTAAAAAGTAGTTTATTTTAAATTATAGCTTATATATTGTTCTTCAATTATGAAATTAGGCTTTATAGGTACAGGTAATATTTCTTCCGATGTAATAGCAGGAATTTGTAATTCAAAGATATCTTTTAGTAGAATTCTTGTGTCTCCAAGAAATAAACAAAAAGCTCAAAAGTTAAAAAAGAAATTTAAAAAAGTTCAAATTGCAAAAACTAATCAAGAAGTGATTGATAAATCAGACTGGGTTTTTTTAGGTATTTTACCAGAAGTAGGAGAAAAAATATTGCCTAAATTAAATTTTAGAGCAAAACAAACAATTGTTAGTTTTATTTCTACAATTAGTTATGCTCAATTAAAAAAGATAGTTAAGAAAAAAGTAAAAATCGTTAGAGCTATACCAATGCCACCAATCTCTCTAGGTAAAGGACCAGTGCCTATTTTTCCTCCAGACAAACAAGTTAAAACTTTTTTTGATAAAATTGGAACAACTATAGAAATAAAAAGTGAAAAACTCTCAAAAAATTTTTGGGCTATTTCAGGTTCAATGGCTTCTTTTTATGAATTATTAAAAGTTTTATCTGATTGGTTGGTTAAAAAGAAATTAAAAAGAAACCAAGCTCAAAAATATATTACATCTCTATACTCAGCTTTAGCTGGACTTGCAGCTGTACATTCAGATAAAAATTTAAAACATTTTGTCGCTGAATCCCAAACTCCTGGTGGACTAAATTGGCAAGGGGTAAACGAACTTAGAAAAGCGGGTTATTTTAAATCCTTAGAAAAATCTATTAACAATATTTTAAAAAGATTAAATAGAGTATAATCTTCTATGCAGCATGATTCAAATATTCTGCAAATTGATAATCTTTCAAAATATTTTGGAGGCTTAGCAGCAGTATCTAATTGTTCATTGAAAATTAGAAAAGGAACGATTACAGGAATTATTGGACCTAACGGATCTGGAAAAACTACTTTATTCAATCTAATAGCTGGAAATCTTAAACCTAATGATGGAAAAGTTTTATTTAATAATGAAGATATTACTGCAGTACCGTCTTACGAATTGTTTTCCAAAGGTTTATTGAGAACCTTCCAAATTGCTCATGAATTTACAAATCTGACTGTTTTAGAAAATCTAATGATGGTCCCTGGAAACCAGTCTGGTGAAAAACTTATTAACGCTCTTCTAAAACCTAATTTAATAATTAAAGAAGAGGAAGAAATTAAAAAAAAAGCATTAGAAGTTGTTGAATTTTTGAATCTAAAACATTTATCAAATGAATTAGCTGGAAATTTATCAGGTGGTCAAAAAAAACTTCTTGAATTAGGTCGAACAATGATGGTTGAAGCTAAATTAGTTTTATTAGACGAAGTTGGTGCTGGAGTTAACAGAACTTTATTAAAAGATCTAGGAACCGCAATTTTAAGACTAAATAAAGAAAAAGGCTATACATTCTGTATGATTGAACATGATATGGATTTTATAAGCAGGATGTGTAATCCAGTTATTGTAATGTCGGAGGGTTCAGTTTTATTTGAAGGAACTTCTGAAGAAGTCAAAAAAAATGAAAGTGTAATTGAGAGTTATTTGGGAAGAGGGTATCAAAATAATAAGGAAAGCGATTAATGAATTTTTTTGAAGGAAATAAAATGACCGCAGGGTATGGTAATGGACCAGATATTATAAGTTCATGTTCAATTAAAGTTAATAAAGGTGAGATTGTTGCAATCCTAGGACCCAATGGTGCTGGTAAATCTACAGTTATGAAAACTATGCTAGGATTACTTAATTTAAAATCTGGGTCGGTATCTATAAATGGAGAGGATATATCTAACTTAACACCTCAAGATAGAGTAAAAAAAGGAATATCATTTGTACCACAATCTCGGAATGTTTTTGCAGAACTAACTGTTAGAGAAAATTTAGAAATTGGTGCATTTTTAAGAGAAGATGATGTAGGTAAAGTAATTGAAGAAATTTATGAACTTTTTCCAATTTTAAAAGATAAAAGTTCACAAATTGTTGGTGAATTATCTGGAGGTCAAAGACAACAAGTTGCATTAGGAAGGGCACTTATGATAAGACCTTCAGTTCTAATGCTAGACGAACCAACCGCTGGTGTTTCTCCAATAGTAATGGATGAACTTTTTCAACATATTTTAAAAGTTAAAAAAACTAACGTAGCAATTATAATGGTTGAGCAAAATGCTAAACAGGCATTAAGTATTTCAGACAGGGGTTACGTATTAGTTACTGGAGAAAATAAATTTGAAGGGTCTGGAAAAGAATTACTTAAAGACCCTGAAGTAAGAAGATCATTTTTAGGGGGATAAGTGGATTTTTTAAACGCATTAATTTTATTATTAAATTATACAATTATACCTGCTTTGACTTATGGATCACAACTAGCTTTAGGAGCAATTTTTGTAACTTTAATATATGGGATACTTAGATTTGCAAATTTTGCAACAGGAGACATGATGTCCTTTGGTACGATGGCATCAGTTTTACTAACTTATTATTTTCAGTCAAAAGGTATAAGTATAGGAATTTTTCCAACAGCACTACTCACTATTCCTTTTGCAATTTTTATAATGATCTTATACATGCTCACAATCGATAAATTTGTTTTTAGTTATTATAGAGTCAAAAAAAGTCCTCCTGTTCAATTAGCCATGGTAAGTGTGGGAGTAATGTTTGTAACTCAGGCTATAATAAGAATAATCATTGGACCATTTGATAGAAGATTTTTAGATGGAGAAAAGTTTATTATCAAAGCATCTAAGTTTAAAGAAATGACTGGTTTAAATGAAGGTCTCGCAATCAAATCTACTCAAGCCATAACATTGGTAGTGACTATTATTGCTGTTTCTATTATGTTTTGGTTCTTAAACAAGACAAAAACAGGAACAAGTATGCGCGCATACTCAGATAATGAAGATTTAGCATTATTATCAGGTATCGACCCAAAAAAAGTTGTTTTGATTACATGGATTATTGCTGGAGCATTAGCAACTATAGGAGGTATTTTATACGGTTTAGATAAGAGTTATAAACCTTTTGTATATTTTAATAATATGCTTCCAATATTTGCTGCAGCGATAGTTGGAGGTATTGGTAACCCATTTGGAGCCTTTTTAGGTGGATATGTAATTGCATTTGCAGAAATATTTATAACTTATGCGTATAAAAAATTTTTCACCTATATATTACCTGAGAATTTAGAACCAGATTCTCTTGTTCAGTTATTATCTACCGATTATAAATTTGCAGTCTCATTTTCGATTTTAGTTGTTGTTTTACTTTTTAGGCCTTCAGGTATTTTTAAAGGAAAAACATTATGAGAAAATTTGCAAACGTTATTACTGCATATTCTATAATGTTATTACTAATAATTTTAGTTGGAATATTTCAATCATGGACTATTGCTCTAACAATTTTTAATTACTGCATGATATCTGCTGTAATGACTATGGGTGCAAACATCCAATGGGGTTACGCTGGTTTAATCAATTTTGGAATTATGGGCTATACAGCTTTAGGAGGCCTAGCCGTAGTACTTGTGTCAGTTTCCCCTGTAGGAGAGGCGTGGCAAGTAGGTGGAATTGGTATACTTATTTGTCTTGGAATAATCATCAGTATGGTTTTTTTAATTAATTATATTCTTAAAAAGTATGAAAAATCAAAAAAAAGAAGCTATCTAATTGCTGCAACAATAATAATTGGTT
>CACFAF010000014.1 GCA_902564245.1 uncultured Pelagibacteraceae bacterium | reverse complement strand
GACAAATGGATGAGAGGAACTGTAAATAGTTTTTATATTGGAATAGTTTCAACTTTTATTGCAACAACTTTAGGAACTGTAGCGGCATTAGGCCTAAGTAGACCCCATATGCCCTTTAAAGGATTGATAATGGCAGTTTTAATATCGCCTATGATTGTTCCACTAATTATTACAGCAGCAGGAATGTTTTTCTTTTATTCTAAACTAGGATTGACACATTCATATACTGGCTTGATATTAGCTCATGCAGCTTTAGGCACTCCATTTGTTGTGATTACTGTAACAGCGACTCTAACTGGATTTGATACAAATTTAATAAGAGCTTCACAAAGTTTAGGAGCTGATACAATGAAAACTTTTTTTAAGGTAATTATGCCATTAATATTACCAGGTGTTATTTCAGGTGCACTATTTGCATTTATAACTTCTTTTGATGAAGTGGTAGTTGTTTTATTTGTAGGAAGTGTGGAACAAGTTACTATCCCAAGACAAATGTGGGCAGGTTTACGACAAGAAATAAGTCCAGTTATTTTATGTATGGCTACTTGTTTAGTTGTTTTATCTATAGCTCTATTAACTACTGTTGAGTTATTAAGAAGAAGATCAGAAAGATTAAGAGGAATCAAACTGAGATAAATTTTACCATTCCCAAATTAGTCATTATAAGTTAGAAAATTATTTTATTTATGGAAATTAAAAAAGTTGTAGTTATTGGATCAGGAACAATGGGAAGTGGGATTGCAGCTCATTTATGTAATGCTAATATTCCTGTAACTTTATTGGATCTAGAGACAGAAATAAGTGAAAAAGCAAGAGAACGAATTCATAAATCAAAGCCACCACTATTAATTGATAGATCTAAAATTAATAATATAAATGTTGGAAATATAAATGATAATTTTGATGTAGTAAAAAAAGCTGACTGGATAGTTGAGGCTGTAGTCGAAAGAATAGATATAAAACATAATATTTATGAAAAAATTTTCAGAGAAAGAAAACCTGGTGCAATTGTTTCATCTAATACCTCATCAATTCCTATAAAAGTTTTATCACAAAATTTATCTAAAGAAGAAAAAAAGGATTTTTGTATAACTCATTTTTTTAATCCTGTGAGATATATGGGCCTTTTAGAGATAGTTAAGAATGAAAATAACGATTTAGAAAAGATCAATTTTTTAAAAAAATTCTGTGAAAAAGAGATGGGAAAAGGAGCAATAATTTGCAATGACACTCCTGGATTTTTAGGAAATAGAGTTGGAGTATATGCTATGCAGGTAGCAATGACGGAAGCTTTTAAAATGAAACTTTCTATTGAGGAAGCCGATGCAGTTTTTGGTAGGCCAATGGGTATTCCAAAAACAGGAGTATTTGGACTTTATGACCTAATAGGAATAGATTTAATGGCGGATGTCTTAAAAAGTTTTATAAAAGAACTTCCAAAAAATGATCCATTTCAAGTAGTAGCAAAAGAAATACCATTAATTACAAAATTAATTAATAAAGGCTACACAGGTAGAAAAGGTAAAGGTGGTTTCTACAGAATGAATAAGCAAGGCAATCAAAAAATTTTGGAGGCAATTAACCTTGAGTCGGGAGAGTATTTCACAACTAATAAAATTGATCTTGCTATTGAGACTGTAAATCTAAACATGTTGATTGATAGAAAAGATAAATATGGAGAATATGCATGGTCGGTAATTTCAAAAATTATAAAATATGCATCTTCTTTAGTTCCAGGTATTACAGATAAATTTAATGACATTGATGAAGCGATGAGACTTGGTTTTAATTGGGCAATGGGTCCTTTTGAAATGTTAAAAGCAATAGGTGTTAAAAATTTCTTTAATCGCATTGATACTTTTGAAAACAATATATTTTTAGAAAATTTATCAAAAACAAAAGATGAAAACTTTTATGGAGAAAGGCAAAAATATACAGATATAGAGACACTAGGAAAAATAAAACCAAAAGCTATAAAAGTTGATAAAAATAAGTCTGCGGACATTTATAGATTTAAAGATTTTAATATTGTTGAATTTACAACGAAAGCATGTGCTTTAAACTATGATTCTATGGATGCATTAAAAAATGCAACAGACAAGCCTTTAATAATAATTAATGAAAGTATGCAATTTTCTGCAGGTGTAAATTTAACTTATACAATGAATTTTGCTGATAAAGGTGATTTTAAATCAATAGAAAAATTTATTAAATATTTCCAAGAAACTTGTAAACATTTAAAATATTCTGATCATCCTGTGATATCATCTCCTTCAGGTTTAGTTTTGGGTGGCGGTGAAGAGGTAGCTATCCAATCAAATTTTGTTGTATCTCACACAAATATTGTGATGGGATTAGTTGAAACAGGTGTTGGTCTTGTACCCGCAGGAGGAGGATGCAAAGAAGTATTGTGGAGATGGTCTCAAACATCTGAGGCTAAAAAAGATCCAGACTATGCCCCTTTACAAGTATTTAATATTATTGGTTATGCAAAAACTGCAACCTCAACTGTTGAAGCTGTACCACTTAAGTTTTTAAGACCAGAAGATAAAAAAGTAATGAATAGAAATAGTTTATTTGAAGTTTCAAAAAAATTAATAGAGGAAAATAAAGACTTTGTTCCTCCAAAGGAATGTACATTTAATTTATCTGGAAAACCTCTAAAAGAAAAAATGATAAAAGTTTTAGAAAAATTATACAATGAAAAAGTTATTTTAGAACATGGTATGAAGGTTGGTAAAGAGTTAGCTAATGTTCTAAGTGGTGGAGATACAACATTAGATAAAACTTTATCAGAAGATGATTTATATAAATTAGAATTAGATTCCTTTATGAGGCTTATTGAAACTAAAGAAACTCAAGAAAGAATTAAACATACTTTAAAAACAGGAAAACCTCTTATTAATTAGATAATAACTCACTTATATAATTATCTAATTTTTTCTCAAAATTTTTATCGTTTCCAGGATTAGCGGCACAGTGGCCATATGGAGAGTCAATAGGTCTTAAAGAAGAATGAGAAATAAATTTTTTTTCAAATTTATTATCCTCAGTTCTAAAGTATAAATCTTGATTACAAGGCATTAATATTGTTTTTGCTTTTATTGATTTAAGTGCTTTTATATAATTATTTTTATATTCAGGACCTTTACTAATATCATTTAATTGCCAAGTTCTAAGTTTAGATAATAAATTATTAGCATCCCAGTTTTTAGCATGATCATTTGCCCAGTCTTTAAGTAGTTCTTCTACATTTTTAAAACCAAATTTTTTATAAAGTTTTTTTCTAAAAAATTCTTGAGAGAATGCCCAACCTGCATAAACTCTTCCAAATGCTTTTAAACCTTCAATTGGTTGTTTTTTATAATTTCCTTTATTGAAATTTTTATCAGCTATAAGTGCTGCTTTAACGCCTTCTAAGAAAACATGGTTATGTATTGAAGTTTTTGATGATGCACAAAAAGGAAGAATAGCTTTAACCATAGTGGGGTATTGTGCTGCCCATTGGTAAGATTGACAACCTGCCATAGACCAACCAGTAACTAAAGCAATCTTTTTAATTTTAAGTTTTTCAGTTACAAGTTTATGTTGGCAATAAACATTGTCCCATAAAGTTATAGTTGGAAATTTTGATCCTGACTGAGATTGAACAGTTTTGGTTGGTGAAGATGACAGGCCATTTCCAAACATGTTAATTGATATAATGAAATATTTATTTGGGTTGATAGCTCTATTTTTACCTATAAAACCCTCATTTCTTATGTGACTACCAGTATAAAATGTAGGAAGAATTATTACATTAGATCTATCCTTATTTAACTGGCCGTACGTTTTGTAAACTAATTGAGCTGATTTTAAAATTTTTCCAGATAAAAGTTTAATATTTCCTAAATTAAACTTTTCATATTTTTTCATTAATTAGTAAAGTCTTAGATATTCTTTTACTTCCCAATCGGTAACTGCTTGGTGATAGCGTTCCCACTCATCATTTTTATAAGACAAAAAAGAATTTTTCATTACAGATCCCATAACCTCATCAGATAATTTATTTATTCGTAAAGCTTCTATTGCTTGCATTAAATTTTTAGGAAGTCTTTTAATTCCTAACTTTTTAAACTCTACATCTGTCATTTGATATAAATCTTGATCAGTTGGTTTGCCAGGATCAATTTTATTTTTAATACCATCCATTGCTGAGGAAATTGTCATAGCTAGTGCTAAATAAACATTCATTGTCATATCTGCTGCTCTATTTTCAATACAATATCTGTTTTGTGGCAAACGAAACTGTGCAGATCTATTATTGTGACCATATGTAATATTAGTTGGTGCCCAAGTTACTGTTCCTCCCTCAAAACCTCCAACTCTAGGAACTAAGCCATTGTATGAATTAACTGTTGAACACGTAATTGCTGTTAATGCTTCAGAGTTTTTCATAAGTCCTCCTACCGCATGCTTTGATTGTTTTGACCAACCTTTTCCATCAGTAAAAATATTTTTTCCAGGTTTATTAACATCTTCCATTGAAAAATTAATATGTGCTCCAGATCTCCAGTCTCCTATTGTAGGTTTTGGCATGAAAGTAATGAACATATTATTTTTTTTAGCAATTTCTTTTAAAAGAATTCTTAAGAAAACTAATCTATCTGCCATTTCTAATAAATTTGTATAATGAAAATCTAACTCAAATTGTGAATAAGCTCCTTCAGCAACTACATCATGTAAATTCCATCCTAGTTCTTCAAGGATATCAATCAATTCTTTTAAAAAATGCATAGAGTCTAATGAATATTCAACATCATAACCAAATGCCTGTCGTCTTGGTCTTATCCCATTTATTGGATCGCTATCAATAGCTTTAACTGGTTTTCCATCTTCTCCATATTTCATTGCAATAAATTCAGGTTCAATACCACACATTCCTTTGTAGCCTGCGTCCTGTGCTTTTTGCATTGCGCGCTTCAGAGCTTGTCTTGGACAAACATTATAAGGTTTATCTTCCCAATAAAGATCTGCAAAAATTATAGCCATTGTTTTGTCCCAAGGACAAATATAAACGCTATCTAAATCTGGCAACATTATTTGGTCAGAGTCAGCGGGAGTTAATTCAGGCACAAAAGATATTGAGTGTACTGCAAACTGAGGTCCTTTGCCCAAACATAACTGTTCAAAATCACTCATCGGTACAGGTTTAGTTTTTGGAATACCATGTAAATCTATCCAGCTCGACATTACATATTGTACGCCTGCAGATTTAAGTTTTTTGTGAACTGCAGGAATTTTTTTCCTGTTTCTCTCAATAGCGTCTTTAAAATTTTCGTAATATATCTTATTTTTCATTAGGTAAATTATTTTGGCATATCTTCTGGGTCAATTCCAGGAACAAATGTTATACCAGCTTTTTGCTTCCAATCATGAGGATAAGCAGCATAAAATATTACACATTTTTCATCACATTCGTAGGCTATATGATTATCCTTTGGAATATAAAGTACATCTCCAGGGTTACAAACGTAAGATTTACCATCGCAAGTTAGTCTAAAGGTTCCTTCCATACAGTAAATAATTTCATCACAAGTTAAATCCCAGGGAACGGAAACTTTGTTTAAAAAATTTAATCCTCCACACATAGTGTTACTTACTTTACTCGTAACAAATGGTTTTATGTAAGACTTTCCTGGTTCTAATGTATGAAGTCTATTTTCAATATCTTTAAATTTATAGAGTTGGGGTTCTTTAGACATTAATATTCCTTTCGATTTTATATTTTAATTGGTTCGTTTAATTCAACTTTGTAACCATCTGGATCTTCACAAAAAGCAATTACTCTTGTTCCATGTTTCATTGGACCTGGCTTACGAGTAATATTAACCCCAAGCTTTGTAAGATCTTCGCAAGCTTTATATACATCTGGAGTTTCTATACAAATATGACCCCATCCATTTCCTTTGTCGTAATCTTCTTTTTGATCCCAATTATAAGTTAGTTCAAGACATGGAGATTCATTTTCAAGTCCATAACCAATGAATGCATTAGTAAATTTTCCATCAGGATAATCAGTTTTTCTTAAAACTTTCATTCCCAAAGTTTTACAATAAAAGTTAAAAGAAGTTTCTAAATCTTTTACTCTTATCATTGTGTGAGCTAATCTATATCCTTCGTTTACATTTTTAGACATTTTTTTTACCTTTCATTGTTTTTTTTGATTTCATAGTTGCTTGAATTATTAATTTTTGAAATTTTTGAACTCCTTTTTCCCAGTGTGGAGACAATAGACCTCCATTATTTGAAGCTGGTGACGATCTTCCTTCTTGTAATCTTTCACACATTTCATGATCTTCCTTATGCACACTCCACCATATCTTCTTTGTAATATCAATCTCTTCTTTAGACATAGATTTTCCTTCTGTAGAGTATATTATTCTTTTTTGGCTTGTAATACCTGGTCCAATAGGAATATTTAAATAGACACCTATTTGATTAGGATAATATGTTCCAATTATAAAGTTTGGAAACAAAGAAAGATATTTTGAAGATACCGATAAAGCGTTACTATTTTTATTATCTTCTTTATCAACATTAACTCCACTACCATAGCAAATCCCATCCACAATCGTATAATGATCTTTAAGTGGTTGATTAGTTGTAGTTTTGTGAACAAATTGAACGTGATAAGGTTCAATAAAATTTTCAATAAGAAACTTCCAATTGGTATTAATTTTACCAAAATCTAATGTTGCTGCATACTTTATTTTAGTTAGGTCTAAATCTTTAAATTTTGAAATCAAAGGTTTTGCATATTCTCCAAATTTTTTTGCTTTTCCATTTATATTTATAAACACCCAGTCATGCCAAATATGAATTCTTATTGGTTTTAGACCATGACTTTTAAAATTAAATCCTTTAGGCTTATGTACATTTGTTCCTCCAATATGTGGAGCTGCTTTTAAATTTCCTTGAAGATCATAAGTCCAAGAATGATAGGGACATTGAATTAATTTTCCAGTATTTTTTTTTTCATTAACTAATTTTAAACATCGATGACTACAGACATTATGAAATGCAGTAATTTTATTATTTTCATTTTTAACTAAGAGAATAGGTTTTCCGGCAATATAAATTGGAATAACATCTCCCACTTTTTTAAATTCGTGGACAAAAGCTATAAATAGCCATCCATTAGATAATACAGTTTTACATTCCTTGTCCCAAAATTCGTTATCAGTATATGATTTTGCAGGAAGTCCAAAAATTGTATTTGCATTTTTAGGACTTTTAATTTTAACTGAAGTTTTACTTTCAGACATTTGTAGTTTCCTTATTAATAAATGAAATCTATTTGCGATTTGCTAATATTACAATAAAATATATCATCATTAATTATTGGATTTTAAGGAGGTTAATTGGTTAATTCGAACGACAATATTTATAAAGGCTATTATCAAGCCAAACCTGTTGGTTATGATAAAGAAATTTCACATACAAATTTTGGGACTCCAGGTGGTGAGTATCTTAGAAGATATTGGCATCCAGTTGCTTTAACCTCTGAAGTAAGCACAACTCCTTTACAAATTAAAATTCTGGGAGAAGATTTAATTATTTTTAAAACCACAAAAAATAAAATAGGATTAGTCCATAAAAACTGCCCTCATAGAAGAGCATCGTTAGTTTATGGAAAGTGTGAAACAAATGGTATTAGATGTTGTTATCATGGATGGCTTTTCTCTCCAGATGGAGAGATTTTAGAAACCCCAGGTGAAGATCCAGACTCAAAACAAGCAGAACAAGTAAGAAAAAAATTTAAATTAGGGGCTTATCCAATAAAAGAATTTAATGGAATTGTATTTGCGTATATGGGTCCCCCAGAAAAAATTCCTGCATTTCCTCATTATGATGCATATGATATTTCAGACATTGTAAGAAGACCATATAAAATTAATTATAATTGTAATTGGATACAAGTTCTTGATGCAATTATGGATCCAGTTCATACATCGTTTTTACACGGTCAAAGTTCAGGAATACAATTTTCCGAAGGTTTTGCAGAACTTGGAGAAATAGAATTTTTCGAAAGAGGAATGCAATATCTTGGAGCAAATACAAGAAGAGTTGATGATAATATTTGGGTTAGAGTAAATGAGTTAATACTTCCTAACTTTACTCAGGCTGGATCAGCTTTCGCCGCAGACGGAACCAAAACTCGATATTTTGGTAGAAGTTCTTTTACTAGATGGGTAGTACCCATAGATGATGAGCATTGTGTAGCTATAGCTTGGGGTAATTTTGGAGATAGAGCAGATCCAATTGAATATAACAATAAAGAAGGTTGTGAAAGAATTGAAGCAGGTGAAATTATAGATCGAACTTGGGAAGAAAAACAAAAGAGCCCAGGAGATGCTGAAGCAGTTGAAGGAATGGGATTTATAAGTCAACACAAAGGTGAGCATTTAATGCCAACTGATCATGGAATAATGTCGTATAGAAGGCATATTAGAAAATCAATAAAAGCATTACAAGAAGGAACAGAGCCCAAACAATTTAAAAATAATGGAGATGCAATCAAAACATATGGTCAAGATACAGTTTTAAAAGTTCCAAAAAGAAATCTAGATGATCGAAAATTTATAAAATCAGTTGGTGCTGCAGTATTGAAATTACAGTTTGACTTAGAAAAAATGCCAAATGAAGACCGTGACTCTTTTATAATAAAAGAATTATATAACATGGAAAAGAATGGAGCATTTTGACAAATAAAAAAATTAAAATTCATGTTAAAAACAATCATTGGGCACCAGGTTCTTTTCCTACCGATGCTGAGGGAGAAAAGAATTTTACAATAACTAAAAAGCGTTTTAACAATGCTCTTAACAAATTTCCAGAAATTAAAGAAAAAATAGAAGTTTTTTTTGACTGGGATGAAGAAAATTTTAAAAAATCAATTTCAAATTCTGATATTTTGCTAGCTTGGAATTTCCCTACAAAGAACCTTAAAGAACAAGCTCCAAATCTTAAATGGATACATGTTATATCAGCGGGAGTAGAGCATTTGCTTCCTTTAGACTGGATGAACGATGATTTAGTTTTAACCAATAGCAGTGGAGCTCATGCAAAAAAAGCTGGTGAGTTTGGTTTAATGAGTATTTTAATGTTGCAAAACCATATGACAAGATTAATTACTCACCAAAAAAATAAAGAATTTGTCTCATTATTTAGCAACCCAGTTGATGGAAAAACAGTAGTTGTAGTTGGCACAGGATCACTCGGAGGGTCGATGGCAAAACATGTTTCAAAATTAGGCGCAAATATTATCGGAGTTAATAGAAGAGGGAATAAAGTTGAAGGCTGTTCAAAAACTATCACAATAGATAAAATTGATAGTGTTTTGCCTGAAGCTGACTTTTTATATTTAGCAGTCCCCGAAACAGCTGAAACTAAAAACTTAATTAATAAGAAAAGACTTGATATGCTTAAAAATACGTGTGGGGTTGTAAATATAGGAAGAGAATCAGTAATGGACTATGATGTGTTATGTGAGAAGCTTAAAAAAAATGAAATAGCAGGAGCAATACTTGATGTATTTTCACGTGAACCTATACAGAAAAAGTCAAAACTTTGGGATGTTCCTAATCTAGTTATCACACCTCATATATCTTCAGATGATGACGGAAACTATGTTGAGTTAACTCTTGATATATTTATAAAGAATCTAATACTTTTTATTAAAAATAAAAAATTATTTAATCAAGTTGATAAAAAATTAGGCTATTAAGTTTAATGTCAAAACTTTCAGATAATCAAATAAAAAAATATAATGAAGAAGGATATGTTTCACCGATTAATGTGATTAGTATGGATGAAGCAAATGAAATTAGAGAAGAAATAGAGTTTATTGAAAAAAAATGGCCGAATGAATTAGAGGGATCAGGAAGAAACTATGTTCACTTTATTTCCCCAATTTTTGACAAACTAGTACATAATTCAAAAATTTTGGATGCAGTTGAAAGTGTCATTGGAAAAGATATTCTTGCATGTGGAACAACACTTTTTATTAAAAATCCTCATGAAAAAGGATTTGTTAGCTTTCATCAAGATGCCAAGTATATTGGTTTAGAACCATATAATTGGGTAACAGCATGGATTGCAATAACAGACTCTAATATTAAAAATGGTTGTATGAGAATGTGGGCAGGCTCTCATAAAGATAATCTAAAGGAACATGAACAAAAATTTAATGAAGGAAATTTACTTACTAGAGGACAAACAGTTAAAAATGTTCCTATTGAAAAAACAACTCCAGTAATTTTAAAAGCAGGACAAATGTCTTTGCACCATCCTACTATAGTTCATGGGTCAGGTATAAACAAAAGCAATGATAGGAGAATTGGATTTGTGATTCAAAGTTATATTGGCACTAATGTTAATCAAGTACTTGGAAAAATGTATGTACAGCAAGCTAGAGGAAATGATAATTTTAAATACCATGAACACGTTGAAAGAGCCAAGATTACGATGAATGAAAGAAATATAGAAACAAGAAAAAAAGCTATTGAAGAACTATCAAAAATTTTCTACAGTGGTTCTGACAGAAAAGGAAATTTTTAATGAATATTTTAAAAACATCATCAATTGCATTATTAGCAGTGGTAGCAATATTAGGATATACTCCTTTAAAGACTAATTTAAGTTATTTAAACTGTATGAAGGCAACTAAACATAGCTATATTTCTGAGGCAGGCGCTAGTCATATTGCTGCACAATGTGAGGCTTTCATAAAGAAAAAAGTTATGGTTAAATAATCATACTTTGAAAAAAAATAAAAAAACAATTCAACCAGTTAGTGGAACTAAGGTTCCGAGATTTGCAGGACCATCAACTTTTGCTCGATTACCTGAGCTAAGAGACGTTGAGAATTGTGATGTTGCAATAGTTGGAATACCATTCGACGCAGGGACAAGTTACAGACCTGGTGCCAGATTTGGACCGCAAAGTATCAGGCAAGCATCAAGACATCTAAGAACAAACTATCATCCAGACTATGACAGCGAACCATTTGTAGAGCAACAAGTTGCAGACGCTGGTGATATAGCATGTAATCCATTTAATATTAATGAAGCAATTAAACAAATAGAAACTGGAGCAACTGAATTATTAAATAAAGTTGGTGGTATAATTAGTATGGGCGGTGATCATACGATTGCATTTCCACTTTTGAAATCAGTAAACAAAATCAATAATGGACCTGTAGCTTTAGTTCATTTTGATGCACATTTAGATACTTGGGACACATACTTTGGAGCACCTTTTACTCACGGCACTCCTTTTAGAAGAGCAAGAGAAGAAAATTTATTTTTAGATAATGCCTCAATGCATGTAGGTATAAGAGGGCCTTTATATAGTAGAAACGATCTTAAAAATGATGCAAGTTTTGGATTTAAAATAATTCATTGTGATGAATTTCAAACTCAAGGAACAGATAAAATTGCTGAAAGAATAAGAAATAGAGTAGGAGATAATCCCTTATACTTATCAATAGATATTGATGTTTTAGATCCAGCTTTTGCTCCTGGTACAGGTACACCAGAAATCGCAGGAATGACAACAAGAGAGATGGTAAATGTTTTAAGGGGATTATCTGGTTTGAATTTAATTTCTGCTGATGTAGTTGAGGTTTCACCCGCATATGATCATGCTGAGGTTACTTCTTTAGCTGCTGCAACAATAGTTTATGAATTAACAAATCTATTTGCAAAAAAAAAACTATAGGTTAGATTTCTCAGATGCTAAATAAAAAAGATTTTTACATTAATGGAAAATGGGTTAAACCTTTAGAACCAAGAAATCACAAAGTAATTGATCCATCTAACGAGGAGACTTGTGCAGAGATATCTCTCGGTGGAAAAAAAGATATAGATAATGCAGTTAGTGTTGCCAAAAAAGCTTTTGAAACTTGGGCTTTTTCTAAAAAAGAAGAAAGGTTAGAATTATTAGAAAAATTATATGTAGTTTACAAAAAAAGATGGGCTGAAATGGCAAAATTGATCTCTCTTGAAATGGGAGCACCCATGAAATTTTCAACAGAGATGCAAGCTGCTACAGGAGCTAGTCATATCAAATCTTTTAAAAATATTTTAAAAGACTTTAAGTTTGAAAAAGATTTGGGAGAAGAAAAAAATAATCAAAAACTATTGTACGAACCAAAAGGTGTGTGTGCTCTAATTACACCTTGGAATTGGCCAATAAACCAAGTTAATTTAAAAGTAATCCCAGCTTTAGCTTCTGCATGTACAGTGGTATTAAAACCATCTGAGATAGCTCCATTATCATCTATGTTGCTAGCAGAGATGATCGATGAGGTAAAATTTCCTTCTGGAGTTTTTAATTTAGTTAATGGAGATGGAGCAATTACTGGAGATGCCTTAACAAGCCATCCTGATGTTGATATGATATCTTTTACTGGTTCTACTAGAGCTGGAGCACTAATTTCACAAAATGCAGCAAAAGATTTTAAAAGAATTAGTCTAGAGCTTGGAGGAAAAGGTGCAAACATAATCTTTAAAGATGCAGATACTGAGGCTGTAGCAAGGGGGGTTTTAAGATGTTTTAGAAATTCAGGACAATCATGTAATGCTCCTACAAGAATGCTCGTAGAAAAAACAATTTATAATGAGACTGTAGAAAAAGTAAAAGAATTAGCAAATAATACCAAGGTAGACTCACCTCAAAAAGACGGTGATCATATTGGTCCAGTAGTATCTGAGGTTCAATTTAATAAAATTCAAACTTTAATCCAAAAAGGTATAGATGAAGGAGCAAAATTAATTGCAGGAGGAACTGGTAAACCCAAGGGATTTGAAAAAGGCTATTATGTAAAACCAACGGTTTTTGCTGATGTTAGCAATCAAATGGAAATTGCAAGAACTGAAATATTTGGTCCTGTGCTATCTATAATCCCTTTTGAAAACGAAGAAGAGGCTATTTCAATAGCCAATGATACTCCCTATGGTTTAACAAATTATATTCAAACTCAAGATAAAGAAAAAGTTAAGAGAGTTGCAAGAAAACTTAGATCTGGAATGGTAGATGTGAATGGAGTTGGCATAGCTGTAGCCTCTCCTTTTGGAGGATATAAACATTCTGGTATTGGAAGAGAGGCTGGAACTGAAGGCCTTATAGAGTTTTTAGAAGTTAAAACAGTTGGTGGCTGGAATTAATTTAAATATTAATATTTTTTAACTTGATGTGGATTGATTCTTTACCCCACTGAGAAATTCCAAACATTTATTAATTTCCTCTAATTTAATAAATTCATCTACTTTATGAGCTTGTTCAATTGAACCTGGTCCACAAACAGCAGTACTTATTCCTATTTCTTGAAATAAACCAGCTTCTGTTCCAAACGAAACAACTTCTCTAGAGTTATCACCAGTTATACTAGATACAAATTCGCAAGCTTCTGAATTTTTTACTCGATCAAAACCAATAATTTCTCCAATTATTTCTTTCTTAATTGAAGAGTTTGGAAAAACTTTTTTCATGTCTGGAAGCAGCACTTCATTTGAATATTTGTCTAATTCTGTATTTAAAAACACTCCATCTTCTTTAACCACAGGTCTTGTTTCCCAATTTACAAAACATTTATCAGCAATTACATTGTGTGCTATTCCTCCAAAAATTCCTCCTATTTGAAGAGTAGAATGTGGAGGATCAAAGATTGAATCTTTTGGAGCTCTATCTTTTAGCTTCTGCCTTAGTTCTATTAATTTATTTACATATCTTGCTGCATACTCAACAGCACTTACACCTTTGTCTGGTTGAGAGCTATGACCAGCCAAACCTTCAAAATAAGTTGTATATTCGTAACACCCTTTATGAGCGTCAATTATTTTCATATTTGTTGGTTCACCAACAATACATATCCCATTTTTAATTCCTCTTTTTTTTAATTCTTCAATTAAAATAGGAGCTCCTTTACACGCAGTTTCCTCGTCAAATGTAAAAGAAAAATGAATATCTCTATTTAAATCGGATTTTGAAAAAATTGGTGCATACGCTAAAGTGCATGCAATAAAACCTTTCATATCACAAGATCCTCTTCCATAAAGTTTATCCTTCTTTATTACTGCTTCAAATGGATTTGTGGACCACCCTTTTGATACGGGGACAACATCTGTATGACCAGAAAGTATAATTGGCGATTTACCATTTGGCTTTTTTGCTTTTAGAGTAGCAAAAAGATTTACTCTTTTCTTATCTTTATCAAAAGTTTTAAAAGATGTTGCACCAAATTTTTTTAATATTTTGTCACAATAATCAATTAACTGATTATTATCTTCACCTGAAATTGTTTTAAAGGCTATTAAATCTGATAGTATTTTAATAGAATTCTCATACAAAGTTTTCAAATTATTTTCTGTACTCATATCTTATATCAATTATATATTAAATTTATGAAAGAACAAATAACCTACGAAACTTTCGACAAAGTAGATATAAGACTTGGTACAGTAATTTCTGTAAAAAAAAATGAAAAAGCTAGAAAACCTTCACTAGTTGTAGAAGTGGATTTTGGGTCAGAAATTGGAATAAAACAATCATCTGCACAAATAACACACTATTATAATGAAGAAAATTTATTAGGAAAACAAGTGATTGGTGTTTGTAATTTTCCAGAAAAAAATATTGCTGGTGTAAAATCACAAGTTTTAATTCTAGGATCTATAGATAAAGAAGGAAGAGTCACTTTAGTTCATCCATCACAAAAAGCTGAAAATGGACTGCCTATAGCTTAATTATATGCACCCAGAAATAATATCACTATGTCTTTTTATGTTTGTTACAAGCTGTTCTCCCGGACCTAACAATATTGTAGCATCTTACTCAGGTTTTAATTTTGGTATTATAAAAACAATTCCACATATGTGTGGAGTTATTTTTGGTTTTACAACTTTAGTAGCTATTATGAATTTTGGATTAGTAAATATTTTTCAAAGATATCCAATCATTCAAGAAATATTGAAATATACTGGATCACTTTTTTTAATTTACCTTGCATATAAGATTTCTTTTTCAAAAAGTAACACAGAAGATTCATCCAAAAGTCCAGTAAAATTTATAGAAACTTTTTTTTTCCAATTTATTAATCCTAAATCAGTAATTGTTTCAGTGATTATGGTTTCAACTTACGTAGATAGAGGAAAAGATTTTCTATTTTATTCTTTTTGGGTAATTGGTGTTGCTTTTTTATTTGCACTAATAAGTATAAATTTTTGGACTTTAGTAGGCAAATTTTTAAGAAGATTCGCGACAAATGAGAAATTTATTAAGAGATTTAATTATTTTATGTCGCTTCTTTTATTAGCTTGCATAGCTACATTTTATCTATAATTATGATTCATAATTTAGCCGAAATAATCTATAAGATGTAAAATTATGAAACCAGGAAATAAAGATTCTTTTAAAACACTAAAAACTATAAATATAAGTGGAAAAAATTATAAGTATTATTCTTTAACTGAAGCAGAAAAAAATGGATTAAAGAATATTTCAAAATTACCAAAATCTTTAAAAGTTCTTTTAGAAAATTTACTAAGATATGAAGATGATTTGTCAGTTACTAAAGATCAAATAGAGGCAATTAAAAATTGGCTAAAAGAAAAAAAATCTAATACTGAAATAGCATATAGACCTGCAAGAGTTCTGCTACAAGATTATACTGGAATACCTGCAGTAGCAGACTTAGCGGCAATGAGAGAGGCTGTAAAAGAAAAAAATAAAGATCCTAATACTATTAACCCTCTTTCTTCAGTTGATTTAGTTATTGACCACTCTGTACAAGTTGATCGATCAGCAAAACCTGATTCTTTTGAAAAAAATGTTAATATTGAATTTGAAAGAAACGGAGAAAGATATTCATTTTTAAAATGGGGACAACAGGCTTTTAATAATTTTAGAATAGTTCCTCCAGGGACAGGGATATGTCATCAAGTAAATTTAGAATATTTATCAAAAGTTGTTTGGTCAGAAAAATATAAAGAAGATGAGTACCTATTTCCAGACACTTTGGTTGGTACAGATAGTCATACAACCATGGTTAATGGATTGTCAGTTCTTGGTTGGGGAGTTGGAGGAATCGAAGCAGAAGCTGGAATGCTCGGACAACCAATTTCAATGTTAATTCCTGAAGTAATAGGTTTTGAGCTAAGAAATAAAATGCCAGAAGGTATCACGGCAACTGACTTAGTTTTAACAGTGGTAAAAATTTTAAGAGACAAGGGTGTAGTTGGAAAATTCGTTGAATTTTATGGAGATGGATTGAAAAACTTATCTCTTGCTGATAGAGCCACTATTGCAAATATGGCTCCAGAATACGGTGCTACTTGTGGGTTTTTCCCAATAGATGATGAAACTTTAAAATATCTTAGATTTTCAGGTAGAGACGAACATACAGTTGTAACTGTTGAAAAATATGCAAAAGAGCAAGGATTATGGGCAAGTAATAATATTGAATTTACTGATAATGTTTCTTTAGATATGTCATCTCTTGTTCCAACAATATCTGGACCAAAAAGACCTCAAGATAAAGTTTTATTAAATGAAGCATCATCAAGTTTTAAAAAAGCATTTAAAAATAATACTAATAGAAAACAAAAACATATTTCAAAAGTTAATGGAGCTAATTTTGAAATTAAAGACGGTTCTATATTAATTGCTGCAATCACCTCTTGTACAAATACGTCTAACCCAAATGTTTTAATTGCAGCAGGTTTATTAGCAAAAAAAGCAGTAGAACTTGGATTGAAAACGAAACCTTGGGTAAAAACCTCATTAGCGCCAGGATCACAAGTAGTTACAGACTATTTAGAAAAAGCAGGTTTAAATAAATATTTAGATGAATTGGGATTTAATTTAGTTGGATATGGATGCACAACATGTATTGGAAATTCAGGGCCATTACCTCAGAATATTGTCGAAGCAATTGAAAAAGAAAATATTTATGCTGTATCAGTTTTATCTGGTAATAGAAATTTTGAAGGACGTATATCTCCACATATAAAAGCAAATTATTTAGCTTCACCTCCACTAGTTGTTGCTTATGCCTTGGCAGGACACATGGAGATTGATTTATATAAAGATTCTTTGGGAAAAGGAGAAAATAATAAAGATATTTTTTTAAAAGATATTTGGCCCTCAAACAAAGAAATAGAAGAAACTTTGAATGAAGCATTAAATGCAGAAATGTTTATCAAAAGATATTCAAATGTTTCTGAGGGACCAATACAATGGCAAAATATTAAAACTGAAAAAAGTAGTATTTATAATTGGGATCAAGGATCGACATATGTAAAAAAACCACCCTTTTTTGATAACCTTTCAGATGAACCAGAGGGATTTAAACAAATTAAAGATGCAAGACCATTGTTAATTTTAGGAGATATGGTCACAACTGACCATATTTCCCCAGCAGGATCTATTCAAAAAGAAAGCCCTACTGGTGAATATTTTATGAAGCATCAAATATTACCAAAAGATTATAACTCTTATGGATCTAGAAGAGGGAATCATGAAGTTATGATGAGAGGAACATTCGCTAATATAAGAATTAAAAATGAAATAGCACCTGAAACAGAGGGAGGATTTACAAAATTATTTCCTGAAGAAAAAATTATGCCAATTTATGATGCAGTTGTTGAATATAAAAAAAGAAAAACTGATTTAGTGGTTATTGGAGGAAAAGAATATGGAACAGGTTCATCTAGGGACTGGGCTGCAAAAGGGACTAAATTATTAGGCATCAAAGTGGTTATAGCAGAAAGTTTTGAAAGAATTCATAGGTCTAATTTAATTGGAATGGGAATACTACCTTTGCAGTTTATAGATGGAATGAATAGATTGAATTTAAACCTTAAAGGGTCTGAGCTAATTAGTATTATTAATATTGAAAAGGGTATTGTGCCTCAAAATAAAATTAAGTTAGAAATAAAGTATATTTCAGGTGATATTAAAAAAATAGAAACATTATGCAGAATAGATACAAAAAATGAGCTAGAATATTATAAAAATGGTGGAATATTACAATATGTATTAAGGAAAATGATTTAATATGGATGAAGAAATATCAATAATTAATAATGAAACTCGTAAAGAAAAGATAATTAATTTTTTTTTAAATAATAAAAAAAAATTAATATCTATTTTAATTATTATTATAATAATTCCTGTAGTTTTTTTTTCATATCAAACATATTTAAGTGATCAAAAAAAAGGATTAGCCGATAGATACAATTCAGCGATTATAAATTATAATAATGGTAATAACTTAGAAGTTATATCAACTATGAAGAAAATAGTTGAAGATAAAGATAAAACTTATTCACCGTTAGCTTTATACTTTTTAATTGACAATAATATTATTTCAGAAAATAAAGAAATAAATAGATTATTTAATTTATTAATAAAAGAAACTCATTTGGAAAAAGAAATTAAAAATCTACTAATATATAAAAAAGGTTTATTTAATTCAGACTTTACAAGTGAAAATGAGTTAATTGAAATTTTAAATCCAGTAATTAATTCAGATAGTATTTGGAAATCACACTCACTTTACCTAATAGCTGAATTTTTTTATTTTAAGGGAGAGAAAAATAAAGCAAAAGAGTTTTATACAAAAATAACCACATTAAAAAATTCTAATCCAAACATATTAACTAAATCAAGACAAAGATTAATAAGAGATTTAAGTGAATAAAAATTTAAGTATTATTTTATTATTTTTTTTTATTATCAATTGTTCCTTTGATAAAACTACAGGTATTTGGACAGAAGATATTAAAATAGAAAAAGAAAAAAAAAATAAAGAAAAAAAATCAAAAATTGAAAAAGTTTTTAAAAAAGAAAAATTTTTTATAAAAGAATTTAATCCAGATTTAAGAATAAACTTGTCGGCAAAATTAGTTAATAATAGCTTTATTAACAATTTTGATAATAATAATGGAAGAATAAATTATGATGGAAATTTAAAGAAAAAATCGAAATTTAAATTTTCAAAAATAGAAAATTTTAATAGGTTTGAACCTGAAATTTCTTTTTATAAAGATAACGTTATTTTTTTTGATAACAAGGGGTCTATTTTAAAATTTAATGAAAAGTCAAAACTTGTATGGAAAAAAAATAACTATACGAAAGTTGAAAAAAAATTAAAACCAATATTATTTTTTGCAAATGATCAAAATAATCTTATCGTTGCAGACAATATAGCAAAATATTATTCTATAAATATTAATACTGGAGAATTATTGTGGTCAAAGAATGCTTCATCACCATTTAATTCTGAAATAAAAATTTTTAAAGATAAATTCTTTATTATTGATTTTGATAATACTTTAAGATGTTTTTCTATTAAAGATGGTAATCAAATATGGAAAGTTAAAACTGAGCAATCTTTTATTAAATCAGATAAAAAACTTTCTTTAGTAATAGTAGATAATATAGTTTATTTTATTAATTCTATTGGTGATGTTACAGCTGTAGATATTAAGAATGGAGAAATTATCTGGCAAACACCTACCCAAAGTTCTTTAATTATTGAAGATACATTTTATTTAAAAAATTCTGAGTTAATAGCTAATAATGATTCAATATTATTTTCTAATAATAGAAATGATTTTTTTTCTTTAGACTCAAAAACAGGTATAATCAATTGGAAACAAAAAATTAACTCAGATTTACGACCAACTTTAATAGATAATTTAGTTTTTACAATAACTTCTGAAGGTTTTTTAGTTATAATTGATAATCTTTCAGGAAATATAATTAGATCAACTGATATTTTTAATATTTTTAAAGAAAAGAAAAGAAATAAAATAAAACCTGTTGGATTTATTGTTGGTTCACAAAAAATATTTCTTACCACTGATCATGGAAGACTGATAATTATTAACATTACTGATGGTAAAGTTTTATCAATTTTGAAAATTGATAATGATAAAATCTCTAGACCTTTTATACTCAATCAAAACCTATTTATAATTAAAGAAAACTCTATTATTAAGCTTGATTGATAATGTTGTTAAGACTACTAGAAAAAATTGGTCGAAAAAAAATTGTGCTTGATAGAGGACCTTCTCATCCAAAATTTAATCAAGCAAAACCATGGATGAATAGATATTACATATTGTTCAGATATCGTCCTAAATGGTTTCCTTTTAATATAATTATTCATGAAATGTTAGATGATGATCATGGGGATGGAGTTCATAATCATTTATGTCCATTTATGACAATTATACTTAGAGGAGGGTATTGGGAGACTCTTAAATCAGGTAAATATTGGAGACCACCAGGATATATAGGTTTTAGATCTGCAAATGATTACCATAGAGTTGATTTAAAACCTGGCACTAAGCCAATGACATTATTTATTCCCGGTCCTTTTGGATTTAGAAAAGGTCCAAGATCAGAATATGGCATAGATTTTAAGACCAAAATCAAATGATGTTTTTAAATTTATTTTCTCAATGTTTGAAAAGCATTCAGTGCAGCTGCACGTGCTTTTTCATGTATTACTATCGGTGAAGGATAATTTTTACCAATTATAATGTTTATTTTCTCTTGTTGTTTTTTTTCTAATTCCCATGGTTTATGTAAAAATTCTTTTGGGTAATTCTTAAGTTCTGGGACCCATTTAGCAGTATATTCTCCATCTTTATCAAATTTTTCACCTTGGAGTATAGGATTAAAAATTCTAAAATAAGGAGCAGCATCAGCTCCACTTCCTGCTACCCACTGCCATTGTGCTACATTGTTTGCTTCATTAAAATCCAATAAGCAATTTCTAAAATGTTTTTCACCTTCTTTCCAATGAATTCTCAAATGTTTAATTAAAAAAGAAGCAACAACCATTCTAAGTCTATTATGCATCCATCCTGTTTCATATAATTCCCTCATTCCAGCATCCACAATTGGATAACCTGTCATACCTTTTTTCCAAGCTGACAGATATTCATTATTTTTAATCCATGGAAAATTATCAAATTCTTTTCTAAGATTTCCTTTTAACATTTCTGGAAAATTATTAATAAGACTATGAGAAAATTCTCTCCATCCTAATTCATTTACATATTTTCTATATCCTTTACCTTTATTTTTTATTTCTCCACAAAATCTCCAAATTGTTTCAACAGAAATTTGACCGTGCTTTAAAAAAGGAGAAATTTTTGAAGTTCCTTGTATGTTTGGAAAATCTCTAGTGTCTCCATAGTCTTTTATTCTATCTTTAATAAATTTCTTTGTATTTTGTAATGCTACAGTTTCTGATGGTTTCCAATAATTTTCAAATTTTTTATACCAGCTTTTCTTTGGCAATAATTTTTTTGGATCAATCGAATTTTTAAAAATTTGTTCTGATTTTTTTAGTTTTTTTAAATTTAATTGTTTAAAGGGAGGTTTATTCAAGTATTTTTGCTCTGCATTTTTCCAAAATGGAGTAAATACTTTAAATGGTGTTCCATCATCTTTTTGAACTTCCTGATATTCTATTAATATATTTCCTTTGAAAAACTTAAAATTGATATCTGCTTTTTTAAAATATTCACTAGCTTTTTTTTCAATATCTTTTTGATCTGGCTCATAAACCTTATTCCAATAAATTGAGATATCTTGTTTTTTTATTTTGCTTAATATCTCAATTTCGTTACCTGATAATATTTCTAAATTAATATTATAATTTGCTAGTTCTGATTTAAAAAATTCTAAAGATTTGCTAAGCCACCATTTTTGAGCTTCTCTTTTATTATCATATAATTCTGAATTATATATAAACAGAGCATTTACAATTTCGTGATTTTTAGATGCAAATGAAAGAGCTGGATTATCTAAGACTCTTAAGTCATCTCTTATCCATACTATTCCTTTTTTTGTCATTGAAGATGATATTAATCAATTTTATTTAATAATTCTTGATACAAATTTTCATCTGCGTCACCTTCGCACCCAAAAACCAATACATTAGAATCTTCATTAAGTTTAATTTTTTCTCTTGCTTTTTCGTCATTACATAATCCAATTAAGCTAATTATTCCTGGAGTTGAACATTCACCTCCTATAACTTTTTCGTCACTTAATTCACAATTTGCCAGGTATTTAACAGTTTTCGAAACATAATCATCAGAAACTGTTACGCAGCTATTTACAGCGTTTTTTAAAATTTGCCACGGTATTAAAGATGGTTCTCCACAAGACATTCCTCCCATTATGCTTTCTTTTTTAATTTCAATTTTTTCAATTTTTCCAGTTTTTATACTTTCCAGAACGCATGCTGCATTTTCTGGTTCTACTATAATTATTTCAGGTATGTGATTTAAGTATCTTGCTATACCTGCAATCATGGCAGCCGCCATACCACCAACACCAGCTTGTAAAATTACGTGAGAAATTTTATCATTTTTTATTTGATCTGATATTTCTTTCATCATTACTGAATATCCTGCCATTGTTAATTTTGGTACCAGTTCATAATTTTTCCAAGCAACATCTTGTACAATCTGCCAGTTGTTTTCTTTGGATTGTTTAATACACTCATTTAAAGAATCGTCATAATTACCATTAATTCTTATAACTTCAGCTCCAAAGCTTCTCATAACTTCTGCTCGTGATTCACTAACAAACTTGCTGATAAAAATTTTACATTCTAAATTATTTTTTTGAGATCCCCATGCTACAGACCTACCATGGTTACCAGCAGTCGCAGTAGAAATTATTTTTTTATCATTATTTTTTATTATTTTTTCAACAGCATATGCACCACCAAGTGCTTTAAAAGATTTTAAACCAAATCTTTTAGATTCATCTTTATAAAATATTTTATTTAATCTTAATTTTTCATTTAATTTATTTAATAATATGAGTGGAGTTGGTTTATAATTTTTCCATTTTGATATTGTATTGTAAGATTCATCTATATCTTTGGCAGAAAGAATTTTTAATATTTCTTCTTTATTGAATCTATTATTTTGATTATTTAATAAATTTGAATATTTCCAATGAGATACATTAGAATTTGCCGACATAACTTTAACAATCTAAAGTATTGTTTTTTTCCCAATTAGTTATTGGATTTCTTTTATTAAAATCTTCGTCTTTATTAAAATTTTCAATTTCTGATTTCTTTAATTTAATATAGCTGTTTATTACATCTTCTCCAAAAGCTTCTTTTATTTCTTTACTTTCTTCCATATATTCTAGAGCATCGTCAATTTCATCAGGTAATTTCTTTAAGTTGGGATAATTTTTATAATCAGTATACATATTGCAAGTTAAAGGTTCACCAGGATCAATTTTATTATTTATTCCATGTAAGCCTGCTGCAATTACTCCTGCTTGAAGTAAATAAGGGTTTGATGAACCATCCATTAACCTTAATTCAAATCTTCCTGGGTCTGGTATTCTTATCATATGAGTTCTATTATTTCCTGTATATGAAATACTACTTGGAGACCAGCTTGCTCCTGATTTTGTAGGTGGTGCATTTATTCTTCTATAACTATTGATTGTAGGATTAAAAAATGCTGCGAGAGGCTGTGCAAGATTCATTATCCCTCCCAAGAAATTATATGCAAGTCTACTTAATCCAAATCTATCTCCATTGTCTAAAAATTTGTTAACTTTACCATTCCATAAAGAAATATGAGCATGGCATCCATTACCTGTTAAATTTTCAAAAGGTTTGGGCATGAATGTTGCTCTTAAGCCATGTTTTTCTGCAAGAGATTTGACCATAAATTTAAAAAATACATGTCTATCAGCAGTGACTAAACTGTCCTCATAATCCCAATTCATTTCAAATTGTCCATTTGCATCCTCATGATCATTTTGATAAGGAGCCCATCCTAATTCAATCATACAATCACATATTTCTTTAATTAATTCATATCTTCTCATTAAAGCAGATTGATCATAACAAGGCTTAGACTGTATATCTCTAGAATCAGCAATTGTTTTGCCATCTTCAGAAATTAAAAAATATTCACATTCAACACCTGACTTCATGATCAAATTTTTTTTATCTAATTTATTAATTTGTTTTTTAAGCATTACTCTTGGAGATGCCTTTACAGTTTGGCCATTCATCCATAAATCTGATGCTAACCATCCTATTTCTTTTTTCCATGGTAATTGAATAAGACTATTAGGATCTGGAATAGCAAACATATCGGAGTCAGCTGGAGTCATATCTAACCAAGTTGCAAAACCAGCAAAACCAGCACCATTTTTTTGCATTTCACCAATAGCTTGTGCTGGAACTAATTTGGATCTTAAGACACCAAATAGGTCTACAAAACTAATCAAAAAATATTTGATTTTTTTAGTTTTTGCAATTTTAGATAAATTTTTTGTCATTAATTAACTTAACATAGTTATTTAAAAAAAGAAAAAATAGTTTCTTTGTAATATATTATATTAACAAGAATAATTATTATAACAGCTGCTATAACACCATACTTTGCTTTCGGAAAGGCGACACCTCTCATTTTACTTGGCCTTAATTCATCGTTATTATTTTCTGTCATTTAAGGTGTTATTATAAAAAAGGGCGCTAAAATAATTTTAGCGCCCAAATTTTTATTTTAAATTACCAATCGGTAATATTGCTTTTATGATCATTAGCACCATGTCTTTTCTTAGCTAACCTTGAAAGTTTTTCATTTTCATAATTATTAGTAAGAACATGCCAACCGATCCAAATAACTATACCAATTATTACTAGTAAAGTTTCACTAGATCCTGCTCCCGGATAAATTGCCCCGGCAACTTCTTTAGCACTTAAATGATCTATCCAGTTTGTTACTGTAGCCATATATTTCTCCTTTACCTAGTTGATGAGGCGACTGCTTTTTCATCGCTTTTAGCAGACTCCAACATTTCATAGTCTAGTCCAGCTATTTCTACTTCACGTGGGATTCTTAATTTACCCATTCCATGAAGTACTTTAGCTATGACATAACCTGGTAGCATTCCAAGAACACCAAACATTATTATTGCTCCTAAGAATTGCCCCAATGGATTGATTGATGCATAAGTTGTTCCATCCCACATAGCACCAACACTGTAACCAGATGATGGGTATCCATTTAAGACAAAACCACAAATTACCAGACCAACAAAACCAGCATAACCATGTACTGCTACTGCACCTACTGCATCATCAATTTTGAACTTACGTTCAACCCAGTAATGAAGTTTGTATGCAATCACAACACCGATCATACCAATGATCATTGCTTGAATTGGATGATATAAATCATTTCCAGCTGAAGCACAGATAACACCTGCTAGTCCACTTGAGTATGTCCAGAAAGGATCACCTTTAGCAATCCAATAACCGGCTAATAATCCACCTGATAATGACATCAGGAAGTTAAAAGTAATACCACTAAGTGTAGTAGGGGTTACGTATATGTTTGTAGCTGTCCAATAAGTTACACCTTCCATCCCATATTCGGGTCCAAGGTCAAAGATTGGTATATTACATGCTGCATAAAATCCCCAGAAACCAGTATAAATTAAAAATAATCCAACTGTAACTAGCCAAGGATTTCTTGGTCCTATATTTCTTGGTTCACCACTTGATGAAAATTTACCAATTCTTGGTCCTAAAACACATAGAACACCTAAAGCAAATCCACCTGCAATTGCGTGAATTACTCCTGATGCATAAGCATCATGATATCCTAAAATTTTAAGCATCCATCCATCAAAGTGCCATCCCCAAGCAGCATCAATTGACCAAAATACTGACCCTATTGCTATTGCTAAAATTCCAAATGCAAATGTCGTAATTCTTTCAATGATTGCTCCTGAAACAATGGAAGCAGCTGTCCATGAAAATAATAAGAAAGCAGCCCAAAATACTCCGCTTATGTGGTCACCCAAGTTTACTGCCATATATTCAGTATTTGGCAGATACCATTTTGCACTAAATGTACTTTCATCTGTAATAAGTGCAGCACTCTCATTCATTATCGATGGTGCTATTCCCGGTCCTGTAGGGAAAGCCCAGTAGATCCACCAACCAAAGAAAAACCAAGTTACTGTTACTAATGGTATAAGCATTGTGTTTTTCATGAGAGTGTGTTGGTGATGTTTATAACGTGACGCTCCAACTTCGTACATACAGAATCCAACGTGTATTAAAAACATTAAAACTACCGTTACCCAGTAGTAAAATTCTGTAAATATGGTTGTCAAAGCACCTAACTGATCAGTCATAATGTTTCTCCATATTAGTTTAAGAAACCCTATTAAATTTTTAAAGGAGTGACAACGAAACAAAACTCAAAAAGATTAGTATTTTAAGTATTTTTCTAAATTAATATCAACCGTAGATTGTGACTTAAAATTTTCTATAAGCTTTTTTTAAATCAACTAAAGGATGGTTTGGAGACATTTGAAACTTCACTAATAACTCTCTTGCAATCATATCTCTATCTTGTTGATTATTTGGTAATTTTATTTTTTTTGGAATTGTTACCCAACCATTTGCATTTCTATCAAATACTGCTGGCCGATCCTCTTCATAACCCATATGCACATCCTCAAGCCAGTTAAGATCATCCCAGCCCATTGCTTCAATATATTTCTTTAAAAATGGAGTTAGTCTTTTATAATCAGGTAATAAGTTTACATCATAACGATAACCGATAGTTTGACCTATCATTTTTTCTCTTGCAGACTCCTTTTTTTTTCCTAACTGACCTTTTACTTCTTTATTTTTTGATTTTTTATTTTTTTTTCTATTTTTCCCCATGATTAACCTTAAATTTTATGAAAGTCATCAACTCCTACTGTATGGTTTGTGCCTGATAATGGAACTTTGGCTAATGCAGATGCTTCCATAGTTAATGCTGCTAAGTCTTCTGGTTCTAATGAATGAATATTTGTTTTACCACAAGCTCTTGCTAATAATTGTGCCTCTAAAGTCATTGTATGTAAGTAGTTGTATACTCTTAATGCTGCATCGTCTGGATTTAATCTTTTTCTAAGTTTTGGATCTTGAGTCGCAACACCTACTGGACAACGTCCTGTGTGGCAATGATAACAATGACCTGCAGGGACTCCCATTTCTTTTTCAAAATTAGATTCTGGAATTTCTTTGTTGCAGTTAAGAGCAATCATCGCACCAGTACCAATTGCAATAGCATCTGCTCCCAAAGCTAGAGCCTTTGCCATGTCAGCACCATCTCTTACTCCTCCTGCATAAATAAGTGTTACTTTTCCAGTTTTACCAACATCATCAATTGCTCTTCGCGCTTCTCTAATAGCTGCAATTCCTGGAATACCTGTGTTTGCAGCTGCAATATGTGGACCGGCTCCAGTTGAACCTTCCATTCCATCTAAATAAATTGAATCTGGATCACATTTTGCGGCCATTCGAACATCATCATAAACCTTAGCAGCACCAAGTTTTAATTGTATTGGAACTTTATTTTTTGTTAGTTCTCTAAGCTCTTTAACTTTTAAAGATAAATCGTCAGGTCCTAACCAGTCTGGATGTCTAGCTGGAGATCTTTGGTCAATCCCAGCAGGCAAAGATCTCATTTCAGCTACTTGATCGGTAACTTTTTGACCCATCAAGTGACCTCCCATTCCTACTTTTTGTCCTTGTCCTATAAATACTTCTATACCAT
>CACFAF010000013.1 GCA_902564245.1 uncultured Pelagibacteraceae bacterium | reverse complement strand
TTGCTTCATTCATCCAAATCCCAAATAGTTCAAATGGATCTTTTAGATCTAAAAAGCATCTATTCAGTCCTAAAGAGTTTTTTTGATTCATAATTTTAACAAAATAATCTATATAATATAAATAATGTCATTTAATACTTTTGGAAAGATATTTCGCTTCACAACTTGGGGAGAATCTCATGGACCAGCAATTGGGTGTGTTATTGATGGATGTCCACCAAATATCAATATTAGAGAGAGTGATATTCAAATAGAATTAGATAAAAGAAGACCAGGCCAATCAAAATTTACTACTCAACGTAAAGAGGATGATAAAGTTAAAATATTGTCAGGTGTCTTTGAGGGAAAAACAACTGGCACACCAATTTCTTTAATTATCTACAATAAAGATATGAGATCAAGAGATTATGAAACAATAAAAAATAAATTTAGACCAGGGCATGCTGATTTCACTTATTTTAAAAAATATGGAATAAGAGATTACCGAGGTGGTGGAAGGCAATCAGCAAGAGAAACAGCCTCTAGAGTTGCTGCAGGAGCTGTAGCAAAAAAAGTATTAGAAAAAAAAATTGGAAAAAAATATAAAGTGGTTGGCGCTGTAACTCAATTAGGAATACTTGGTTGTGATACAAAAAAATGGAATGATCAAACAATAAGAAAAAACCCTTTTTTTTGCCCCGACAAATCAATAGTAAAATTATGGGAAAAATATTTACTAAGTATTAGAAAATCTGGTAATTCATGTGGTGCAATTATTGAATTAAGAGCAAGAGGAATACCTGTAGGTTTAGGAGCACCAATTTATTCAAAGTTAGACATGGATATTGCTAGTGCAATGATGAGTATTAATGCTGTCAAAGGTGTTAATGTTGGTTCTGGAATGAACTCTGCTCAGTTAACTGGTGATCAAAACTCTGATGAGATATCACAAAGCGGAAAAAAATTAAAATTCTTTTCAAATAATGCTGGAGGAATTCTTGGAGGAATTTCTACAGGTCAAGAAATTATAGTTTCTTTTGCTGTTAAACCTACATCTTCAATTTTAAAAAGTAGAAAGACAATTAATAAATTTGGAGAAAATACAACTATATCAGTTAAAGGAAGACACGATCCTTGTGTTGGAATAAGAGCGGTCCCTGTGGGTGAAGCAATGCTAAATTGTATTCTACTAGATCATTATTTAATGCACAAGGCACAATGTAAATAAAAAAATTATTTTTGTTTTTGAAGTACAATATTTGAGTTAAGCAAATCTAAAACTTTCTCTTCAATAGATTTTGCATCTAAACCAGCCAATTTATACATTAGCTCTGGATTATCTTGATCAATAAATTTATCTGGAAGTATCATTGACCTAAATTTTAATTCTCTGTCTAACAAATTATTCTCAAACAAAAAATTACTAACATGTGAACCAAACCCACCTATTGATCCTTCTTCTATGGTTATTACAGCCTCATGATCTGTAGCTATTTGCCAAATTAATTTTTCATCTAAAGGTTTGGCAAATCTTGCGTCAACAACAGTAATGTTAATTCCCTTTTTTTTCAAATTCTCAGCAGCAATTAAACATTCTTTTAATCTGGTGCCAAAACTTAAAATTGCAAGTTTTTTTCCCTCTAAGATTAATTTTCCTTTCCCAATATCAATTTTTTCATCAATATTTGGAAGTTCTAAACCAACTCCAGTTCCACGTGGATATCTAAATGCAGTAGGTCTGTCATTAATATCAATTGATGTATTAATCATTCTTACTAACTCTGCTTCATTGCTTGCTGCCATTACTACAAAATTAGGTAAAGTTGACAAATATGTAATATCAAATGATCCTGCATGAGTTGGACCATCAGCTCCCACAAGACCAGCTCTATCAATCGCAAATCTAACTGGAAGACTTTGAATAGCTACATCATGAACAATTTGATCATATGCTCTTTGTAAAAATGTTGAATATATAGCTGCATATGGTTTATATCCTTCTGTTGCTAGTCCTGCAGCAAAAGTTACTGCATGTTGTTCGGCTATTCCTACATCAAATACCCTTTTTGGAAATTCTTTACCAAAAATGTCTAAACCAGTACCATCTGGCATTGCTGCAGTTATTCCTACTATTTTACTATCTCGTTCTGCGTGTTTTATCAAAGTGTTAGCAAAAACTTTCGAATAAGCTGGCAAATTAGATTTGGATTTTTGTTGTTCACCAGTCTCTATATTAAACTTTGAAACACCATGATATTTATCATTTGCTTTTTCGGCGTAGGAATATCCTTTGCCTTTCTGAGTTTTTATATGAATCATTATTGGTCCATCATGCTTAGAATCCCTAGCATTTTTTAATATTGGCAAAAGAACATCCATATCATGACCATCAATTGGTCCAATATAATAAAAACCTAACGAATTAAAGAGAGTACCTCCTGTAACTGCAGATCGTAAAAAATCTTCAGCTTTTCCTGCTTTAACACTAAATCGTTTTGAAAAGGCTGAAACTATAAGTTTTATAGTTTCTCTTAAACTAAAATAAATTTTTCCAGAGAGTAATTTTGCTAAGTAACTTCTCATTGCACCAACTGGTTTTGCAATAGACATGTCATTATCATTCAAAATAACAATCATTTTGGTTTTTGAAGCTCCTGCATTGTTCATAGCTTCGTATGCCATGCCGGCACTAATTGCACCATCACCTATGACTGCTATTACATTGTTTGATTTTTTAGATAATTCATTTGCTACTGCCATTCCAAAAGCAGATGATATAGATGTAGAACTGTGAGCAGCACCAAAAGGGTCATATTCACTCTCAGATCTTTTTGTAAAACCTGAAAGTCCTTTACCTTGTCTTAAAGTTTTAATCTTACTTTTTCTACCGGTTAGAATTTTATGTGGATAAGTTTGATGTCCCACATCCCATACTAATTTATCATTTGGAGTATCAAATATATAATGTAGAGCAACTGTTAATTCTACTACACCTAATCCAGCTCCTAAATGCCCACCTGTTTCTGAAACTGCATTAATCATTTCTTGTCTAACTTCGTCTGCTAGTTCTTGTAAAACACTACTAGGAAGTTTTTTTATGTCGGAAGGAAAATTTATATTATCTAAATATTTATATTTTTTAATCATTTACTTCTTTCAATAATATAATTTATTGTCTCATTTAAATTTTTTGACTTATTTCCATATTTTTTTAGTTTTTTTATAATCTTAGATTTAATTATATTGCTATATTTAACAGTATTTTTATATCCTAGTAAACCTATAAGAGTAGCCTTACCTTTTTTTTTATCTTTTTTAGTTTTTTTTCCCACTTTTTTAGTAGAACCTTTATGATCAATTAGATCGTCTACTATTTGAAAAAGTAAACCTATATCATATCCTAATTCTTTAAAAGAATTTATAACTTTTTTATCTTGATTTTTAATTATTGCAGGTGCCATGCAACAAAAGCTAAATAGTTTACCTGTTTTTTTAATTTCCATATCTATAATATTTTTTTTTGAAATTCTTTTTTTTTCAAAACTTAAATCTAGGTACTGACCACCAGCAATACCAGTATGACCAGAACATTCAGATAAGATACTAATTAAGGCAATTTTTTTCTTTTCACTAATTTTTAGCTTTGGATCACTTAAAATTTCAAATGCCATTAGCAAAAGTGAATTTCCGGCAAGTACAGCTGTGGACTCACCAAATCTAACATGAGTTGAAGGTTTACCTCTTCTTAAATCATCATTATCCATACATGGAAGATCATCATGAATTAATGAATAAGCATGAATACATTCTACTGCAGCTCCAATTTTTATTAAAGTTTTATAATCTGATGAAAGAAGATTTCCAATATCAATTAAAATTTTAGATCTTATTTTTTTTCCTCCAGGAAATAAACTATAATTTATAGGAGATATTAAATGAGTTTTCTTTTGGTTTTTTTATAAATACTTTTAAAAAATTATTAGTATCATTTGCTATTTTTCTAAGCTTATTTTTCATTTTTTTTTTTAATTATTTTTTCAATTTTTTCTTTAGTTAATTGGCTTATTTGTTTAGATTTTTTTTGAAATTTTTTTTCTATGATGTTGTTTAGCTTAATTAATTTTTGATAAGCTTCTATTGATTTTTGCAAATCTTTTTCTTCTTCTAATTTTTCAATGATTTCATTTAAATCTTTTGTTAATTCCTCTAGAGACTGCGAAATATTATCGTCTGGTAAATTTGAAACTTTCATATAATAGTTAGTATTAATACATGAAATTTAATCAATCAAATATCAAAAAAGCTAAAAAATGCCTTGATAGCAATAAGTGTATAGCTGTGCCTACTGAAACAGTTTACGGTTTAGCTGCCAATGCTTATTCTACAAAAGCTGTTAAAAAAATCTTTAATCTAAAAAAAAGACCTAAATCCAACCCTCTTATTGTCCATTATTCAAGTTTACAAAGTCTTAAAAAAGACTGTCTTGTTAATTCAGATTTTATAAAACTTTATAAAAGATTTTGTCCTGGTCCAATTACGTTTATACTTAAATTAAAAAATTCCTCTAGAATATCTAAACTTGTTACTAATAAACAAAACACATTAGCTGTAAGATTTCCAAAGCATTACACCATAAGTAAGTTGCTTAAAATAATTAACTACCCTCTAGCAGCGCCAAGTGCAAACATAACGACTAAATTAAGTTCTGTAAAAGTAGAAGATGTTAAAGATGAATTTGGTGATAAATTAAGTTACATACTTGATGGAGGAAAATCTAAAATAGGAATAGAGTCAACTATTATTAGCTTAATAAGATCACCTCAAATTCTTAGACTAGGTGGTCTAGAAGTTAAAAAAATTGAAAAAGTTTTAAAAAAAAAAATTAAAATTAATGTTAACCCATTGAAAAAAATTGCTCCGGGACAATCAAAACTGCATTATTCACCAGGCATACCAGTTAGACTAAATATAACTAAACCAAAAAGGAATGAAGCTTATATCCTAATAAATAAAAGAAATAAAAAATCAAATCATTTCTATTATATATCAAAGAATAAAAATCTTAATGAAGCAGCAAAAAATTTATATTCATGTTTGCGTAAAATTAAGAATAAAGGTTATAAATCTATTGCTGTAGAAAAAATTCCCAATAAAAACCTTGGTAGTTCTATCAATGATAGATTAAATAGAGCATCGAAGTTTTAATGACACATTCTATAGAAGTTATAAATTTATCTAAGTCGTATAGTTCAAAAAAAGCTGTCAAAAATATAAATTTTAAAATTGGAAATAATGAAATAATTGGATTACTGGGTCCAAATGGTTGTGGCAAAACTACTACAATAGCTATGATACTTGGTTTGCTAAAACCTACATTAGGAAAAGTTTTGATTAATGGATTAGATATTAATCTTAATAGAATTTCATTACTTCATAGTATGAATTTTATTTCACCATATGTAGAGCTTCCTAAAAAACTTACTGTAAAACAAAATCTAATTGTTTATGGAAAATTATATACAGTCAAAAATTTAAAATCTAGAATTGAATACTTGTCCCATGAACTTAGATTAGAAAATCTTTTAAATAAAGTTACAGGAGAACTTTCATCAGGACAAAAAAATAGAGTAAGTTTAGCTAAAGCTTTAATTAACAGTCCATCTGTTTTGTTATTAGATGAACCAACAGCATCCTTAGATCCTGAAACAGGAGATTTTGTAAGATCTTTTTTAGAGAAATATAAAAAAGAAAAAAAGATATCAGTTTTACTTGCATCTCATAACATGAACGAAGTAGAAAGATTGTGCTCATCTATTTTAATGATGAAAGACGGAATTATTATTGATGAAGGAAAACCAGAAGAACTTATAAGAAAACATGGTAGACAAAACTTAGAAGAAGTTTTTTTAAAATTAATAAGGAATAAAAATGAGTTTTGATAGAATCTATGGTCTTTTTTTAAGACATTTTTTTTTAATTACCCGTTCTTTTCCAAGAATTTTAGATTTAATCTACTGGCCTGCAATTCAAATAACTTTATGGGGTTTTATTTCTAATTTTTTTGCGGAATATAGTACATATTACAATGGTGCTGTAGGTGTAATCTTGAGCTGTGCAATTCTTTACGATTTTTTATTTAGAACTAGCATAGGTTTTAACATGTTATTTCTTGAAGAAATTTGGAGTAGAAATTTCACAAATCTATTTATAGCTCCTATTAAAATGAGTGAAATAATTACTTCATTAGTTTTTACTGCTTTAATAAGGGCTTTAATAGGTCTGGTCCCAGCAATAATATTAACTTCACCTCTTTTTGGTATTTCTTTATTAGATCTAGGCATTCCATTGTTATTTCTTTTTTTGAGCTTATATATTTTTGGAATTACTTTAGGTTTAATAGTTTCAGCAGGACTTTTAAGATTCGGACCAGCATTTGAAAATATTTCATGGTCAACTTTATTTCTATTAGCACCTTTTGGATGTGTTTATTATCCAATAGAAACTTTACCAGAAATTTTTCAAAATATAGCTTATGCTCTTCCATTGGTATACATATTTGAAGAGGCAAGAAGTATATTAATTGACCAAACAGTTAATTATGAAAATATTGTACAAGCTTATTATTTAAACTTAGGTTATCTTATTGTAGCAATTTCATTGTTTTATTACTCGTTTAACCAAGCACGAAAAAAAAGGCTCATTAATTAATGTTGGGGAATAATGGTGCGCCCGGAAGGACTTGAACCCTCAACCTCCTGATCCGAAGTCAGGCGCTCTATCCAATTGAGCTACAAGCGCGTATAATACTATTAATATAATTTATGAAAAAAAGCATTAATTTATTAGTTCAATCATCAGAAGATGGCTTTAGAGTTGATGTATTTGTTAATAAAAGAGAAAATTTATTAAGCAGAACAAGAGTAAAAAATTTAATTTTAAAAGAAAAACTAAAAATAAATAACAAAATAATAAGCGATCCATCAAAAAGATTATCAACTGGAGACAAAATAATTCTTGAAATTCCAGAGCCAGAAACACCTTCATTAAAACCATTTAAGTTTAAACTAAATATTGTTTATGAAGACAAAGATTTAATAGTAATTAATAAACCTGCGGGTATTATTATGCATCCAGGAGCAGGAAATTATGATCAAACAATAGTAAATGCATTAATACATTATTGTAAAAAAAATCTCTCTTCTATTGGAGATGAGCTTAGACCTGGCATTGTACATAGAATTGATAAAGATACTTCTGGTTTAGTTGTAATAGCAAAAAATAATAAAACTCATGAGAATTTATCTCTTCAATTTAACAAGCATTCAATTTCAAGAATTTATCAATTATTAGTGTGGGGTAAACTTAGACCTTCTAAAGGAAAAATTTCTACTTTTATTACTCGAAGTTCTAAAAACCGTCAATTAATGGAAGTTAGTAGTTCAAAAGGAAAGAGGGCAATAACAAATTATAAAACTTTAGAGATTTTTGAAAATAACAGAACTCCCACATTAAGTTTAGTTGAGTGTAAACTTGAAACAGGTAGAACTCATCAAATTAGAGTCCATATGGCCTTCAAAGGTAATAACATTTTAGGGGACAAAAAGTATAAGAAAAAATTTAAAAAATTTAAAAATGTTGATCCTAAATTGGAGAATTTAATTTATAAACTGAATAGACAATTTTTACATGCAAAGACTTTAGGTTTTGTGCATCCAGAAAATGGAAAAGAAATTAAATTTGACTCAATTTTACCAGAAGAGCTTAAAAATATTATAAAAACACTAAGAAATACTAATAAATAAATTATTGTAATAATCGAAAAATTTATTAAATAAATACTCGTAATGAATACAACAAACTATAATCTACCAGCAATTTCAAATGAAGGTGGTCTATCGGCATATCTGGCTCAAATTAAAAAATTTCCAATGCTAGAAGCTGAAGAAGAATATATGTTAGCAAAAAACTGGAAAAATACTGGAAACATTAAATCTGCTGAAAAATTAGTAACAAGTCATTTAAGATTGGTCGCAAAAATTGCTATGGGATACAAAGGTTATGGCTTACCTGTAAGTGAAATGATTTCTGAAGGAAATGTAGGTTTAATGCAAGCTGTAAAAAAATTCGAACCTGAAAAAGGTTTTAGGCTAGCAACATATGCTATGTGGTGGATTAAAGCTTCTATACAAGAATATATATTAAGATCTTGGAGTTTAGTAAAAATAGGTACTACAACAGCACAAAAGAAATTATTTTTTAATCTAAAAAAAATAAAAAATCAAATAGCACCAAGATCAGAAGGAGACTTGAGAGAAGAGCATGTAGAAGAAATTGCTGAAAAGTTAGATGTGAGTAGAGAGGAAGTTGTTTCCATGAATAGACGATTGTCTGGAAAGGAATTTTCATTAAATGCTCAAGTTGGAGAAGACGGAGATGAATGGCAAGACTGGCTAGTAGATAAAGAACTTGATAATGATTTAAAATTTGCACAACAAGAAGAAATGGAACAAAGAAAAGATTTACTTAAAGAATCTATTAAAATTTTAAATGATAGAGAAAGAGAAATTTTATATTCAAGAAGATTAAATGATGAACCTACAACGCTCGAAAACTTGAGTAAAAAATACAAAATTTCTAGAGAACGAATAAGACAAATTGAAAATAAAGCCTTTGAGAAACTTCAAAAACATATGCTTAATTCTGCCAAATCAAAAAATCTTTTGCCAGCCAATTAAGTTAATTATAAATCAAAAGGATTTTCTATTAAAATAGTGTCATCTCTTTCTGGGCTTGTTGATATACTTGAAATTTTAGCTCCAATAAAATCTTCAATAGCATAAATATACTTAACAGCATTTTCTGGAAGTGATTCAATATTTTTACATCCACTTGTAGAAACTTTCCAACCTGGGAAGTTTTTGTATATAGGTTTGATCTTAAGTTGATCTTCGGCTGTTGCTGGTAAATAATCTATTTTTTTTCCATCCAGCTCATACTGAACACACATCTTAATTTCATCTAATTCATCTAGAACGTCTAGTTTTGTTAAAGCAATTCCATTTATACCTGAAATCTTAATTGTTTGACGAACCAAAACTCCATCAAACCACCCACATCTTCTTTTCCTGCTAGTAACAGTTCCAAATTCTTTTCCTCTAGTTCCTAAAAGTTTGCCAGTATCATCTTTTAGTTCTGTAGGAAATGGTCCTTCACCAACTCTTGTAGTATAAGCTTTAGTAATTCCTAAAACATAATTTATAGAATTAGGTCCACAACCAGTTCCTGTAGCTGCACTAGATGCAACTGTATTTGAAGATGTTACAAATGGATAAGTGCCATGATCAACATCAAGTAGAACACCCTGGGCACCTTCAAACAATATTTTCTTTCCTTTTTTTTTATATTCATCAATTTTAAGCCAAACTGGTTGTGAAAATTTTAAAATTTTAGGAGCTATTTCTAATAATTCTTTTTTTAATTGATCTTTTTTAAAAATTTTTTTTCCTAATCCTTTTCTAATTGCATTATGATGAAGTAGTACATTTTCCAATCTATGGTCTAAATTGCTTTCTGATCTTAAATCCATAACTCTTATGGATCTCCTGCCTACTTTATCTTCATAAGCTGGTCCTATTCCTCGTCTAGTTGTTCCTATCTTACTTTTTCCAGCAGCATCTTCTCTTATTTCATCCATTTCTTTGTGAAAAGGTAAAATAAGATTAGCTGATTCTGATATTATAAAATTTTCTTCACTAACATTAATACCTTTTAATTTTATTTCCTCTATTTCTTCTAACAGAGCCCAGGGATCTACTACTACACCATTGCCAATAATTGAAATTTTTCCATCTCTAACTATTCCCGAAGGAAGCAATCTTAGTTTATAGGTTGTGCCATCTATTACTAAAGTATGACCGGCGTTATGTCCTCCCTGAAAACGTATTACGATGTCTGCTTCTTCTGATAACCAATCTACAATTTTTCCTTTACCTTCATCTCCCCATTGTGAACCGACGACGACGATGTTTTTCATTATTTATATTTGTTATTTACTTCAATTGAATTTAAATGGTTTATCGGACCTTGACCTTTACCATAGTTAAGGTTAGATCCTATGGCATTTTGTACATATTTAGTTGCTAACTCACAAGATTTCTTTAGACTTTTTCCACATGAAAAAAACGTAGTTATAGCTGATGATAGAGTACAGCCAGTACCGTGTGTATTCTTAGTTGTAATTCTTTTACTTTTGATAATCTTTATTTCTTTTCTTGATACAAAAATATTTTGAAGAACATTAGTGTTGAGATGTCCTCCTTTTACTAAAACGTTGTTTGCTCCGAGCTCCATAAGAATATTTGCAGCATTAATCATATCTCTTGTATTTTTAATTTTTAAGTTTGTTAAAATTTCTGCTTCTGGGATATTTGGTGTTATTAAAGTAACTTTTTTTATTAATTTATTTTTTAATATTCCGATTGCTCTGTTATCAATTAATTTTGCTCCTCCTTTAGCTACCATAACTGGATCTAAAATTATTTTTTTGATCTTAATCTTATTTAATGAATTAATAACGGCACTAACTACTTTTGAAGAATGAAGCATTCCTATCTTAATTGCACTTGGTTTTATATCTCTTGCTGTAAACTCTATTTGTTTAGAAATTTCACTGGGTTTAATTGTAATTATCGACTTAACTCCAGTTGTATTTTGAACTGTAACTGCTGTTACTGCAGTCATAGCATAGGAACCTAGAGAAGTAATTGTTTTTATATCAGCTTGTATTCCAGCGCCGCCCGAAGAGTCTGACCCAGCTATTATTAATATTTTAGATTTTGGTTTCAATTTATTTAATAGTTTTCCTTATTATTTTTATACATTTGATGAGTAATTTTTTATTTTTACATTCACCCATTATTCTTATCTTGGGCTCTGTGCCAGATTTTCTGACTAATATTCTTCCTTGTGCTTTTATCAAGATCTTTGCTTTATTAATTGCTTTTTTTACAACTTGATCATTAATTATATTTTTATCTTTTACAGTAATATTTTCTAATATTTGTGGTGTTTGTTCGAATACATTTAAAAATTGGCTAGCTTTTTTTCCTTTTCTTAAAGAATATAAAATTTCTAAAGCAACTAATAAACCATCTCCTGTTGTTGCAAATTTTCCTAAAATTATATGTCCTGATTGTTCTCCACCTAAATTAAATTTATTTTTTTGCATTTTTTCTTTAACATAGCGATCTCCAACATTAGTTCTCAAAAATTTTATTTTATTAGATCTTAAAAATTTTTCTAAACCGTAATTTGACATTTGAGTGCCAATTACTCCCCCACGTAACATCTTTTTAATTTTCCACCTTTTGGCTATAGCTGCAATTATTTGATCACCATCAATAATAGAGCCATTTTCGTCACACATAATAATTCTATCTGCATCTCCATCTAATGAAATGCCTATATGAGCTTTATGTTTTTTAACTGCAGATTGGATTTTTTTTGGAAAGGTAGATCCACATTTTTTGTTTATATTGAAACCATTAGGATTTATACCTATTGAAATTACTTTTGCACCTAAAGATTTTAGTAATTTAGGACCAGACTTATAGCCAGCTCCATTTGCACAATCAATTACTATTTTTGAACCTTTTAAATTAAAATTTTTAGGGAAATTTTTTTTTATTATCTTAATATATTCTTCATTGCCATTTTCTAATCTTTTAACTCTTCCTAGTTTTTTTGGATTAGAAAGTCGTTTATCTATTTTTTTATCTATTAATTTTTCAATTTTTTTCTCAATTTTATCTGATAATTTCAACCCATCAGGACCAAATAATTTTAATCCGTTGTCATAATAAGGATTATGAGAAGCTGTAATCATGATTCCCATATTAGCTTTCATTGATTTTGTTAGCATTGCTAAACCATTTGTAGGCAAAGGTCCTAAAGTAAAAACATGCATACCAGCTGAAGTAAGACCAGAAACTATTGCAGGTTCTAATGTATATCCTGAAAGTCTAGTATCTTTTGCGATTATTGCTATTTGTTTATTTTTTTTTTGATTTTTAAAAAAAGTTCCTGCTGCTAAACCAAATTTAAAAAACATATCACCATTGATATTTCCTTTATTAACTGTTCCTCTTATTCCATCAGTACCAAAATACTTTTTTGCCATTATTTTTTTATTAGTTTTTTAAAAACTTTGATGCTCTGCATAATTTCATTTACATCATGTACTCTTAAAATTTGAACTCCTTGCATTGTTGCAATCAAAACTGAACTAATTGTTCCTCCCAATCTCTCTTTGCTATCATTTTTTCCAGAAATATCTTTAATAAACTTCTTTCTAGACAAACCAATCAATATAGGAAATCCAAGGCTATGAAAAATAGAAATATTACTTATTAGGTTCATATTATGTTTCAAATTTTTTCCAAATCCTATTCCTGGATCAATGATAATATTATTAATTTTAATTCCTTTTTTTCTTACAAAGTCTATCTTTTCTTCAAAAAAATCATAAATATCTAGTAATACATTTTTATATTTAGGATTTTTCTGCATAGTTCTTGGTTCGCCTTGAATATGATGAATTACAAAAGGAATCTTATATTTTTTTAATACTTCAATTGTCTTTTTATCAAAACTCAATCCGGAAATATCATTAATAAGTTTAACTCCTTTTTTAATTCCTTTTTCCATTATAGCTGATTTTCTAGTATCTAAAGATACTGGTATACTTTTACAAATTTTTTCTATAGTAAATTTTATTCTTTTCCATTCATCTTTTATTTTTATTTCTTTTGATCCTGGTCTGGTAGATTCTCCGCCTATATCTATTATACGTGCTCCCATTTCATATAAAGATTTTGCATGTTTGTATCCTAAATTTTTTTTATTGAACTTACCTCCATCAGAAAAACTGTCTGGAGTTAAATTTAAAATACCCATTACATTTGGAATATCACTGAAGTCAAAATTTGAAAAATTTTTATTTTTTCTTATTATCTTTTTAATATCTCTGTTAATTTTTTTTTTTAAAAAAATTGGTAATTTTTTAATTTCTTTTATACCAATTATTTTTTTTGAAGTTCTTGTTAATATTTCAATTTTATCAAAAGATATTTTTTTGTTACCACATAAAGGTAGAGATTTTTTTTGTGAAACTAACTTTTTTGAGGTATTTCCATAATAAAAATTACACACTCTTGTGTAATATTTTTTCATTATTTTTAGTGAACTATTTTTGGCTTCAATCCTATAGATCCTAATGCTGATCCTTGTTTATCATCTTCAGCTTTTAAAGTTTCTTTATTTGCAGGATATATATTCTTATTAATCAAGTTTTCAATTTCTTCACCAGTTAAAGTTTCATAAGTAAGCAATGCTTTTGCCAGTTTATGCAAATCATCAATTTTACTTGTAAGAATTTGTTTTGCCTGATTATAGCCTTCATCAACAAGTTTCCTTATCTCTTTATCGATTTTTTGTGCTACTGCTTCAGAGACACTTTGAGTTTGAGTTACAGATCTTCCCAAAAACACTTCTTCCTGATTCTCACCATATTCAACAGGTCCCAATTCTTCACTCATTCCATATTTCGTTACCATGGCTCTAGCAAGTTGTGTGGCTTGATTGATATCAGAGCCACTTCCTCCTCCAGCTCCTGTTGATATATTGTCTTTTCCAAATATCAATTCTTCTGCAACTCTTCCTCCAAAACAAACTGCCAATCTAGCTTTAAGATATTTAATTGAGTGTCCATGTTTGTCTCTTTCTGGCAGATTCATTACCATTCCTAATGCTCTACCTCTCGGTATAATAGTAGCTTTATGAATTGGATCATAACTTGGCATATTAAATGAAACCAGTGCATGACCTCCTTCATGGTATGCTGTTAATTTTTTCTCATCTTCTGTCATTACCATTGATCTTCTTTCAGCACCCATCATAACTTTGTCTTTAGCCTCTTCAAACTCTTGATAAGTAACAATTCTTTTATTTTTTCTTGCAGCAAGCAAAGCAGATTCATTTACAAGATTTGCAAGGTCTGCTCCCGAAAATCCTGGTGTTCCTCTTGCAACAGTTCTCAAATTGATGTCTGGTGCCATTGTTATTTTTTTTGCATGTACTTTTAAAATTTTTTCTCTACCGATTATATCTGGAAGTGAAACAACAACCTGTCTGTCAAATCTACCTGGTCTTAACAATGCAGGGTCTAAAACATCAGGTCTATTAGTTGCTGCAATAATTATAACTCCTTCGTTAGTATCAAAACCATCCATTTCAACTAACAATTGGTTTAAAGTTTGTTCTCTTTCATCATTTCCACCTCCAAGACCTGCTCCTCTACTTCTTCCTACGGCATCAATTTCATCAATGAAAATAATACATGGAGAATGTTTTTTTCCTTGCTCAAACATATCTCTCACTCTAGAAGCTCCAACTCCAACGAACATTTCAACAAAATCAGAACCTGAAATTGTAAAAAAAGGCACACCTGCTTCTCCAGCTATTGCTCTTGCTAATAAAGTTTTACCAGTGCCTGGTGGGCCAACTAACAAACATCCTCTAGGTATTTTTCCTCCCAGTCTACTAAACTTTTTAGGATCTTTTAAAAATTCTACTACTTCTTCTACTTCTTCTTTTGCTTCTTCTACTCCAGCAACATCATTAAATGTAACCTTTCCTTTAAGTTCATTCATCATCTTTGCTTTTGAACGACCGAAGCCCATAGCTCCACCTTTGCCTCCTTGCATTTGTCTCATAAAAAATATCCATACTGCAATTAATAGAAGCATTGGAAACCAAGATAAAAGTATTCCGAAAAGAGATGGCATTTTTTCTTCTATTGGAGCTGCGGATATACTCACTCCACTGTCAGATAGTTTTTCTATAAGATTTGGATCATTAGGTGAGTATGTAGAAAATACTGTTCCATCGGATAAAATTCCTTTTATATTGTTACCTTGAATTTCAACTTTAACAACTCTGCCATTTTCAACTTCTGTTAAAAATTCTGAAAATATAATGGTATCTTTTTTGTTCATTGAAGCTTGTGGATTTTTAAACATATTGTAAAGACCAATAGTCAAAAAGACTATAATCGCCCACATTGCTAGATTTTTAAAATTCATACTAGTTAAGATAAGAATTATTATGAATTAAACAAGTGACAATTTGTTACTTTATCAGTCTTTTTAAAGATTTTCTCTTGATATTAACACGGTTTTATTAATTTTTTCAATTAAGCATCCTCCCAAAGTAGCTTTTTTAAAATTTTTAGACCTAATTTTTTTAATTATTTCATCAACACTTTTTCCTCTAGGTGGATAATATCTTTTACTAATATCACTCAATAAACCAGAAAAAGATCTAAAGATAATTTCATATGGCTGATTAAAAAAATTATCATTTAAAGAATATGTATTTTTAGATTTAAAAAATGTAGAATTATTTTTAATATTATTTTCAACATAATAATTAATTGTTTTATTAGAAGCTTTTAAATTATCTATAGTGAGTTGCAATTTTTTGAAATCTAATCCTTCAAATTCTAAATTTTTGATCAACTTTCTAACTCGAATCCTCTTATAATCTTCATTAAGATTTGATGGATCCTCAACATAAAAATTAAAAACTTTTTTTGATATATTAACTAACTCAGATTTTTTAATATTTATTAATGGTCTTAATATATGAATACTACTTTTTTTATCTTTAACTGCTTTATCTAAAGAAGTAAGACCTCTTAAACCACTACCTCTTAAAAGTCTTATAATAAAATTTTCATATAAATCACCAATATGATGTCCTATCAACAAATTGCTAATATTATTTTTTTTGCACTCATCTATTAATAAATTATATCTCTTATTTCTAGCTATAGATTGAATATTAGATTTAGGTTTTTTTCCTTTCCAGGTTAAAATTTTACACTTAATTTTGAATTTCTTAAGAAATAAAAGAACTTTTTTTGCCTCTATTTTAGACTCTTCTCTTAATCCATGATCTACAATAAAATAAAGTATTTTAGTATTGTTTAATTTTGAAAAACACTTGGCTAAGTAGGCTAAAGCAATACTATCTGGACCCCCTGATAATGCTACTGCATATGAAGATTGTGAATTTAAAGACTTTTTAAACTCATTATAAACTTTGTATATATTTTTGTCGCTTAAGTGCTGGACGATATTCCTAGGAGTTTTCTTTTTTACATTCAAACTTTTTCTCTTCATACTTTGCTTTTTGAAGAACAGATTGATTTGCCTTTGGATATTCTTTTTTTACTCCAATTATCATTAAGCATCCTTGATCTTTCTCTCCTATCTGAACTAATGATACACCAAGTTTTAGTAAATTTATAGGAGCCTTATCACTCTTTGGATATTTTTGATAACCCTCAAGATATGCTGAGGCTGCATCAGTAAATAATTGTCTTATTCTAAATGTCTCTGCATACCAATACTGTGCATTACCTGCTAAATTATGTTCAGGATTTGTTAATACAAACTCTCTAAATGCCCTTTCAGCCGTATTATAATCACCAACTTTTAAAAAACTTGTAGCAAACTCATATTGTTTCTCTGGTGTAGTTTCAGGAAGTAATTTTTCCTCTGATTGGAAATTTTCTGTTAATACTTGTCCAACTGAATCAATTGATTGTGTTTCTTGAGTTGTAAGATTTGTTTCTGTATCTTTATAAGATAGTTCTCCAAGTTCTTGTGGTTGAGAGGAACCGGGTAAAATTTTAGTTTCTGATTTTTTTGCAGAAGATTTTGTTTTTTGATTACTGTTATTTGTTATTACTGTTCCACTTTCTAATTCCTGAAATCTCATTTGATTATCAGCTTGAACTTTTGAAAGCCGATTAGATAATTTATCTAGTTTAAAATTAATTTCTTCAAATTTATTTGTTAATTCTTGAAATTGACTTTCTATTTCTGATAATTTAAGTAAATGTCTTGTGAGTACGTCTTCTGAGTTTTGATCAAGAGTATTGTCTAGGCTTGAATTATCTGAACTTTCATTAAGTGTTTCGGAATAAACGGCACGCTCAAGAGTTTTTAAATCTTTTTGAATTAATTCTATTATTTCTAAAATATTGTGATTATCTGCTGAAGTTTTTGATCCAAAAATTATAAGAATAAAAAATAAATTGGTAAATATAAAACTTTTAAACTTTATCATTGTATAGATTAGTAATTATAATGATGGCAAAAAAAAGACCCTAAAAATTTTCATTTTAGGGTCTTTTAGATTTTTTTAATTAATTTGCTTTTACAGTTACTGATCTTCTATTTTTCGACCAAGATAATGGATTAGATCCAGAGTCTACTGGTCTTTCTTTACCATAACTTATAACTGAAATTCTGCTAGAAGATATTCCATAGGTCATCAAGTAATCTTTTGCTGCATTAGCTCTTCTCTCTCCAAGTGCTAAATTGTATTCTCTTGTGCCTCTTTCATCCGCATGACCTTCCAACACAATATTTATTGTAGAATTTTTTCTTAACCACGCCGCTTGCTTTCTAAGTGTTTCTCTTGAAGCAGTTGTTAAAACTGATTCATTAGTTGCAAAGAAAACTCTATCAGGAACTCCTGAAGCTAAATATTCAACAGTGTCCGTTCCCGTATAAACGTCTCCTTCCATCTGACTTTTGCTAACTTTTTTTGTTGCACAAGCCGATAGGATTAAACACGACATTACGATTAAAGCTGTATTTCTGAAAATGTTGCTCAAATTCATTGCTGCTCCTAAAAATTAATTATCTCACTTTTTCACAACTAAATAGATGTTTCAAGATAAAAAATCAAGCTATTAAATGTTAATTACTTAATAAAGATGACCATGATGGGTCAGAAGCATCAGTTTCAGTGGTTACTTGTCTTTCATTATAACCCGTTAAATCTATAGACCATAATTTAGCCGAAAATCCCTCTCCTTTTGAGTCTGTTTTCGTCTCTCTATAAAATATCAAAACTCTACCATTAGGGGACCAAGAAGGTGCTTCTTGATAAAAGTTTTCAGTTAATAATCTTTCACCCGATCCATCAGTTCTCATTACTCCGATGTAAAACTTTCCTTTATGTAATTTTGTAAATGCTATGAGATCACCCCTAGGAGACCAAACAGGTGTTCCATACAACCCTTTTCCAAAAGAAATTCTCTTAACATTACTTCCATTACTTTTCATTACATAAATTTGTTGGTATCGACTTCTATCAGAATTAAAAGCAATATATTTTCCATCGGGTGAATATGACGGAGATGTATCAATAGAAGGGTGGTTAGTTATTCTTTGAACAATTCTGCTTTCTAGATCCATTGTATAAATATCTGAATTACCATCTTTAGCAAAACTCATAATAATCTTTTTACCATCTGGTGAAAACCTTGGTGCAAATGTCATTCCTGGAAAATCTCCAACAACTTCCTGCTTTCCCGTTTCAATATCCAACAAATATACTCTTGGTAAATTTCTAAAGTAAGATAAATATGTTACCATTTGGTTTGTTGGATTAAACCTAGGAGTTAAAACTAATTCATTGCCTAAAGTTAAATATTTTGTATTAAAACCATCTTGATCCATGATTGCTAGTTTTTTTACTCTCTGTACTTTTGGGCCCTCTTCTGCCACATAAATAATTCTTGTGTCAAAATAACCTTTTTCTCCAGTTAATCTTTCATAAACTTTATCTGTAATTATGTGTCCTACTCTCCTCCAATTATCTGGTACAGTGGTAAATGCTATGGCTATCATTTCTTTAGCGGCTAAAACATCCCATAGTCTAAATTCTACTCTCAATTTTCCATCAACATTTGTTACCTTACCAGTAATCAAGGCTTGGGCTTTTATAAGTGCCCAATCTTCAAATCTTGGTTTTAAATGAGCTATATCTGGTTTTTGTAAAAAAGCATCTTTATTTAATGGATTGAATAAACCAGATTGTTTTAAATTATTCTCAACTACTTTTGATATTTCAGCACCTATATTTTTTTTCTTTAATATGTTTTTGAAACTTTCTTTAGATTTTTCATCAATTGATAATGGTGAGACTGCAATTGGAAGTGGACTTAGATTTCCTCTTGTAATATCAACTTCAATTAAAGCAAAAGCTTTGATTGGAAATAAAATAATAATTATTAATAAATATCTAAAAATCATCTAACCTTCTAACATTTCCCTAGCATCAAAATTTAATTGTAAATCTTTCCATCTTTCATATCCTGTACTTGGAACTCTTAGCGGTTGACACAATCTAATAGCTCTCAACGCACTTTCGGCTAGTACTTTGTAAAATGCTTGTCCAGGTTTATTCATTCTAACATGATCTAAAATTTCTGAACTTATAACAGATCCATCAGGTTTTAACTTTAATTTTATTCGAACTAATAAATTTTCGTTATAAGGTAGACCCAAAGGAATACTCCAACACCCAAAAATTTGTGCTTTTAAAGCATCTTCTTCACTTAATGTTAGTCCAGAAGTATTTAAATTTCTATCTTGATCCTGAGTGACCCTATCAGTTTTATTAGTAGTTTCTGCTATCTCTTCTTTAGATTTATCAATCAAGGCAGCTATATTATTGGGGTCAAATAATTCATCTTTTTCAAATTCTGATACTTGCTTAACCTCATTATCTATTTTTTCAGGATTTTGTTTTTTATCTTTAGGTTTTTTAACTTTATCACTTTTTTCATCTGGTAAAGGAATAGCGTCTGGTTTTTCTTTTTTTACGATTTTAGGTGGAGCTTGCTCAGAAACTAATTTTTGTTCTTCTTTTTTTACTTTTTCAATAATTTTTTTTGCTTTTGGAGCAAATGGAATATTAGTTTTATCTGTAATTTGAATTAATTCTACTGATACTATTGGAGGAAGGTCTATTGGTTTTTTTGTTATAAAAGGTAAGCTCATAGCAGCAATTAGAATAACTAATAAATGTAAAGAAAAAGAAATTATAACATTTCTAGTCACAATTTATCTTTCTTTATACGGCTCAGAAATTAAAGCAACTTTAGTAAACCCTGAACCTGATAGCATGCCCATAATCTCTAAGACTCTTCCATAATTAATTGTTTTATCTCCTCTTACATAAATTCGAGTATCAGTTCTATTTTTTGATACTGCTAATATTTTTGCAATAATTTTATCATATTCTACTTTAGACTCTTGTATAAAAATTTCTCCTTTTGAATTAATACTTAAAGTTAATGGCTCTTGTTCTTCAGGAAGTGAGTCGGCTGCACTCTCAGGTAAATCTACTTGTACACCTACTGTTAATAGAGGCGCGGTTACCATAAAAATAATTAATAAAACCAACATAACATCTACAAAAGGAGTTACATTTATTTCACTCATGGGTTCTCTAGACGAGTTTTTGAGTTTAAATGCCATTATTAAATTATTGATAAAAATCTTTTAGAAAAGTTTTCTAGTCTTGTTAAATATTTTTTTGAGTCACTATTAAATTTGTTATAAGCAACTACCGCAGGTATTGCAGCAAGAAGTCCTAGAGCTGTAGCAAATAATGCTTCTGCTATACCAGGGGCAACTATAGCTAAACTAGTATTTCTTGATATCGCAATTGATTGAAATGAATTCATTATACCCCAAACAGTTCCGAATAAACCAATAAAGGGGGCCGTTGAACCTACGGTAGCTAAAAAAGTGTAACTTTTTTCTATTTTGTTCATTTGTTTTTCAATGTTAATTTCTAACATAGTTGACATTCTTTCATTTAAGTTTGCCTTTGATTTATTTTTTAACATTGCCTGCATAGAGCCTTTGAAAACTAAAGCCATTGGGTCTTCTAAATTTGAGGGTAAGTTGTTATAAAATGTTTCTGCAGATTTTGATTTCCAAAATTTTTCTTCAAATTCCTCTGAGCTTGTATTTATTTTTTTAAACAACTTAATTTTTTCAATTATAATTGCCCAAGAGTAAATAGAAGCTGCAATCAATAATAATATTACAGTTTTAACTATAATATCTGCTCTAATGAATAAATTCCAAATTGAAAAATCAGCATTACTTGTCAATCCTACCGCTTGTGATGCTATATCAGCTTCCATATTTATGACTTCACACTAAAATGTGTCATCAATTTGTCGTCTGAGAGCTAAATTTATTCTTCTGATTGATAAGTTTCATAATAAAAACTAGCAATTAAGATAGCATCTGCTTTATTTGAGTCCTTTTTTTTTGACAATTGGGATGAAAAATAAGGAAATATCTCTATAGCTTTAGTTCTACTAGCATCTTTTTCAGAATTTATAAGATTGAAATATTTCTTCCACTTTGCAGGTCTAACAAAATACATTGGTAGTTGCATTGCAGCACATATTCCTTTTAAAATTCCAAAAGATTGGCCGAAATTAAACATACTTGTTACACCTTGACCTGGCATAGCTGAGACTTGTTCAATAACTACTTTTATATTTTCTTTTTTTAAATTTTTTATTCTGTGAGAAATTTCATTGTAAATCTGAGCTCCATTGACTTGTTTTTTGTTTTTTTTTCCTTCTATCATAGTTGGCATTTCAACCACGTCTATAATTTTACCATCTTCAAAGAAACAAATAGAACCTGATATTCCTGGATCCATACTAATAATAAGCATTAAATATTCCTTAAATTTATATTTGAGTAAACATTTTGTACATCATCATTTTCTTCAAGTGTTTGCAAAAGTTCTATTGCATTTTCAATTTTATCTTTTCCTACTTCAATACTGTTTAGTGGTATCCATTCAATTTCTGTTGATATAAAATTTAAGATTTTTGTCTCTAGTCTTTTTTTAACATTGTAGATTTCATTTACCGAACATTGAATTTCATGAAACTCCTTATGAGAAATACATTCATCTGCTCCTGATTCAATTGCTAATTCTAAAATTTTTTCATCAGATATTTCTTTTTTGTCAATTTTTATAATTCCTAATTGATTAAAATTATGTGAAGCAGAACCCTGAGTGCCTAAATTTCCACCACTTTTTTGAAAAATAGTTCGAATATTAGATGCTGTCCTATTTTTATTATCTGTTAAAGCTTCTACAATCACTGCTATTTTTTCAGGTCCAAAACCTTCGTATCTCAAGTTTTCAAAATTTGCCTCATTAGTTATATTTGATCTGTCTATAGCTCTCTCAATATTGTCTTTTGGCATATTTGCTGATCTTGCTGCTTGTATAGCTGATCTTAATCTTGAATTCATATCTGGATTTTTATCTCCTAATTTTGCTGCTACAGTAATTTCTTTTGAAAGTTTTGAAAATATTTTAGACCTCTGTTTGTCAGCCTTCCCTTTTTTATGTTTTATACCTGCCCAATGTGAATGTCCAGCCATAGTAATAATTTAAACTGAATTTTTTAAATCTCCACCATATATATATTGTTCAATATCTTTTGCTAACCCTGTTTCACTATCAGTCTCTATAATTGACCCAGTTAAAGAAACTTTTCCTTGTGCTGGATAATGTTTCTCAGAATTTTTTTTAAAAAATCTATTCAGTGAATTATTTTTATCCATTCCAATTACAGAGTCATAAACACCACACATACCTGCATCAGTTTGATATGCTGTTCCATTTTTTAAAATTCTTGCATCATTTGTAGGTACATGCGTATGTGTCCCAACTACTAATGTTGCTTTACCGTCAAAGAAATGACCTATGGCCATTTTTTCACTAGTAGTTTCTCCATGAAAATCTACAATTAAGAAATCATAATCTCTTTTTAAATCATATTTTTCCGTAAATTTTTTTGATTTTTCAAACACATCATCACATTTTTTCATAAAAACATTACCCATTAAATTAAGTACACAAATTTTTTTTCCATTTTTTGCTTTAAAGATTCCAAATCCTTTTCCTGGTGCTGGGGAGATTAAATTTTCAGGTCTTAACAATCTATTTTCATTTTCAATATAGTTCATGATTTCTTTTTGGTCCCAGATGTGATTTCCAGATGTTATAACATCAACGCCACTATTGAATAGTTTTTTACAAATATCATCAGTAATTCCTACGCCCTGTGTAGCTGCATTTTCTCCATTGACTACTACAAAATCAATTTTTTTTTTTTTAATTATTATTGGTAAATTCTGATAAACCGATAAACATGCTACTTCACCAACAATATCGCCAAGAAAAAGAATTCTCATTATAAAGTATATTTATCTGTTACTATATTATCTAATTTTTTATCATATTTAGTTATAGGAACATTATTAATTTTTTGAATTGATAAGGCTAAACCAATCTTTAAAACTTTTTTCTTTTTTGTTAATCTTTCTATCAGTCGATCATAGTATCCTCCACCATAGCCAAGACGATTTAAATTTTTATCAAAGCCAACCAATGGCACTAACAATATATCGGGATAAACTAAATTATTTTGATTTGGCTCGGGTATGCCATATCGATTTACATTTAGCGGTTCATTAAAAGACCATTCATAAAAATTCATCATATGATTATTCTTTATTACAGGTAATGAAATTTTGAATTTTCTTTTTTTTAATTCTCTTAAAATAGTTAAATCACTTACTTCATAATTCACAGGATAATATCCACCTACTATTTTTTTTTTAAAATTATTTTTTTTTATTAATTTTAAAACTTTATTAAAATTTATTTCAATATTATTTTGATTAATTTTTCTTCTTCTTTTAATTATCTCTTTTCTTTGTTTTGATTTTAACACTAGTTTTATTGAATAGGAGTTTCAGATTTAGCTTTTGCTACAAAATTTTCAATCTCATTTGCCGCTTGATCAATAATTTTTTCATATTCCTCTTTATTTTTTTCTATTTCTTTTTTGAAACTGTCTTGATTCTCAGTTAGTTTATTAATTTCTAATTCTTTTTCTTCTTTATATTTATATACTAAAGATTTTAATTCTCTAAATTTATTTGATAAACTATTTAATTCTTGTTTTTTTAAATCTATTTTTTTTCTGGTTTCAAAATACTCATCCATTATTTTTATTGATGAAATAAGTAATAATTTATTTTCACCTATGTTTCCTAAATTATTTTTCAATTCATTAAATTTCTTATTTAAATGAATTGATAATTCTTCTAAATGTTCTTCCTGTCCATCATCACATGATAAAAGAAAATCTTTGCCATTAAATTTAATATTTACATTTGCCATTTATCTATTTCTTCTAGTAGAGTATCTGTTTCTTGATTTAATTCATCAATTTTTTCTGAAAATTCGATCTCCTTTTTTTTTTCACTAACTTTCTTTTGATCTATTTCATCAAGTTTTGCTTTTAAGTGGTCAAAATCCATCACCAAATTTCTATATTTTTTTTCTAATTCTTTTTTTTCAATTTCTAATTGATTTTTTTGATTATCTAAATTTTCTAGACTATTTTTAAGTTCTGGATTTTCTAAATTTAAATTTTTTAATTTAGATAGTGCTAAATCAAGTTTTTTTTCTTTTTCAGTAGAAGTTTTCATATATATATATTTATAATATTAAATTGAGTCTTCTTAGTCTAGATAGGATAATTTTGAATAAACAATATATAGATTTAGCAAACGCAGTAAGATTTTTATCAATAGATGCTGTCCAAAAAGCTAATTCTGGACATCCTGGCATGCCTATGGGTATGGCTGATGTTGCAACAGTCTTATTTAAGGATTTTTTAAATTTCAACCCAAAAAATCCAAGCTGGATAAATAGAGATAGATTAGTACTTTCTGCAGGTCATGGATCTATGTTGCTATACTCTCTATTATATTTAACTGGTTACAAGAGTATCTCATTAAATGATATTAAAAATTTTAGACAATTAAATTCTATTTGTGCCGGTCACCCAGAGTATCATCCAAATACTGGAATTGAAACTACAACCGGCCCATTAGGACAGGGTATATCAAATGCAGTTGGGTTCGCTATAGCAGAAGAAATCTTAAAAAAAAGATTTGGAAAAAATAAGCTCAATCATAAAACTTATGTTGTAGCCGGCGATGGATGTTTGATGGAAGGAATTAGCCATGAAGCATTAAGTCTTGCTGGGCACCTTAAGTTAAAGAATCTTATTTTACTTTTTGATAATAATTCCATATCTATTGATGGACCTACAAGCTTAGCAGTTTCAGATAATCATGAAAGTAGATTTAAAAGTTACGGTTGGGATTATTTAAAAATTAATGGTCATAATTATAAAGAAATATTTAAAGCTTTGAAAAAAGCTCAAAAATCCAAAAAACCAATTGCTATTTCATGTAAAACAACTATTGGCTTCGGTTCACCAAATAAAAGTGGCAAAGCATCTTCTCACGGAAGTCCGCTGGGTGAAGAAGAAATAAAGTTAGTAAGAAAAAAATTAAGATGGAAATATACCCCTTTTGAAATTCCAAATAATTTATTAAAAGAGTGGAAAAATATTGGAGAAAAAGCTTCTCAAAAAGCAAAAAAGCATGAAAGCAAATATAAGAAAATCTTTTCAAATAACAAGTTAACAAATTCATTAAATAATATAATCGAGAAAGCAAAAAGTGATTATTTCAAAAATTCTAAACCGCTTGCAACGAGAAAATCATCTGAAATGTTTTTAGATATAATGTCTAAATTACCAAATCTAATTGGTGGTTCTGCAGATTTAACTGGCTCTAATAATACAAAAACAAAAGACCAGAGAATAATCAAACCTGGAAATTTTTCTGGAAACTATATTCATTATGGAGTTAGAGAGCATGCAATGTGTGGTATAATGAATGGAATTGCACTACATAGTGATTTGATTCCTTATGGTGGTACTTTTTTAATATTTAGTGATTATTGTAAACCATCGATCAGACTTGCAGCTATGATGAAACAAAGAGTAATATACGTTTTTACTCATGACTCCATTGGTCTTGGAGAAGACGGTCCAACGCACCAACCAATTGAACAACTAACAAGCCTAAGATCAATACCAAACTTAAATGTTTTTAGACCATCTGATTTAATTGAAACTTTTGAATGCTGGCAATTAGCTATTGAAAATAAAGATTCCCCAAGTGTAATAGCTTTAACAAGGCAAGCAATTAGCCCTGTGAGAACTAAAAATTCTTCTGAAAATAAATCTTCCTCTGGTGCTTATGAAATTTTGAGAACTGCTGATGATATTCAGGTAACAATTATATCAACTGGTTCAGAAACTAGTTTAGCATGTGATATTAGTCATAAATTGGCCACAGAAAACATTTACTCCAAAGTAATATCGATGCCTTGCCAGGAATTATTTGATAAGCAAAATGAAAGTTATAAAAATAAAATTTTAGCTGAAACAGATCTAGTTGTTTCTATAGAAGCCTCTGAAACAAATTATTGGAAAAAATATACAGGACTTAATGGATTGAACTTTGGGATTAATGATTTTGGAAAAAGTGCTCCTTATAAAGAAATATATAATCACTTTAATTTAAATTCAGAAAAAATAATAAATAAGATTAAAGAAAAATTATGAAAATAAGAGTAGGTATTAATGGAATGGGCAGAATCGGAAGAATGATTATTCGAGCCATTATTGAAAATAATAATAAAAAAATTGAGATAAAACATATAAATAATAGAACAAATTCAGAATCTTGTTCGACTCTTTTAAAATATGACTCTATTCATGGAAAATTTAATGCAAAAATAGGTTTTGATAAAAACCATCTAATTATTAATAAAAATAGAATTTCTTATAGTCAAGAATCAGATTTAGATGATATTAATTGGAAAAAGTTTGGTGTTGATTATGTTTTTGAATGCACAGGTAAATTTAACTCTAAAGATAAATTATTACCACATTTAAATAACGGGGCAAAAAAAGTAATTGTTTCAGCTCCATGCAAAAATGCAGATAAAACTATTGTATTTGGAGTCAATGAAAATAAATTAAAAAAAGAAGACAATATTATTTCTGCTGCTTCATGCACTACAAATTGTCTTGCCCCTGTCGCTCATGTATTAAATGAAAAATTTGAGATTGAAAAAGGTTTTATGACAACGATTCATTCTTTTACTAGTGATCAAAGAATTTTAGATAATTCTCATAAAGACCCAAGAAGAGCCAGATCAGCAAGCCAATCTATTGTACCAACCTCAACAGGTGCATCAAAATCAATTGGTGAAATTATACCTTCACTTAAAGGTAAACTAGAGGGTGTTGCTATGAGAGTTCCAACTCCAAATGTTTCACTAGTTGAATTGGTTTTTTGTACAAAAAAGGATTTGAGTATTGAAAAAATAAATGCCGCATTTCTAAATTTTAGTAAAAAACAAAAAAGTAAAGTTCTAGACATAACCCAAGAAAAGCTTGTGTCTATAGATTTTAATCATAACCCTGCTTCTGCAATTGTTGATACAACTTTAACAAACGTTGTTGAAAAAAATATGGGTAAAATCTCTGCCTGGTATGATAACGAATGGGGATTTTCAAACAGAATGTGCGATATAGCTGAATATCTTCATAAGATTTCTTAATGAACAATATAAAAGATCAAGAGAATCTTAATCAAAAAAAAATTTTATTAAGATTAGATTTAAATGTTCCAATAAAGAGTGGGATAATTACAGATCAAACAAGAATTGATAAAATATTACCAATAATTAATTTTTTACTTAAAAAACAATGTAAAATTATAATTATTTCTCATGTAGGACGACCTAAAGGAAAGGTTAACAACGACCTTTCACTAAAACCAATTTGTGAAAATTTGGAAAAAAAAATTAATAAAAAAATTAGACTGATAAAAGAGGATATTTTTAATTTAAAAAAAGAGGATTTATTTATTGATTCTAAAGAACAAATAGTTTTTCTTGAAAATATTAGGTTTTATGAGCAGGAGGAAAAAAATGATTTAAATTTTTCAAAACATTTAGCAGGATTTGCAGATTTATTTGTCAATGATGCATTTTCTTGCTCACATAGAGCTCATGCTTCAGTAAGTAAAATTACAGATTATTTGCCATCATTCGCTGGATTACAGTTAGAAACAGAAATAAATGCATTGAAAAAAGTTACTACTGAAATTAAAAAACCAGTTAGTTTTATTATTGGAGGATCAAAAATTTCAACAAAAATTGGTATAATTAAAAATTTAATACCTAGGTTTGATAATATTATTATTGTTGGAGGAATGGCTAATAACATTTTAAGTTACAAAGGAAACCAGATAGGAAAATCAATTAAAGAAGATAATTGTGAATCTATTATCGAGGATATTTTTGAAACTTCAAAAGTTCATTCATGCACAATCATTTATCCTGAGGATGTTAAGGTGGGAAAAAATATAGAAGATAAATCACAAATTAAAGAACTTAATGAAATAACAAACGATGATTTAATTTTAGATATTGGACCAAAAACCATAAATAAAATTAAAAACATAATTGAAAATAGTAAAACAGTTTTATGGAATGGACCAGCAGGTTATTTCGAAAATCCAAATTTTGCCAATGGTAGTTATGAAATTGCCAAAAAAATTATTGAAAAGAACAAGAGTAACTTAATTTACTCTGTTGCGGGAGGCGGAGATACAATCGCAGTTTTAAATCAAATCAATGCAATTAATGATTTCAATTTTGTTTCAACTGCTGGTGGAGCATTTTTAGAATACCTTGAAGGAAAAGAACTTCCTGGTATAAAAGCTCTGAACTAATATGTCTGAACTAAATAATATTGCACTAAAAATTCTAGGGAATGGAAAAGGAATTTTAGCCGCTGACGAAAGCACTGGAACTATGACTAAAAGATTAGATGCTGTAAATGTTCCATCAACGCCAGAAAATAGATTGCTGTTTAGAGAAACTCTTTTTAGTTCTAAAGGTATGAGAGATTGTATTGGAGGTGTAATTTTATACGATGAAACAATAAAACAAACATCTTCAAAAAAAAATAAAATCCCAGAGTTAATTACAAGTATGGGATCTCATCCAGGTATAAAAGTTGATACTGGTGCTAAAATTTTAGCAGGTTCACCAAATGAAAAAATTACTGAAGGTCTAGATGGATTAAGAGAAAGACTAAAAGAATATTACAAACTTGGAGCTAAATTCACTAAATGGAGAGGGGTGTATAACATTTCAAAAGAATATCCAAGTAAACTATCTATACAATCTAATGCCCATGCATTAGCAAGATACTCAGCATTAGTTCAGGAATGTAATATGGTGCCAATAGTTGAACCAGAAGTATTAATGGATGGAGATCATTCAGCTCAAGATTGTTATCAAAAAACTTCTGAAGTTATAAAAAAATGTTTCGAAGAACTTATTTTGCATAAAGTTGACTTAAAAGGAATCATATTAAAACCTAATATGATTTTAGCTGGAAATAAATCTAAAGATAAAATTTCAAATGAAGAAGTGGCAAAATTAACTTTGGAATGTTTAAAAAATTCAGTACCTTCAGATGTTCCGGGTATTGCCTTTCTATCCGGTGGACAATCAGAAATGGAAGCAACAGAAAATCTAAATTTAATAAATAAAATCAATACTACCAATTTTATAATGAGTTATTCTTATGGACGGGCTCTTCAACAAAGTGCACTTAAATTTTGGTCAAAAAATATCCAAGATATTGAAGGCACTCAAAAAGTATTTAATCATCGGGCAAAAATGAATACATTGGCAGCTCAAGGAAAGTGGTCCAAAGAAATTGAGAAT
>CACFAF010000012.1 GCA_902564245.1 uncultured Pelagibacteraceae bacterium | reverse complement strand
TTTGCTGCAGTCGCCAGCATGCTTCCAAGCTGACCTCCACCTATAATACCTAAGATTGGTTTAGACATTTTTTATTATTTTGGTTTTTTTTTAATAGACTTGCTTTGATTTAATCGCCATTGATTTAGTTTTTTTTTAATATTTGAGTCGTAAGTAGCAATTATTGATGCTGCTAACAATGAGGCATTAACTGCACCATCTTCTCCAATTGCTAGCGTTCCCACTGGAATACCTTTTGGCATTTGTACTATTGATAAGAGGCTGTCCAATCCTTTTAATTTTTTACTTTCAATGGGTACCCCTAAAACTGGTATTGAAGTCAATGAAGAAATCATTCCAGGTAGATGAGCCGAACCTCCTGCGCCAGCTATTATTACAGCAATATTGTTTTTTTCTGCATTTTTGGCATATTTATACATTCTTTCTGGCGTTCTATGAGCTGATATAATCTTGGTTTCAAATTTAATTTTTAAAATTTTAAAAATTTTTTGGCAAAGTTTCATAGTTTTAAAGTCAGATTGACTTCCCATAACAATTGAAACTTTTTTAGATTTAATTATTGGCATTAGGTGTTATTTTTTTTATCACCTAAACAGTTATTTCAAATTAAAGCCGATATTTCAATAAAATTAATAGAATTTATATTTCATATTGATATTCTTAAAATTTAATAAAATAAATGAATTATAAGATTGATAATTTACAGTATTGCAATTGGTCAAGAAAAATCTTCCAAATAAATAGAGATGCTGGATTGGATGCAGTCCATGTTACTATAGTATATCATGAAGATTATGATGAACTACAAGATGTATTAGTTTCATGGAATAAACATTTTGAAGAAAATTCAGATTTAATTTTTTTGGGAAAAAATTATAAAGATATAGAAAGAGCAAAAAAAGAAAATAAAACAGCAATTTTTTTTGGTTTTCAAAACTGCTCTCCAATAGAAGATGATATTGGATTGGTAGAAAAAGTTCATGAACAAGGATGTAGGTTCATGCAACTTACATATAATAATCAATCATTACTTGCTACTGGATGTTATGAAAAAAATGATAGTGGTGTAACAAATTTTGGTAAAGAAACAATTAAAGAAATGAATAGAGTTGGAATTGTAATTGACATGTCACATTCAGCTGAAAAAAGTACGCTTGACGCAATTGACCTTAGTGAAAAACCTATTGCCATAACTCATGCTAATCCAAATTTTTGGTATACAGCTAAAAGAAATAAATCGAATGATCTTTTAAAAACTTTATCACAAAGTGGAGGTATGCTTGGTCTTTCTTTGTACGCACATCATTTAAAAGATAGTACTAAATGTACACTAGAGAGTTTCTGCGGAATGGTTGCAAAAACAGCTGAAATTATGGGAACAAAAAATATTGGTATTGGATCTGATTTATGTCTTAATCAACCTGATAGTATTGTGGAATGGATGAGAAATGGTACTTGGACTAAATCTAAAAATTATGGAGAGGGATCTAAAAATAAACCTGGTTTCCCCAAACAACCTGATTGGTTTTTAGATGCTAGAGGTTTTAAAAATTTAGAGTTAGGATTAAATAAAATTGGTTTTAATAAAGAAGAGATAAATGGAATTTTAGGAAACAATTGGTATAATTTTTATAAGGGAATAAATAAGTGATGGTAAAATTACGAGATCCAAAAAGTGTGATGAAATTATCAAGACTAGGTTCTTTTCATCAGTCCAAACTTTCTTTTTTGCGTAGTTTTTTAAAAGAGTTTAAAGAGTGGGATTATAATAGGGATTTATTTACGCTCAATGAAAAGGGTTATGGAACTGCAGTTTATTCATTTAAAAAAAATAAAAGGGTTTATTCTTTAATTTGTTTTGCAAACGAATTAAATGAAAGTGAAAGATCTGATAGGGTTATTGCAACTAAATGGGATGCAGCATTTACACTTCATGATGGTGTTCCAACAAAAAATGACATTGAAAGATTAAAAAAAGAAGTACCAAAACAAGAAATAGGTCGACTTTCTTTTAAAGAATTAACTTTATCTAGAGCAAATAAATCAATTAGAGTATTTAATCATGTTGTTGAAAGTTTAAGTAATGGAGTTCAGCCAGACATATCTTTACTTTCTAAAGTTGGTTATTTGTATAGAACAACAGCAGTGTATGGTTCAGGAAAATTTGGATTAGCTGATAGATTTAGGATCAAAAACAGAAAAGAGATTTATGGTCCTTTTAGACTTGAAATGATGTTAGTTTACTTAGTAAGACAATTTACTTTTGATCAAGTAAATCATGTAGCAAAAAATAAGAATCCTAGAAAGGCTGTTAATCTAAACCCAGATATTTGTAGAAAGCTTGGTATAGGTAATTCTACAGGATTAGGAATGGCGCCATTTATTGTAAATCATCCTACTTTGTTAAATAACTGGATATATGCAAGAGAAACAGCATTAAAAAAAATAAGAGAAATAGAAAATGTAAAAATCGAGGATAGTGATTTGTTTAAAACTTACTTAAAAAAATCTCTTAAAAATATTACTTCTTGGAATACAGAAAGTGATTACCAAAAAAAAAAGATTAAATCATTATTAAATGATTTAAATAAATTGATTAAATTTATAGAAGATAATTTTGATTTTTCAAAAAAATATGCATTTAACGAAATATATTTATGGGTTGAAAATAACACGGGTGAAGAGTGTATAGAATATGTAGTTTCAATGATGATGGAACCTTACGACAGTATAGTAACACCTTTAATTAATCAGATGAGCTCAGAAGAAGAAAAGTATTTTAATATACCTACAGATAGAACTGTTTTAGATTTAAGAAATATTTTAGAAGATAAATATTTGCATTTATTAAATATAGATTTTTCAAAAAATGAAAATAATCAAAATTTTTGGTTTATCTCCAAAAATAAAGAGGAACCAAGAATGGCAAACAGATTTGAGGAAAAAGGTTCTGAACTTGAACAACCTTTGGCCATTGCAAGAGATATAAAAAAACTTTATGAAAAATTATTATTATCTAAAAACAGTTTAACACTTGATAAGTTTTTATTTCAAAATTCTGAATTAAGACACGTTGTAAGAAGGGCTTTTATTGCAGAAAAATTTCCATATTCAGAAATACAAGATAATACTATTGGAAAGAATGTAGTTCCAATTGATATGTTAAGATTAAAATTATCTTTTTTTGGAGCTTTAAAATTTGATCCACGTTCAGATAAGTGGTTAAGAATATGTATGTTTCAAGGAGCACCTCTACCTGAACAATTAAAAAATTTTGAAGATAACTGGATATATAGTTAAATTAGTTAAATGAAATCTTTAAGTGAAATAGATGTTATTTCGAAAAGAGCAACAAAAGCAGCAGGTTATTCCTGGGGTATTGCAGAAGAAGTTGGTAAAAATATAAAATTGTTAGAACTTTTTGGCTTACCAGGTGTAAAAAATTTAAATGCTTTTTATAAAAGTAAAAAGAAAAATGTATATAAAAATTTAAAATTAATTAATATTGAAAATAAATCACCAAACGAAAAGTTATGCCCAGTTATAACTGGTTTAAGTTTTTTAGACCAAATAAAAACTTTAGAAAGTTTAGAAGAAATAAAATTTGAAAATATTGGTTATCCAATACTTTTTATACCATTTGTCAGCAGAGCTTCAGAAGTAATTGGTAAACGACTTTTGCTAAAAGTTGATGATAAAAAATTTTTATTTAATTTTAATATCAATATTTATTCAAATTTTTTAAGTAATGAAACTATAGAATTAGCAAAAAATGTTTTAGTAAAATTTATAGATAATTCAGACTCATTTGAACAAAAAGATTGGGAAGAACTTTATAAGCTATCAGAGAACACTTTTGTTGAAGAAAGTGAAAGTTTAAAAAAAACTGGTGCTGGTGCTGGCCTTAATGACAATGATTAATAAAATAGATAAAAATAATCACAACAAAGAACTAAATGAAATTGATTGTATTTGTGAAGAATGTTTAAAAGAAGATGAAAGTGTAACGCAAAACTTAATATTAAAAGGGTTTAAAATTTGTAATTCTTGCTCAATTTCAAAGACAATATTTCCAATTTAGCTTAAATTACTAATTGGCAAAGTATTTAATCTACTCATCACAAATGAAATTGATAAAAATGCTATTATTAAAAAAGATAAAAACACAACACCAAAAGATTTAAAATTTGATTTAAGATTTAATATTTGTTTAGTAGAGATTATCAGTCCTGCAAAAATCCAAAATTGAGTTAAAAAAATAATCGGTATCATCAAATTTGGCGTTATAGCAAAAAATCTCAATAAGCCCGGAGCATGTGCGTATCCTACTCCAATTAATATTTTTTTAAATCCAACCTTGGTGTCTTTGTCTGGAAAAAGCTTTACTCCTATAACATAAATAAATATTGCCCAAACAAACCAAGTAATTATTGCAGTCAATCCTGACATCGCAACTGCAGTTTTAATTATAGTATTTGCTGCTACTGCACCTGCAATACCATCAAGTATCATAATTATACCTGCAAAGTAAATGCTAGCTTCAGAAAAGTTTTTTTTATCTTTATAAAGATTTTTATCTAATTTTAATGACTTAGCAATAATACTTAAAAATTCAGCAAACATTTGTTATTTATTTATTTATTTATTGGGAGGATAAAAATTGCTCCTCCCATAAATTTTAACCTTTAACAACCTCTCTAGTGTTGGCGTTAAATGATTCTTTAAAAGGAATATCAACCACAACTGCATCCACTGGTTTTCCTGGTGTGTCTGAATATTTTGAAGGTAAGTGAACTTTATATTTCGAACCAACTTTTCCTTTTGGAAAACCATTAGTATTAAGTGTACCATCAAATGGTACATAGCCCATTGCAATATTTGTTTTTTTTTCAGGATGATACCAAGGAGAAGTAACAAAGCCTATTGGATCTCCTCCGTCTCCATTAGATATCAGCCAAAAGTCAGGTGCATAATCTTCAATTGGTTTTCCACCTAATTCAAATCCAACTAATTGTAACTTGTAGGGTTTTTTTCCAGCTTTTAATTCAGCGCCCATTTTTTCTAATGCAGCTTTACCAACATAATCTGCTTTTTTATTCCATTCACCTTTTCCAGACAATGAAACTTGATAACCCAGATTACATTGAAAAGGATTATGTTGTTGGTCCATATCCTGGCCCCAAGATAAAATTCCTGCTTGAATTCTTCTATGGTGAGCCGGAGCAATAACCATTAATTTATGTTTTTTTCCTGCTTCTAAAACAGCATTCCACATATCTTCCGCGTATAATGTTGCATTTCTTAAATAAATTTCATAGCCAGCTTCACCTGAAAAGCCAGATTGAGAAATTACACAACTTCTTCCACCAATTTTTGCTTCAGCTAATCCATAAAAAGGCATGTTATCAAAATCAACTTGATCACCACACAAGTCTTTCATTAATGCTTTTGATTTAGGACCTTGAATTTGAACAGGACAAGCATCGATTTCTTCTACTGTACAATTAAATCTTCCGTCTGCATTTACTCCTTGTAGATACATTCCAATATCAGAATCTGATAATGAAAACCAAAATTCATCTTTTGAAATTCTTAAAAGAATGGGATCATTTAAAACTCCACCATATGCATTGCATAAAATTACATATCTAGCTCTCATAGGTGATATTTTTGTTGCATCTCTAGTGATTACATAATCAGTAAATTTTTCTGCATCTGGACCTTTAACTCTTATTTGTCTTTCAACAGCCACATTCCACATTGTAACGTGATTTACAATCGCATCATATTCCACCATTGCTCCACCATCTTCTGGTTTTACGTATCCTCTTGGATGATAGATACGGTTGTAAACAGTTGCTCTCCAACAACCTGCTTGCATAGATAAATGCCAATATGGTGATTTTCTCACTCTTGTTGAAATTAACATCTCAACTTTTGTTGGTCCACTTTGTCTTAAATTATATGGAACTTGTCTGTCAGATTGATCAACAGATGTAACATGTTTTAATTTAGTATAGTCAAATTCTTTAGACATAACTATTCTCCTTCAACCACTTGTTAGTTTCCTTCAAGCCGCCGAATGTATAAATGTGAAAATAATCAGAATGCGATTTAACTTTCTCAATTAGATCATTAGGGTCTTTAGGTTTCAATAAATCTAATGCCTTGCCAAAATTAGATTTAAGAAAATTTAAGGAATTTTTTGCACCTACAATATTAGCAAATTTAATTAAGCTAGTTATTTTAAGTGGTCCAGTAATTCCAATATGAACTGGTACAGATTGTTTAGAAATAAAATCTATGATTAATTGTGGATCCATTAACCACTGGGTCACAATATAGTCCGCATAAGGCTTTTTATCTTTCATAGCTTTTTCTAATTGTGAATCGGATATATCAGGACTCCCCTCGGGATGTCCAGCAATTCCTATCTTCATCTGATCAAAATATCCAGTTTCTAAAAGTTGAATTGAGCTGTCAAAACCTCCAACAGGATCTCTGCTACCACCTATAACCAAAGCTTGTTTCACACCAGCATCTTTACATCTTGTAACATATTCTTTTAGTTGAGCTTCATTTTCAATGGATCTAGCAGGGAAATGAGGTATGGGATTAAAGCCTTTTTGAACTAATTTATTAGCCTGTTCAGCAGTTTCTTTATAATCACCACCAGGTAGCATAGTTATATAGACATCCTTTAAAGCCGGTAAAGTGTCTAAATCAGTTTTAGGGCTAATTTCTATAGAAAAATTCATCCAAGGATATTTATTTATTTTAAAATAGGTGTCTATAAAAATCGAATTTATGCGATAAGAAAGCTATCTTTTTATTCCTCTATGCTTCTGAATTCTCTTACCATATTCTTGGGCAGCTCTATCGAAAATTATCGCTAAAGCTACAATGGCAAGACCATTAAACAAGCCTAAGGCAAGATATTGGTTTAAAACTGCCCTTAAAATAGGAACACCCAATCCTTTTACTCCAATCATTGATGCAATAACTACCATTGCTAAAGCCATCATTATTGTTTGGTTAACGCCTGCAAAAACAGTTGGTAGAGCCAAAGGTATTTGTACAGTTCTTAATTTTTGTAATTTTGTAGCACCAAAAGCTTCACTTGCTTCTATTGTTTCTTTATCTACTTCTCTTATTCCCAGATTTGTCAATCTAACAATTGGAGGAACGGCATAAATACAAATAGCTATTAACCCAGGAACCTTTCCTATTCCAAGCAACATAAGTATTGGAATTAAATAAACAAAACTTGGGATTGTTTGCATCATATCTAAAACAGGCAAAATTGCTCTTTCGACCCTATCTGAACGAGCCATTAATACTCCAACAGGTATACCGACAGTCATACATATCATCACACAAACCGTTATAATTGCGACTGTAGCCATACAGTCTTTCCACATTCCAAAATATCCTATTAAAAAGAAAGATATTGCTGCACCCAAAACAAGTTTCCAGCTTCTTGATGCTATCCATGCTAAACCACAAATTATACCTATAATTATTGGCCACGGAGAATTAATCATAAGTTTTTCTAACCATACCAAAAAGTATAATAACGGATCAAAAAAAGACTCTATTCCATCACCATAAGCTCTTGAAAAATCCCTGAAAGCAAAATCAATTCCTTTTCTTAATTCAGCGAGAGCTGAACGTTCCATTACAGGAAATTTAGTAAATAGTTCCATTTTGTTTGTAAAAACTAACGAGCCTATTAATAAATAGGCTCGTTAAATAAATTATCTTTTAAAGACCAGCTTTGATTTTTTTCTTAGCAGATGAAGATACCCATTTACCCCATAGGCTTTCATGCTGTTTCAAAAATTCAACTGCTGCATCTGAACCTTTTGCTTGGTTGTCCGCCATATATACAAGCATTCCGTTCATAACATCACCAGGATAAGTACGTTTTTCAACATACGCTACAGCTTCTTTTCCACCTTTTTCTACAAAACTTTTAGAAATAAGAGAATTTACTTCTGATTTTGTCCAAGCAGTCTGTTTTGGATTTGCACACTCACCAGCAGGTTTCATTATGCAATTGTCCCAATTATCTCTTCCAGCAAAATCTACACCGAAAGGAACTGAAATTAATCCATATTTTCCAACCATTGAAGTAGGGTTCCAGTAATATCCAAACCATGGTTTACCAGAGTCTGATGCTTTTGAAATTGTACCATCAAGACCTGCTGCAGAACCTGGATCTATTAGTTTCCAGCCTTTTTTCTCCATCTCATATGCTACGAATAAATTTGCATTTGCTAACTGACATCCCCAACCTGCAGGACAACCAACAAAAGCTCCTTTAGAAGGATCTTCTTTGTCAGGAAACCATTCAGGATGCTCTAAGATTTGTAGAGCAGTCATATTTTTAATTTGAGGATATTTTTTTACAGTTCCAGGCGTAATCCACCATCCTTCACCAAGACCAGTAATCGGCGCTTTATTCGCAACGAATATTCTTTTTTCAGCTACCGCTACCTTTAAAGGTTCATAAACAGCATTTGCCCATTGTTCAGGGTTCATGTCTGGAGTTCCTTTATCATTCATTGATGTAAAAGTTGGCATAGTGGCACCAGGTACTAATTCTACCTCACAACCATATCCTTTTTCTAAAATGATCTTGTCTACATTGGCCATTAATTCAGCTGATGCCCAGTTTTGCTCAGCAATAACTAGTTTTCCGCATTTAGCATTTGCGATGCCACTAAAAGATGTGAAACCTAAAATTACTAGTGCAGAAATTATTATGTTTTTTATTTTCATATTTTCCTTTAATTAATTAATTAATTAAAACATCAAAACATACTGAACAAAAAAAAGCAAACTTGTTACAACTATAAGTTGTAGTAAAAATGTCTTTAATTGTAATTTAATTAATTATACGGTTTCAAAATGATTTGGGTAAACAATCAATTTAAATCTATCAAAAGATTTACTGTAATTGGTTATTCATCTTTTCATGAATTGTACTTGAATAGGTTTCATTACAGGTTGCACTCAAACTATTTCCAGAAAATTTAATTAAAAAAATTTTTAATCTAAAAATAATTAATTAGAAGGAAATATGAAAAAAGATTTAATCACAAGACTTAATGAAGGACCTGTTCTTTTTGCAGAAGGATATTTATTTGCAATGGAAAGAAGAGGATATTTATCAGCTGGCGCGTTTGTACCTGAAGTTGTTTTAGAGCATCCAGAAGTAGTTTCTCAATTGCATAGAGAGTTTATAAGAGCTGGATCAGATGTTGTTCAAGCTTTTACCTACTATGGACATAGAGAAAAATTGCGTTTAATTGGTAAAGAAGATCTATTAGAGCCACTACAGAAGAATGCATTACAGATTGCTAAAGATGCAAGAGATGAGTTTAAAGATCTTGATTTACTAGTTTGTGGCGATGTTGCTAATACAAACATTTATGATCCAAATGATAAAAAAAGTCATTCTGTGTGTCAAAAAATGTATGAAGAACAAGTGGCGTGGGCAAAAGAAGCGGGAGTAGATTTTATTGTTGCAGAAACAATAAATTGGACCGAGGAAATGAAAATTGCACTCAAGGCAATTAAAGATGAAGGTTTGATTGCTGTAACAAATTTTTCAATTAAAAAAGGTGATAAAACTAGGGAAGGCCATACCCCAGGAGACGCTTGTAAAATGATGGAAGACCTTGGTGCTGATGTAGTTGGTCTAAATTGTTATAGAGGACCAAAAATGACAATGAAACTTTTACCTGAGATAAGAGAAAAGGTTTCATGTCATGTTGCTGCTTTACCAGTCCCTTACAGAACTACTGAAGAGCAACCAGGTTTTTTAAATCAAACTGATCATGGATGTGATTGTATACCTGGAGGTAATGCATTTCCTGTCGCTTTGGATAATTTGTATTGTAACAGATTTGAAATGGCCGAGTTTGCAAAGGACTGTGAAAAAAGGAAAATAAATCTTATAGGTATTTGTTGTGGAGCTGAACCTCACCATGTTAGAGAAATGGCTGTTGCTCTCGGTAGAAAGCCAATATCATACAAATATTATCCAGATATGAGCAGACACTGGCTTCATGGAAAAGATAAATCTTTCTTGGAGATAAATACAAAGATGAAAGATAAATATTAATGGAGAAAAATGCCAAGGTAGTAATAATTGGGGGTGGTGTAGTTGGTTGTTCAATTTTATACCACCTCTCTAAATTTGGATTAAAGGACTGTGTGCTTTTGGAAAGAAATGAATTGACCTCAGGGTCTTCCTGGCACGCTGCAGGTAACGTTCATGTAATATCGTCTGACCCTAACATTTCTAGAATGATGGCTTATACAATTGGTCTTTATAAAGAAATAGAGAAAGAGTCAGGACATTCTTGTGGATTTAAACCTAGTGGTGGTTTTTATTTAGCCTCAAATGATATTTGGGCTGAATATCTTAAAAGGGAAAGATCAAAAGCAAGATATATGGGCCTAGATCAGGAGTTTATTTCTCTTGAAGAAGTAAAAAAGAAAAACCCATTAATTGATCCTTCTAGATATCTATTAGCGTTATGGGATCCAATAGATGGAGAAGTTGATCCATCAGGAGTAACTTATGCGTTTGCTAAAGCTGCAAAAGTTCATGGAGGAAAATATTATACTCATACAGTTGTTAAAGACACAAAACAAAAAGAAGACGGTTCATGGAATGTTGTAACAGATAAAGGAAATATTAATGCTGAGATTGTTATTAATGCTGGAGGACTTTGGGCTAGAGAAGTTGGTAAGCTTGCAGGATTAGATTTACCTGTTCAACCAATGGAACATCATTATTTAATTACTGAAGCTATTCCAGAAATTGAAGCATTGGGAGACCAAAGGCTTCCAATTGGAACAGATTTTGAAGGTAATATTTATTTTAGACAAGAAGGCAAAGGTATGCTCCTAGGCACTTATGAACAAAAGTCTACTCCTTGGAAAGTGGAAGGTACGCCAATGAATTTTGGACATGAACTTTTAGAACCTAAACTTGATAATATACAAGACAGATTAGCTATTGGATTTGAAAGAATGCCTGCTTTAGAAAAAGCAGGAATTAAAAATATTGTTAATGGTCCATTTACATTTGGTCCTGACGGAAGTCCTTTAATTGGTCCTGTTCCCGGGATGAAAAATTATTGGGTAGCTGTTGGCGTAATGGCAGGGTTTTGTCAAGGAGGCGGGGTCGGAAAATGTATAGCTGAATGGATTATAGATGGAGAGCCTTCAATCGATGTTTGGGCAATGGATGTTGCAAGATTTGGAAACTATGCGTCACCACAATACGGAACAATTAAATCTTCAGAAAATTATGAGAGAAGATTTATAATGACTTTTCCAAACGAGACTTTACCGAAAGGTAGAAAACAAAAAACAACAGCTTTATACGATCGATTTGTTGAACAAGGAGCTTTGATGGGAGACTCTTTTGGTTTAGAAAATGTTCTGTGGTTTGCTAAAAACAAAGAAGATGCATACGAAGAACCAACTATTAAAAGATCTAGATCACATAATTATGTATCAAAAGAAGTAATTAATGTCAGAGAAAATGTAGGTGCTACTGAGATTGCAAATTTCTCAAAACATGAATTCAAAGGACCAGATGCCAAAAAATTTTTAGATTATGTTATGGCTGGGAGAATACCTAAGCCAGGAAGAATTTCACTAAATCCAATGCTAACTAAAAATGGAAAACTTTGTGGCGATCTTACAGTCGCATGTACTGACGAAAATGAATTTATGATTTTTGGTTCAGGAGCTGCACAAGAAATGCACAGAAGATGGTTTGAAACTCATATGAGTAAGTTCAACTTAACTTATAAAAATAGATCTGATGAGTTTCATGGTATGGGAATTGCAGGGCCTAAATCTAGAGATTTACTTCAAAAAATTGTTAGAGAAGATGTATCAAATGATAAATTTAAATTCAGAGACTCTAGAAAAATGTATGTTGCAGGGGTACCGGCTATAGTTAATAGAATATCATTTACTGGAGAATTAGGTTACGAAATCTATGTTGCTCCACATTTTCTTATTAAGTTGTATGAAGAAATAACTGAGGCTGGAAAAGAATTTAATGTTAAGCCTTTTGGATCAAGAGCATTGATGTCAATGAGATTAGAAAAAAATTGGGGAGCATGGACTCTTGATTATAGGCCTGATTTTACACCAAAAGAAACAGGACTAGATATATTTATTAATTGGAACAAAGAATTTATTGGAAAAGATTCAGCCAAAAAAGATGATAGTCAAAACAAATTAGTACCACTTGTTGTAGAGACAAATGATATAGATGTAACTTATAATGAAGCAGTTATGAAGGGTAATAAAAGCATCGGATATATCACATCTGGAGGGTTTGCTCATTTTGTTAATAAAAGTGTTGCTTTTTCATATTTGGATACAAAAGAGCTAAATTCTGGAAAAGGTATTCAAGTTGAAATTAATGGAGATATGTTTAATTGTTCAATAATCAAAGATCCTCTTTACGACCCAAGTGGACAAAAAATGAGAAGCTAATGGCGCAAAAAGACGTAGGTAACAAAGTTCCAATTTATAAATTAAAAAAAACTGAAGAGGTTATGAAATATTATGATGAGTGGGGCAAAGGAAATAAGTACGATAAAGATATGGTTGATTGGAATTATACAGGTCCAAAAGAAACTTCAGAAGTTTTTATAAAACATAATGATAATAAAGATGCTAAAATTTATGATGCTGGTTGTGGTACAGGGTTGGTTGCTGTTGAACTGAAAAAGTATGGTTACAATAATTTTTATGGAGCAGATCTATCTCAAAAACTTTTAGATTTAGTCCCACAAGGTCTTTATCAAAAATTAGAAAAAGTAGATTTAAATAAACCTATCCAAGAAGAAGATAATACATTTGATGCTGTTATGTGTGTAGGAACATTCACTTTTGGCCATGTAAAACCTCCTGCACTAGATGAATTTATAAGAATAACAAAAAATAAAGGATTTATTTGTTTTACTATAAATGAAGGAATTCATGAAGAATATGGTTTTGATAAAAAAATTACACAATTAAATAAAGATAACAGGTGGAAGGAAATAGAATTTTTTAAATCAGACTACATAGCAAGCAAAGATGTAAATGCTTGGCTTGGTCTCTACGAGGTAATTAAATAGTGTCTGAAATATATAGCATTATCCAGAAAAAAAAATTAGATGTTGTAAATAACTCAATTGAAAAATCTCATGGTTTGCCAAACGAATGTTATACAAGTGAAAAATATACGCAACTTGAGAGAAAAAAATTATTTGAAGATAAGTGGGTAGTAATAGGCGTTGCAAGTTCTTTACCAAAAATAGGTGATGCAAAAACTTTTGATCTTTTAGGCATTCCAATAATTATATTAAGAGATAAACAAAATAAAATACGAGTTTTTCATAATGTGTGTAGTCATAGAGGATATAAAATTTTACAAAAGGACTGTAAAATTAAAAATGTCATAAGGTGCCCTTATCACTCCTGGTCGTATGATATGTCAGGAAAACTTGTTGCAACCCCACATGTAGGAGGAATGAATAAACACGAGTGTAAAAAATTTGACAAATCAAAAAGTAATTTAAAAGAAATTAGATCCTACATTTGGCTTGATATGATTTTTGTAAATATAAGTGAAAATGAGATTTCTTTTGAAAGATATATAAAACCATTAAGTGACAGGTGGGAAAAATTCTGGCCAGAAAAAGATAGAAAATTAATAGTTTATTCAAATGATTTTGGATATTTTAACTTGAATGCTAAATGTAATTGGAAATTTGCAATAGAGAATTATTGTGAAAGTTATCATTTACCATGGGTACACCCCGGTTTAAATTCATACTCAAAGATAAGCGATCATTATCATATTCAAGGACTACCAAACCGTTTTGCTGGACAGGGAACTAAAGTTTATAATCCAAGATTTAAAGGAAAAGAAAAATTTCCTACGTTTCCAAATTGGCCAAAAGATAGAGAAAATATAGCAGAATATGTAGCTTTATTTCCTAACGTTATGTTAGGAATTCATAAAGATCATTTTTACGCGTACTGGCTCGAACCAGTCGATCATAAATTTACTAAAGAACATATGGAAATTTATTATGTTGGAAAAAAAGCGGCTAATTCAAAAAAATATAAATCCTTAAGAAAACAAAATCATAAACTTTGGAAAAGTGTTCAGGCAGAAGACGTTGGCATAATTGAAGGTATGCAAGAAGGAAGAAATTCACCGTCTTACAACGGAGGAAATTTTTCACCTGTTATGGATAATCCAACACATCACTTTCATAAATGGGTAGCAACTAATATAGTTTAAATATGAAATTTAATAGAAAAATTGTACCAAATAAAAAACCTGAAACAAATTTTATAACTAAAAAAAGATTAGGTGAAGATGATATTGATTTTAAAAAACTTAGATCATACAGGTTAGATAGAGTTAAAAAAGAATTAGAAAAAAATAATTTAGAAGCATGTATTTTGTTTGACCCAGTAAATATTAGATATGCTTTAGATACTGTAAATATGAGTGTTTACAATATGCATAATCTTACAAGATATTGTTTTATTCCGGTAAGTGGACCGACAATACTTTACGAGTATTTTAATTGTGAAATATTATCTAAGCATCTAAATTTAATAGATGAAATAAGACCAGCAATTACTTGGGATTATTTTAGTAATGGGGATCAAGCCAGTTTACAGTTAGAAAAATGGGTTAATGAAGTTAAAGATTTATCAAATTCGTATTTTAAAAGTAAAAAAATAGCCATTGATGTTATTAATGGTCCAGCAGTTATAACTTTAAATAAAGCAGGCATTGAAGTAGTAGATGCAAAGCTAATACTAGAACAAGCAAGAGTAATTAAATCAACAGAAGAATTAAAATGTATGAAAGCTGCAATCAATGTTGCAGAAATTGGTGTTACGAAAATGCGCAATGAATTGAAAGCTGGCATGACCGAAGATGAACTTTGGTCTATTTTACACAAAACAAATATTGAGCATGGTGGAGAATGGATTGAGTGTAGAATTTTATCCTCAGGAGAAAGAACAAATCCCTGGATGCAAGAAAGTAGCAACAAAGTAATTCAAAGTGGTGAAATAGTATCCTTCGACACAGATATGGTTGGACCTTATGGGTACTGTGCAGATATATCTAGAACATTTGTTGAAGGACACAAATTTAATGACAAGCAAAAAGAATTATATCACATGGCTGTAGAACAAATAGATCATAACTATAGATTAATTAAAAATGGAACAACGTTTAAAGAGTTTACTGAAAAATCTTGGAAATTACCTGAGCAATATTATGGAAATAGATATTCATGTATGCTTCATGGAATAGGTCTTTGTGATGAGTGGCCACAAATAAAATATCCAACAGATGGTGGACAAAGAGAAGGTCATTTTGAAAAAAAAATGACAATTACACTTGAGAGTTATATTGGCAAAGTAGGAGGCAAAGAGGGCGTAAAACTTGAACAACAATATTTAGTTGGAGAAAATAATCTTGAACTTATGTCTCATCATCCTTTAGAAGATATATAATGAAAATAATTTTAGTAATGGGATTACCTGGAGCAGGTAAAACAACTTTAGCTAATGAGCTAGCTAAATTAATTGAATGTAAAAGGTTGAATGCAGATGAAATAAGAAAAGCTGCAAATGATTGGGATTTTTCAGAAGAAGGAAGAAAAAGACAAGCTAAAAGAATGGCAGAACACGCCTTAAAATTAAAAATTGAGGGAAATAACGTTTTAGCTGATTTTATTTGTCCAACTCCAGAAGCAAGAAAATTATTTCCAGCAGATTATATTATTTGGGTAGACACAATTAAAGAAGGAAGATTTGAAGATACAAATCAAATGTTTGTAAAACCTGAAAAATTTAATTTTCATGTTACCACACAAGATGCTAAATTGTGGGCATCTAAAATTAAGGAGGATATAAAATAATGTCTTATCAATGGGATAATAAAAAACCGACAGCTCAAATGCTTGGAAGATGGCAGCCTTTTCATGACGGTCATTATGCTTTATTTGAAGAAATAATAAAAAAGACAGGTCAAGTGTGTATTCAAATAAGAGATGTTCAAGGAGTAGATGATAATCCATTTGATTTTGAAACAGTGAAAAAAAAAATAGAAGAAAGATTGAATCCAAAATACGAAGGTAGATTTAAAGTTATTTTAGTACCAAATATAACTAACATTTGTTATGGAAGAGGTGTTGGTTACAAAATAGAGGAAATAGTTATGCCTGAAGAAATACAAAAAATTTCAGCAACTAAAATTAGAGCCAAAATGCGTGAGGATGGAGAACTGAAGTGAATAAAAGACTTAAGTCGATAGTTAATTTAAAAAGATATCCAATCTATGACTTAAATTCTCCAATAATTAAAAACTTAATTAAAAAATGTAAAGAAGAGCTAGATAAATTTAGCTGTTCAACTATTCCTAATTTTATTTTACCAAAATCATTGGAAATAATGAATACAGAATTAGAAAAACAATTGGATGAAGTTTATATGTCTAAGGAAAGTATTAATCCTTATTTATATGCTGAAGATAATTTAAGTTTACCAAAAGATCATCCAAAAAGAACTTTCATGAATAGATATAATGGATATTTAAATTCAGATTGCTTTCCTAAAAATTCTGAAATGAAATACCTTTATGAAACAGATGAACTTTTAAATTTTGTATCTGCATGTTTAGGAGTTTCTCCAATTTATAGATGGGCAGATCCATTAGCTTGTCATGCTTATAATGTTATGAAGCCGGAAGGAATTCTACCTTGGCATTTTGATAGCTGCGAATTTACTTTGAGTTTAATGATTCAAAAACCAGAGAAAGGTGGAGTATTTGAATATTGTCCAAATATTCGAGAACCAGGAAATGAAAATTTTGAAGAAGTTAAAAAAGTTTTAAATGGTGACAGATCAAGAGTTAAACAACTAAAATTAGAACCAGGTGACTTACAGATATTTAAAGGAAGATTTACTTTACACAGAGTTACAAAAATAGAAGGCCAACAATCAAGATACATGTGTATACCTGCTTATGTCCTGGACCCTTGGAGAGTAAATACCCCAGAACATTCAAAAGCAATTTATGGAAAAGTTTTACCAATACATTTAGAGAGAAATATAGCAAGATCAGACGGTCTAGCAGATTAAATGATTAAAAAAATTGCTGTCATTGGAACAGGTGTTATTGGCTTCGGATGGATTGTAAGATTTTTGGCTCATAATAAAAAAGTCATAGCTTACGACAAAGATATAAGATTAAAAAAAAAAATAATCAAAGAAATAAAAAGAACTTGGCCTTATGTAAGAAAACTTTTTAATAAAAAAAAACTTAAACTAAAAAATTTTAAATATGTAACATCTATCCAAGAAGCTTTAAAAGAAGCAGATTTTGTTCAAGAATGTGCTCCAGAAAATTATAAATTAAAGACGAAATTAATGGAAATAATAGGAAAATCTTCAAAACCTAATGTAATAATTTCTTCAAGCTCTTCTGGGTTGTTACCATCAAGAATTTTTTCTAAATGCCAAAATCCATCACGAACAATTATAGGTCATCCATTTAATCCTGTTTATATGCTTCCTGCTGTCGAAATTGTTCCTGGCAAAAAAACTAAGAAAATTTTTTTAAAAAAAGCTTATAAATTTTACAAGTCAGTTTCTATGAATCCAATAATGATTAAGAAAGAGTTACCAGGGTACTTATCAGATAGACTGCAAGAAGCACTATGGAGAGAAGCGCTACATATAGTAAATGAAGGCTATGCATCTACTGAAGATTTAGATAGAGCGATAGAAGATGGTCCAGGCATGAGATGGTCATTGATGGGAACTTTTTTGACTTTTCATTTAGCTGGAGGAAATGCAGGTATGAAACATATGTTAGAACAGTTTGGCCCAGCTTTAAAATTACCTTGGACTAAATTAAAAGCTCCAAGGCTTTCAAATAAACTTACAAATAGAGTAATCACTGGAACCAAAAAACAAGCTAGAGGAAAATCTGTGGCAGAGATATCAAAGATCAGAGACGAATATTTGCTTAATTTGCAAAAGATGAGAAAAAAATATGAAAATAAAATAAGAAGATAAATCTAGTGAATAAAATAGAAATATTAACTTGTCATTGTAAAAAAGTTTATATTGAACTTAAACTAGAAAATGGTGTGGAGGAATTAGTAAGGTGTAATTGCTCTTTATGTAAGCGGCGTGGATATATAATGGCAAAGATAAAATTAGAAAATTTAAAAATTATAAAAGGACACGATCAATTAAAAATTTATAAATTTGGAAAAAAACACCTTGCTGAACACTTTTTTTGTAAAAATTGTGGTATTTACACTCACCACAGGTCATATACTAATCCAAAAAACTATGAATATAATGTCGCTTGTATCGACAATATTGATACTTTTGAATATAAGAATATTCCAGTTTTTGATGGAGAAAAATTATAATATTTATGAATATTTTAGTAAAAAGTTTAGGATCAGGAATTAAAAAAATAATTTTAAATGACCCTAAGACCTATAATTCATTGTCTTTTAAAACTTTAAGAGAAATTTTAAAAGCTTTTAAAAAACTTGATAAAGATAATTCAACCAAAGTAATAATATTAGAGGGTGCAGGAAAGGGATTTAGTGCAGGTCATAATTTAAAAGAGGTAAAAAGTTTAAAAAAAAGATCTAAATATTTAAAATTATTTAATCTCTGCTCAAAGGTTATGATTCAAATAGTTGAAGGAAGAAAACCAGTTATAGCTAAAGTACATGGCGCAGCTTATGCGGCAGGATGCCAATTAGTTGCTAGTTGTGATTTAGCATATAGTACTAGCGATACAATGTTTGCTACACCTGGTGTTAATATAGGATTATTTTGTAGCACACCCATGGTTGCGGTTAGTAGAAAGATTCACAGAAAAAGAATGATGAAAATGCTTTTAACTGGCGAACCAATAAAAGCTAACTATGCTAAAGAAATAGGTTTGATTAATGAACATTATTCAAAATCAAAATTAAATGATGAAGTTTTGAAGGTAGCAAAAAAAATTGCTTCTAAATCAAATCTAACTATAAAAATTGGAAAACAAGCCTTTTACAAACAATTAGAAATGCCTTTAAGAAAAGCATATTTATACACAAGCAAGATGATGACTTTAAATATGATGGCCAGAGACGCTCATGAAGGAATATCTGCCTTTTTAGAAAAAAGAAAACCAAAATGGAAAAATAAATGAGTGATGACCAAATAAAAGAAATTCTTAAAAATTCCAAAACAATTGCAATGATTGGAGTGAGTTCTGAAAAAAAAGGTGAGGATCCTAAAAACTTAAAAAGAAAACCTGCTAATGTGGTTATGAAATATATGCAAGGATTTGGGTATAAAGTAATACCAGTAAACCCTTTTGCTGCAGGAGAAAAAATAAATGGAGAAGTTGTAGTTGAATGTTTAGAAAAAATTTCTGAAAAGATAGATATAGTTGATGTATTTCGACCGTCTGAAGAAACACCGGTTTTTGCTGAGGAAGCAGTTAAAATTGGAGCAAAAACTTTGTGGTTACAATACGGAATTCAAAATGAAGTGGCAAAAAAAATTTCTGAAGCTGCCAATATAAAATATATAGAAAATAAATGTATTAAACAAGAATACCAAAAATTATTTCAAAATTCTAATCCTGTATTTCCTGTTTTAAAGGATTAAGTGAAAAAAATTTTATTTTTAATTTTTTTATTTAACACATCTATATTTGCTGAAGATCTAGAAAAAGCATATTTTGCTGGAGGTTGCTTTTGGTGTATGGAAGAATCTTTTGAGAAATTTGATGGAGTATCTAAAGTTATTTCAGGATATTCTGGAGGTAAAACTAAAAATCCAACTTACGAAGAAGTTACTTATTCAGATACTGGGCATTTCGAAACAATAGAAATAATCTATGATAAAAACATAACTAGCTATAATAAATTATTAGAACATTTTTGGATTAATATTGATCCTTTTGATGCTGTAGGCCAATTTTGTGACAAGGGTTATAGCTATAGATCTGTTGCTTTTTTTAAAGATAATGAACAAAGAAAGTTAATTAACAAGAGTAAGAAAAAAATTGAAAAAAAGTTTGATAAAAAAGTTGTAACTTATGTAATAAAATTTGATAAATTCTATAAGGCTGAAAATTATCATCAAGATTATTATAAAAAAAAATTTTTAAATTATCTTAGATATAAGAAAGCTTGTGGAAGAGAGAAAAAATTAGACAATATATGGAATAAATGAAAAAAATTTTTTTAGTATATGGACATTATAATGAAAAATCCTTTAACGCAGCAATAAGGGATACTTTTATTAAAACAGCAAATGAAAATGGAAATGAAGTAGATTGTATAGATTTATATAAAGAAAAATTTAATCCAGTCTATGAAGGTGAAGAACCAGATCAAGTTGTAATTGATCATCAAAAAAGAATAGAAAAATCAGATATTATAGTTTTGATCGCACCAATATGGAATTTTAGAATGCCAGCAATTGTTGAAGGTTGGATTGATAAAGTTTTAGCGCCACCATGGGCATTTAGATTTAAAAAATTATTTGGAAATTATGGATATCCTATAGGTAATCTTAAAGGAAAAAGAGCAATTGTCTTCTGTACCTATGGATCGCCACAATTTGCTATAAGGACCTTTTTTTTAAATATGCCTACAAAAAGATTAAGAAGGGGAGTGTTTAATATATGTGGAATAACAAATGTGATTTATAAGAGATATTTTGCGGTACCATTTGTCTCAGAAAAAAAAAGAAAAAAATTTTTAGAAGATGTTAAGAATACAGCATTAAGTTTATGAAAAAATATTTTAAATACTTCTTGTATGGTTTGATTTATTTAATACTGATTTTTATTTTTGCCATCATGTTTATCGTAACAACTAGAGCTGATGTAATTAAACCTAATAACGGAATTGAGCCATATCAAGTGGTAAAAATCCAATTAAGAAGTCTAAAAAATAATGATGATCCTTTTAAAAATGCTGGTATTGAACAAACTTGGGAATTTGCTCACCCAAATAATAAAAAATTTACTGGTCCTTTAGAGAGGTTCAAGACATTATTAAGCGGCGAATCATACAAAATGCTTTTAAACCATATTGACCACAACATTGTTGAGATAAAAATAACAGATTCCCTGGCTTCTTATGAGGTAACTATCTTAGGTGAAGGAAAAAACTACTATAAATTTAAATGGATGGTTGAGAAATACAATTCAGATGGACCATTAAAGGATTGCTGGTTAACAACAGCAGTTTCTCAGCCTGTATCTTTAGGTTCATCAATATAAGATATATTTTTGTTTAAGTAGTAAAAAAAATTTAGTAGGAATCGCTTTTATGAAATCTAAAACTAAAGTAGTTGTAATTGGTGGTGGAGTTGTTGGAGTTAGTGCTCTTTATCATCTTGCAAAAAAAGGTTGGTCAGATGTTGTTTTGGTAGAGAGGAAAGAATTAACCTCTGGATCTACTTGGCATGCAGCTGGTTTGTTACCACTTTTTAATATGAGTTACTCTGTTGGGCAACTTCATAAATATGCTGTAGATTTTTATAAAACTTTAGAGAAAGAAACTGGAAAAAATGTCGGATTTAGTGTTGTATCAAATATTAGATTAGCAAGCACAAAAGATAGGATGGATGAGTATCATCAATATGCTGGCGTAGCTCAAACCATTGGAGTTAATGTAAAATTTTTAACACCTAACCAAGTAAAAGAAATTTGGCCATTATGCAATACATCAGATTTAGTTGGAGCTATTCAACATCCAGAGGATGGCTATATTCAACCAGCAGATTTGACTCAAGCTTTAGCAACGGGGGCAAGAAATAGAGGAGCAGAAATTTACCGAAACACAAATGTTACAGGAATTAAACAAACTAAAGATGGATGGGTTGTTGAAACCGATAAAGGAACAATTGAGTGTGAGCATGTTATTTCATGTTCAGGAAACTTTGCAAGACAAACTGGAAAAATGGTTGGATTAGACATTCCAGTTATACCTGTCGAACATCAATATATTGTTACAGAACCTCATCCAGAAATAATAAAAAGAAAAAAAGAAGGTTTACCAGAAATGGGAGTATTGAGAGATAGTGATAGCCGATGGTATATGAGAGAGGAAGCAGGTGGGTTTATATTAGGACCATATGAAGATGGGGCACCATGTTGTTATGTAGATGGTCCTTCAAAAGATTCTGAATACGAGTTATTTCAAGAAGATTTAGAAAGATTAGAGCCTCATATAGAAGGTGCATATCATAGAGTTCCAGCATTCGCTGAAGTAGGAGTTAAAAAAGTTTATAATGGTGCAATATGTTATACTCCAGATGGAAATCCAATTGTTGGACCAGCTTGGGGTTTAAAGAATTTTTGGATTAATGAAGGACATAGTTTTGGAATTACTGCTGCAGGTGGAGCAGGATGGCAACTAGCAGAATGGATAGTTGATGGAGAACCAACTGTTGATATGCTTGGAGTTGAACCAAGAAGATACGGAGACTACTGTTCAAAATCTTATTTGAAAGAAAAAAATGAAGAAGCATATAGAAATGTATTTATTATTCATTATCCAGATGAAGAAAGAGGAGCAGCAAGACCTTTAAGAACAGCTCCTTGTTATGATAGAATGAAGAAACTCGGTGCTGTATTTGGTCAAAAATTTGGATGGGAGAGACCGAATTTTTTCGCAACAGATGGAATGGAACAAAAAGATGACTGGTCATTTAGAAGATCAAAATGGTTTAAAGCCGTAGAAAAAGAGTGCAAAAATGTAAGAGAAAATGTTGGTTTATTAGACATGTCAGCTTTTGCTAAATGTAGAATAAAAGGACAAGGTGCTGAGGAATTTTTAGATTATTTAGTTGCTAACAAACTTCCAAAAAAAATTGGAAGAATTAATTTATGCCACGCTCTTAATACAAAAGGTGGAGTTCATTCAGAATTTACTATAATGAAAGAATCTGAAAATAGTTTTTATTTAGTATCTGCTGGTGCTTTTCAAAGATTAGATCATGACTGGATATTAAAGTGGATGCCTAAAGATGGCAGTGTTCAGTTTGAAAATTTAACAAATAGCATGGGTGTTTTGGTTGTTTCAGGTCCTAAGGCTAGAGAATTAATGACAAGAGTTTCAAATGATGATTTTTCAAATGAAAATTTTAAATGGCTGAGTGCAAAAAATGTAGATATAGGAAATGCTACTGTGAATGCTATGAGAGTTAATTTTGTAGGAGAATTAGGTTGGGAATTACATCATCCAATTGAGTATCAAAATCATATTTTTGATAAACTTATGGAAGCTGGTACAGATTTAGGTCTAAAGCCTTACGGAATAAGAGCCATGAATAGTTTGAGAGTTGAAAAATCTTATAAATTGGTTGGTACAGAACTTTCTATTGAATACTCTCCATACGAATCCGGTTTAGATAGATTTATACATCCAAATAAAGGAAAATTTATAGGTTTAGAAGCCTTAAACAAATGGAGAGAAAAAGGTTTCAACAATAAACTTGTGACTCTTGAGGTGCATAACGTAAATGACGCTGATGTTCTTGGTAATAATCCTATATATGATAATGGAAAAGTTGTTGGAAGGGCTACTGGAGGTGATTTTGGATTTAGATTAAATAAGTCAATTGCTTTGGGTATGGTTAGGCCTGAGATTGCGACAACAGGACAAAAATTGAAAATTGATATTCTAGGAAAAATGTATGATGCTACTATTTTAGATGAAAGTCCTTACGATCCAAAAAATGATTTACTTAGAGCATAATGAAAATTTTAGTAGCAGTTAAAAGAGTTATTGATTACAACGTACAAGTAAGAGTTAAAGAAGATGGTACTGGCGTTGTGACTGAAAATGTTAAAATGTCAACCAACCCTCCAGATGATAACGCAATTGAAGAAGCTGTTAAGATAAAAGAAACTGGCAAAGCTAAAGAAGTTGTTGCAGTCACAATTGGTGAAGATAAAGCTCAAGAGACAGTTAGAAAAGCATTAGCTGTTGGAGCTGATAAAGGAATTCATGTTAAAGTTGACGGTATAATTGAACCGTTAGCTGTTTCAAAAATTTTACAAAAAATTGTAGAAAAAGAGAAACCAGATTTAGTATTTATGGGAAAACAAGCAATTGACGATGATTGTAACCAAACTGGTCAAATGTTAGCTGCATTACTTAATTGGCCACAAGCAACATTCGCATCAAAAATTGAAGTCAAAGAAAAATCTTTAGAAGTAACAAGAGAAGTTGATGAAGGTTTAGAAACTATTGAAACAAACATACCATCAATAGTAACGTGCGATCTTAGGTTAAATGAACCAAGATACGCTTCATTACCAAATATAATGAAAGCAAAGAAAAAACCTTTGGAACAAATCAATGCATCTGATCTAGGAGTTGATACAAAACCAAGAATAGAACAAATTAAAGTTGAAGAGCCACCAAAGAGAAAAGCTGGAATTAAAGTTGCTAATGTTGAAGAACTTGTTCAAAAATTAAAAAATGAGGCAAAAGTAATATAATGTCAGTACTACTAATAGCAGAACATAACAATAAAGAGTTAAAACCATTTACTTTGAACGCTATTACAGCATCATCACAAATTGATGAAGATTTACATGTCTTAGTAATCGGACATTCTTGTGAAACTGTAGCAAAATCTGTATCTGAGGTGCCTAATGTAAAAAAAGTAATTCACATAGATGATGTAATTTATGAAAATTATTTAGCTGAGAATTTTACTCCAGCTGTAATAAAAAATTCTGAAAATTATTCTCATATTGTTTGTTCAGCTAATACATTTGGTAAAAATCTAATGCCGAGGATTGCAGCTCTATTAGACACATCTCAAGTAAGTGATATTATTAAAGTAATTTCGGCTGATACTTTTTTAAGACCAATTTATGCAGGGAATGCATTTGCAACAGTAAAAAGTACAGATAAAAAAAAATGTATAACGATTAGACCAACATCTTTTGATCCAGCACCTACTGATGGAGGCTCTGCTGAAATTGTAAAAGCTGAAAAAGGTGAGGCTTTAGATATAACTAAATTTATAAAAAGAGAAGAAGTTAAATCAGATAGACCTGAACTTGGAACTGCTAGAGTTGTAATATCTGGAGGAAGAGGAATGGGTAGTGGAGATAATTTTAAACTAATCACAGCAATTGCTGATAAACTAAACGCAGCGATTGGAGCATCTAGAGCAGCTGTAGACGCTGGATATATTACAAATGATCATCAAGTTGGACAAACAGGAAAAGTCGTAGTACCGGATCTTTATATCGCAGTTGGTATTTCTGGAGCAATTCAGCATTTAGCTGGAATGAAAGAGAGCAAAATTATTGTAGCTATCAACAAAGATGGTGAAGCTCCAATATTTAGTGTTGCCGATTATGGCTTAGAAGCTGATTTGTTCGAAGCTCTTCCTCAATTTTTAGAAGAATTGAACAAATTAAACACTATACAAACATAACAAATACTGTAAAAAAATAATATTATGTCCAGAGAAGTGATGGAATACGATGTAGTCATCGTAGGTGGTGGACCATCAGGTCTTTCAACTGCTATTAAACTTAAGCAGTTGAACCCAGATATTAATGTCTGCCTTTTAGAAAAAGCATCTGAAGTAGGTGCGCATATTTTATCAGGTAATGTTTTTGAAACTAAAGCTTTAGACGAATTAATTCCTAATTGGAAAGAATTAAATGCACCAATTAAAACAAAAGTTACTAAAGAAAAATTTCTTTTTTTAGGAAAAACAAAAGCACTGAGTTGGCCAACCTGGTTACTTCCTAAAGTTCAACAAAATCACAAAAACTATATAATCAGTTTAGCTAATTTATGTAGATGGTTAGCTGAACAAGCTGAAGCTTTAGGTGTAGAAATATTTCCAGGCTTTCCTGCAAGTGAAATTTTATATAATGATGATGGTTCAGTCAAAGGAGTCGCTACGCAAGATATGGGTCTTGATAAAGATGGAAACAAGAAAGATAGTTTTGAACCAGGAATGGAGTTACATGCAAAAGTAACAGTTTTTGCCGAAGGATGTAGAGGACACTTAGGAAAAGAATTGATTAATAAGTTTGAATTAAATAAAGGAAAAAATCCTCAGCAATATGGAATAGGTTTTAAAGAAATATGGGAAATTGATGAAAAAAAACATGAAGAAGGTTTGGTAATGCATACTGCTGGATGGCCATTAGACAAGAATACTTACGGTGGAAGTTTTGTTTATCATGCTGAAAATAAGCAGATTTTCTTAGGTTATGTGATAGGGTTGGACTATAAAAATCCACACTTATCACCTTTTGATGAATTTCAAAGATTTAAAACTCATCCCGCAATTAAAAAAATAATTGAAGGAGGAAAAAGAATCTCTTATGGAGCTCGAGCTCTTATTGAAGGAGGTATTCAAAGTTTACCCCAAATGTATATGCCAGGAGCATTACTAGTAGGTTGTGATGCAGGAACATTAAATATGCCAAAAATTAAAGGCTCTCATACAGCAATGAAAAGTGGAATGATAGCAGCTGAAACAATATTAGAAAATTTTAAAGAAAATAAAAGTTTATCCTCTTATGAGGATAAATTTAAAAAAAGTTGGGTTTACGAAGAATTGTATGCAGCAAGAAATGTTAAACCAAGCTTTAGTTGGGGTTTAATTTTAGGAATAATTTTTACAGGTATTGATCAAATTCTATTTAGAGGAAAATTACCATTTACACTTAAACACAAACATGCTGATCACGAATCTTTAAAACCTGCAAACGAAATGCCTAAAATAGAATATCCAAAACCAGACAATATAATAACTTTTGATAAAACTAGTTCTGTATATCTTACAGGAACTAATCATGCTGATAATCAACCTGTACATTTAAAATTAAAAGATCACAATCTACCAATAAGTTATACACTAGAAAAATTTGATGAACCCGCACAAAGATATTGTCCAGTAGGAGTCTATGAAATTCAGGTAGAAAATAATTTAAAAAAGTTTGTCATAAATTCACAAAATTGTATTCACTGCAAAACTTGTGATATCAAGGAGCCTTCACAAAATATTAATTGGGTTACTCCTGAAGGAGGAGGAGGACCTAAATATGGGAATATGTAGTTAAGAAAGGTCTATAGCTAATTTTTTTAATTTTTCAATAGGGACTACTTTAAGAGTGTTTTCGTGAGTCTTTTTTAAATAAACAGAACATCCTTTACCAGCTTCAATTGCTTTGGCAACCCATCCTGCACATACACACCAATTATCTCCATCTTTTAGTCCTGGAAAACCAAATTCAGGATGAGGAGTAATTAAATCATTTCCTGCTTGTTTACACCATTCTAAAAATTCATTATTAACTTTTACACAAACAGTATGTAAACCATGATCATTTTCATCTGTATTGCAACATCCATCTCTAAACCAACCAGTTAGAGGATCTTTAGAACACTCTTCCAAATCTTCGCCCAAAACATTTTTTTGTTTTTCAGACATTAAATTTTTGTTGGATTCGGTTCGTCTTTATAAACTTTTTTTGGGTCAAACTTTTTTTCGTTTTCTTCAAATTTCATTTCTATTTGTCTAGCATTATCAATTTTACCTAAAGGTATTGATCTATAAAAGCATGATCGATAACCAACATGACAACTTGCACCATCACCTATATCTACACTTAACCAAATTGAATCTTGATCATCATCGATTCTAATTTCCTTTACTTTTTGAACAAAGCCACTTGTTTTTCCTTTATGCCAAATCTGTTTTCTCGATCTGCTCCAATAATGTGCTTCCTTTGTTTCAATAGTCAGCTTGAGTGCTTCCACGTTCATATATCCATGCATTAATATTTCTTTGGTATTTATGCATGTTGTAACAACAGGAATTAATCCATCATTATCAAATTTAGGTGATAAAAGGTTTCCCTCCTCTATATCAGCGACATTTTCTCTTTTTTTAAACATTATATTGTATTATGTAACATATTCAGGAATATAATAATATTTTAAAAAATAGCATTTATATATATAACCATCACGATGAAATTAGTAAAAAACGAAAACAATAAAAATCTGCAAAATCAAATTTCTGAAAAAGAGGCTGAAGAGGCATTTGTAAAAATTTTGAAATGGATGGGTGAAGACCCTTCAAGAGAAGGTCTAATAGAAACTCCAAAGAGAGTAATTAAAGCATTTAAAGAATATTTTAAAGGGTATAACGAGGATCCAAAAAAAATTTTAGAAAAAACTTTTGGAGATGTTGAAGGTTATGATGATATGGTTATTCAAAAAAATATATCAGTACAAAGTCATTGTGAGCATCACATGGCACCAATAATTGGAGTAGCTCACGTTGCATACATTCCTAACGATAGAGTAGTTGGATTAAGCAAACTCGCAAGAGTTGTAGAGGTATTCTCAAAAAGACTTCAAACACAAGAACGATTAACTATGCAAATTGCTAATACATTAATGGACTCATTAAATGCTAAGGGTGTAGCAGTTTCAATAGATTCAACGCACCATTGTATGACAATGAGAGGAATAAAAAAAGAGCAAGCTACAACTGTTACAAATTACTACTTAGGAAAATTTAAAGAAGATTTAAGTTGTCAAAATAGATATTTAAGATTTATTAGCAAATAAATCTAGACTATATTCCTTTATTGTTATGTCAGAAAAATTTAAAGCTATATTACTTAATCAAGAGGGCGAGAAATTTTCAAGAGAAATTAAAGAAATAGATAAAAGTTTTTTAAAACATGGAGATGTTTTAGTTAAAGTTGATTATTCAAGTTTAAATTTTAAAGATGCATTAATTTTAAAAAATGGTGCGAGATTAGTAAAAGAGTTCCCTCATATCCCTGGAATAGACTTTTCAGGAAAAGTAGTTGAAAGTAAAAGTGATAAATTTAAAGAAGGAGATGAAATAATTCAAACAGGTTGGAGAGTAGGTGAAATTTATTATGGAGGATATTCTCAATATGCAAAAGTTAGTTCGGATTTTTTAGTTAAAAAACCAAAAAATATTACTACAAGACAAGCAATGATGTTGGGAACCGCTGGGTTAACTGCTATTCAATGTGCATTTACAACAAAACAAACTAGAGAGGTGTTGTTATTGGGTGAAAAAGTAAATGATGTAGTTGTTACTGGCGCATCAGGTGGTGTTGGAAGTATTGCTGTAATGATGTTAAGCAAAATGGGTTGTAATGTAACCGCAGCAACTTCAAAACCTAATGAAAATTATTTAAAATCTATAGGCGCAAAAAACATAATTAAATCAAGTGATTTAGACAAGGAAGCAAGGCCTTTAGATAAAGGTTTATACGATGGAGCAGTCGATACAGTTGGTGGAAATATCTTAGCAAATATTTTATCACATGTTAAACCCAATGGAATCGTAGCAGCTTGTGGTAACGCTTCGAGTATAAAACTTAATACAACAGTAATGCCTTTCATTATAAGAGGTGTAAAACTTTGGGGAATTGATTCTGTTAGTGTATCAATTAAAAGAAGAGAATTTCTTTGGGATGAGGCATCTAAGTTAGTTAATTTTGATCTTTTAGATAAATCTATAAAAGAAATAGGTTTGGAAGAACTATTAGAGGAATATTCAAAAATGCTAGAGGGAAAAACTTCTGGAAGATATATAATTAATTTAAATAAATAATGGATTGGGATAAATTAAAAATATTTCATGCTGTTGCAGAGGCTGGTAGTTTTACTAACGCAACAATTAATTTAAATTTAAGTCAATCAGCAATCAGTAGACAAATACAATCTTTAGAACATGAATTAAATGTACAACTTTTTGAGCGCCATGCTCGAGGATTGACATTGACAGAGAATGGAGAATACCTTTTTAAAACTGCTCATGATGTAATAAGTAAATTAAAAGAAGTCGAAACATCATTAGGTGACCAAAAAAATAAGCCAAGTGGCAAATTAACAATTACCACTGTAAGAAGTTTTGGAACTCACTGGTTAACACCACGAATTCAAGAATTTATGAAACTAAACCCAGAAATTGAAATTGAATTAATTTTTGATGATAAAGAACTAGATTTGAGTACTAGACAGGCTGATATTGGTATTTTTATGAGAAGACCAAAACAACTTAATTATATTCAAAAAAAATTGGTTGATATTAAATACTATATTTATGGGTCTAATAAATATTTAGAAAAATTTGGCATGCCAAAATCAGTTTCAGATTTAAATAAACATAAATTTATATCTTTTGGGAAAGGTGCACCATCTCCAGTTTATAATCCTGACTGGGCACTTAAATTAGGAATTAAAGATGGAAAAAAAAGAAAATCTATAATGAAAGTTAACAGTGTAATGGGGCTATTATTAGCTGTTGAAAGCGGTGTTGGTTTAGCAGCACTTCCAGAGTATTTAGTATCTAATTCTAATAATTTAATTAAGGTTTTACCTAACTCAGAAGGTCCAATTACAGAAGCCCATTTCGTATACCCTCAATCATTAAAAAATACAGCAAGAGTTCAAGCATTTAGGAACTTTTTATTTAGTAAAATCGGCGATTGGAAATAGGCACCAAATCAACTTCAGGGTGCGGCAATGTTGCGATTGATAATCATTATCATTGAGAATAGTTATCATTCTCAATAAATATAAAAAAAAGGAAGGAAAATGGGAAAAATATCAATTTTAACGGTACTTTTTACATTTATTTCTACTTTAGTTATAGCTGCAGAAGTTAATATTTTTAATGCAAGACATTATAAAGCGGATGCAGAACTTTACAAAAAGTTTGAATCTAAAACAGGAATAAAAGTAAATTTAATCAATGGTAAAGCAAAAGCTTTAGAAAAAAGAATGGAAGAGGAAGGTGCAGATTCTTCTGCTGACCTTTATATAACTGCTGATGCTGGAAGATGTGGTGTCTTTAAAGCAAAAGGAATGACTCAAGGCGGTTTAGTTTCCCCAGCTATTAAAGCTGCAGTTCCAAAAAACTTTAGAACTTCACACTGGGTTGGAATAGCTAA
>CACFAF010000011.1 GCA_902564245.1 uncultured Pelagibacteraceae bacterium | reverse complement strand
TAAACCAATCAAAGCTAAAATAATTGATATTATCCAAAATCTGATAACTACTGTTGATTCAGGCCAGCCTTTTTTTTCAAAATGATGGTGTATCGGTGCCATTTTAAAAACTCTTTTACCAGTAAGTTTATATGAACCAACCTGAACTATTACAGAAATTGCTTCTAAGACAAATAATCCTCCGGTAATTGCTAAAACGATTTCATGTTTAGTAATTATACCGACTGATCCTAGAGATCCTCCTAATGCAAGTGAGCCTGTATCTCCCATAAAAATTTTTGCTGGTGGAGCGTTAAACCATAAAAATCCCAAACAAGAACCTATTATTGAACCACAAAAAACTGAAACTTCTCCAATTCCCTCAATGTAAGGTATGTGAAGATAATCAGAAAAAACTATATTACCAGTCACATAACTTATAAATGCAAAACAACTAGCAACTAATATAACTGGGACTGTAGCAAGACCATCAAGGCCATCAGTTAGGTTTACCGCATTAGATGAACCAACTATTATAAACACTGAAAAAGGAATAAAAAACCATCCTAAATTAATAATTAAGTTTTTAAAAAATGGAAAATATAAATATTCAAGTTTAGAATGATCTGAAAAATAAGTTAAAAAAACTATACCTACAACAGCTATTAAAATTTGTACTACAATCTTAAATGTAAATGAAACTCCAGAAGAATTTTTATATTTTATTTTTCTATAATCATCATATGCACCTAGGATACCAAATGAGCTAACTATAAAAATTAAAAACCAAATAAAATAATTAGATAAATCTCCCCATAGCAAAATACTAGAAATAAGTCCTAGTAAAATTAATACTCCTCCCATGGTTGGGGTGCCAATTTTTTTTACAATATGTTCACTAGGCCCATCTTCTCTTATGGGATCCAAAATTTGTTTAGTTGAAAAAAAATTTATAAAGGGTGTGCCTATAATAAAAACTACAAACATAGATGTAAAAACTGCAAGACCTGTTCTAACAGTCAAATATTGAAAGACATTAAGAAATGTAAATATTTCTACAAAATTTGTTGATAAGCTATAAAGCATTTTGCATTTTTTTTAATTGATTAGTAAATTTATTCAGTCCAGTAGAATTTGATCCTTTGATCATTAAGTAATCATTATTATTTAATTTGTTTTTAATCAAATCAATTATTTGTGAACTTTCTTTTAAAATTAAACCTTTTTTTATAGGTTTAATGTTTTTAAAGGTTTCCTTTATATGATTGCCAAATATATTGATCTTATCAATTTGTGTTGAATTAATGATTGGAGATATCTTTCTATGTAAGTTCTTAGAATGTTTACCAAGCTCTAGCATATCACCTAGTATCATATATTTTTTATTTTTCGTTTTTATAGAATTAAAATTTTCAATAGCTGATTTAAGAGATAGTGGATTTGAATTATAACTTTCATCGATAAGATTGATTTTTTTCTGTTTAAACTTTATTTTAGTAATATCTCCTCTTCCTTCTGGCACTCTAAATTTATAAAAAATATTTTTGTCTAGTTTTAAGGGATCTTTAAAAACTGAAATTATAGCAATCACGCCAAGTATATTTTTGATATAATTTTCAAAATTATTCGAAATATAAAAATATTTCTTTTTATTATTTATCATTATATGAACTTTAAATTTATTTTTTTCTTTTTTAATAAATTTTAATTTAATATGAGCTTTTTTATTGATACCAAAAGTATAAACTTTTAACTTTTTTCGAATAGAAATTTTTTTATGCAAATTAAAAAAATGGTCATCAGAATTTAATATAATTGTGCCACCTTCATTGATATTATTAATTATCTCAGCTTTTGCCATTGCGATTTGTTTAATATTCTTAAAATTTTTTGCATGAGCATAGGAAATATTAGTAATTACACCAATGTCAGGTTTTATAATTTTTGATAAATAATCTATCTCACCCTTTTTATCCATGCCAACTTCAAATATTCCGTAATCATGATCAAAATTCATGTTAAAAAGACTTAATGGAACTCCGTATTTATTATTAAAGGATTTTGGAGAGGAATTTACTTTTCCAAATTGACTAAGAGTCTCTTTTAGTAATTCCTTTAAAGATGTTTTTCCACAGCTTCCAGTTATGGCGATGATTTTAGAAGATGAATTTGTTCTAATAATTTCTGAGGTTTTTGTTAAAAAGTCTAAAGTATTTTTTACTATAATTTTTTTATTTTTTTTCTTTAAATCGTAAATTTTACTTACAATAGCTAAACTTGCACCCTTATTTAAAGCCTCATTTGTAAATTTATTTCCATCATTTTTTTTTCCTTTAATAGCAAAAAAAATATCATTCTTTCTAATATTTTTAGAATTTATTGACGCCTTTCTAATTTTTGTATTTGAAGAAAGATTATTATTTCTAATCGCTTCTTTAATTATATTAAATTTTAGATCATTTTTTAAAAGTTTGTTTTTTTTCTTAACATATTTGATTATACAATCTTTATCTGAAAAAATTTTTTTATAACTTCCATAGTCTTGAATTTTCTCATGACCTTTTCCTGCTACAACTAAGATTTCACCTGATAAAAGATTTTGTATTGCCAGATTAATAGCCTTTTCTCTGTTTGGAATCTCATATAATTTTGAATTATCTATTTTTTTTTTTATATTTTGTCTAATTTTCTTTGGATTTTCTTTTCTAGGATTATCATCAGTTAAATAAATTTTATCACAGTAATCATTAGCTATCCGTCCCATTAATGATCTTTTAAATTGATCTCTATTTCCACCACATCCAAAGACAATTGATACTTTTCTATTTTTGAATTGATCTTTTATATTTTGTAGACAAATACGTAGAGCATCTGGAGTATGAGCATAGTCTAAAATTACTGAAGAATTATTTTTTATAAAACCAATTTTTTCTAATCTTCCGGATACTGGTTTTATTTTTTTAATAACACTTATAATACTTTTAAAATCAATATTACTCATGTTTGCTGCAATCATTGACATTAAGAGGTTCTTTAATTGAATTTTACCAATCAAGCTTACTTGAAAGGTATAAATCTTTTTTTTATATTTTATTTTTAAAGATTGCTTTTCGCCAAAATATTTATGAGAAATGATCGATAAATCTCCATATTTATTAGATATAGTATTTAACTTTATTTTTCGTTTTCTTGCTATAGATTTAATTTTCTTATACTCAGGAATATCTAAGTCTGTAACAATACTTGAATTTTTCATAAGTAATTTTTTAAATAAGTATAGTTTAGAATCTAAATAATCTTTAAAAGATTTATGATAATCAAGATGATCATGAGATAAATTTGTAAAAATTCCTATTTTAAACTTCAAACCATCTAATCTCTTTTGTTTTAAACCATGACTAGATGCCTCTAATATTACATTATCAATTTTTTCCTTTTTTAACTTTATCAGGCATTTTCCTAATTGTATTGGATCTAAAGTTGTATTTTGTAATTCAATTTTTTTTGAAATTTTATGAATTCCTAAAGTTCCAATCGATGCAACATTTTTTTTCTTTAATTTTAATATTTGGAAATAAAAATTAGCTATTGAAGATTTTCCATTAGTCCCTGTAACTGCTATCAAGTTTTTTGGTTTTTTTTCATAAACTTTAGATGAAACCTCAGCTAGTGTTTTTCTTGTATTTATTGACTTTATAAAGAGAACTTGATTTTTAATTCCTTCATATTTTTTATTAGATACGATTGTTTTGGCACCTTTTTTAATTGCATGTTCAATAAACTTATTGCCATCATGATTATTGCCTTTAATAGCAAAAAAAATATAATCTTTTTTACAATCTGAACTGTTAAAACTTAAGCCTGAAAATAAGTGATTCTTATATTTCGAATTAATATTTTTAAAATAATTACCTATTCGCATGAAATTAGTTAACTTTGATATATTTTGTGGCTAAAATAGGTCCAATTTTCTCTATAATTTTGCCAGCAACCTCCACAGATGTCCATCCAGCAGTATTAAAAGCTGTTCCTTTGTATTTCCAACCAGAGCCGTCTTTATAGTTATAAATATATTCTTTGTTAGGCTCAGTTTCATCCAATAAAACTATCAAAACATATTGTGGTTTAGATGTAGGAAAGATAGCTGCAAAAGTATTTATTTTTTTTTTTGAATATACTCCTCCAATAGTTTTTTGTGCAGTACCTGTTTTTCCACCAACTTGATATCCCTTAATATTTGCAAATCCAGCAGTTCCTTCTTTAGTAGAAACAATTTTTCTTAAAATTGGATTTATTTTTTTTGATACTCCATCATTTAAAATTTTATTTTTAGTTTCTTTTTGCAATATATTTTGTTTAATTAAAGTTGGTTTAATATAGTATCCACCATTAGTTATAATTGAATATCCTTTTGCCAATTGTAGAGGAGTTGTAGTTATTCCATGACCAAAGGAAGTTGTGGCTAATTTGCACTTACCCCATTTAAATGGTAATGGCTGACCAACCTCTTCAATATCAAAATCAATTTTATTTAAAACGCCTATCTTTTCTAAAAAAGATTTAAATTTATCTATTCCAATTTTTTGTGCAATTCTAACAGATCCAATATTACCTGATCTTATTAAAATATCTTCTGCTGTTAATTCAGTTGGAATTTCATTATCATACTCTCTGATAGGTCTTCCAGCACAAGTTATATTTTTGGGCAAATCTTTAAATAAAGTATCTGGTTCTACCTCTTTCTCATTTATGCCTGCCGCTAATGTAAAAGTTTTAAAAACAGAACCAAGTTCATATACTCCTTTGGTCGCTCTATTTATATAATTTTTATCTTTTATGTTTTGTCTTTTGTTAAGATCAAAGTCTGGCAAAGATACCATTGAAATAATTTCACCATTATTTACATCCATAAGTATTGATGTGCTTCCTATTGTTTTAAAAATTTCCTGAAATTTAATAAGCTCTTGTCTAATTAAAAATTGAATATCTGTATCTATAGTTAATCTTAAAGGTTCTTTTTGTGTCTTCAATTCATAATCATAAAATTTTTCAAGTCCTGATATTCCATTATTTTCATCATCTATCTGACCTATGATATGACTAAACAAATTTTTTTGAGGATAAAATCTGGTAATTTGTTCTTCAAATCTTATTGATTTATCTCCTAAGAGATTAAGTTTTTCAATTTGACTTTGATTAAGCTGCCTTTGTAAACGAAAATATTTTTTTTTTTTGAATCTTTCTCTTATTTTTTTAAAATCTTTGTCCGGAAAAATTATTTGCAAATTGATTAAAAGTTTTTTTTTATCAATAATTAAATTTGGATCAATTCCAGCTGTTTGAGTTATAACTGACTTCGCAATAAAATTTCCATTTTTATCTATAATGTCTGAACGATAATTTTTTTTAATTGTTAAGTTTTTTTGTATTTTAATATTAGATTTTAAAGCTCCTAAATAGAAGACCTTAATTGAATATATAATGCATATCATTAAAAAAACAAAAAAAATAAATGCTATTCTATTAAATGTAATATTTAGATTAGATTTTTTTTTCTTATAAAAAAACTCATTTTCATAATTTTCTAAAACTAACCTCTCTTGATTATTTTTTTTCATTTTCAATAATTTTTTTATTTAAATTTGAAATTTTTACCTTATCTGTACTTAGATCTATTTCTTTAATTTCATTAATATCAATTGGAGATAATTCATTTTCAAAGTATTTAGCTTGATACTCTAATAATTTTTGAGGAGTTGATAAAAAGTTAAAATCTAAGACAATTAATTCATATTGTTCTTGTAAAACATTAATATTTTCTTTGGCTGTGAAAATTTTACTTTCTAAATTTTTAGTCGAATTTTTTGTAATTGTGGTAACTATTATTAAAAAAAAAACAGTTATAACTATGATTATTTTTTTCATAACTTATTAGAGTAATTTTCAATATCTATTAGATTTTTAAATTTTTCTAAGATATCAGTTTTAAAATCAAAAAAATTTTCTTTCTTAATTGCAAATCTTAATTTAGCTGATCTTGAAGGAGGATTTATTTTGATCTCCTCTTGTGAAGGTACTATAGGTTTTTTTTGAATTAATTTTAACAAATTAATATTTTCTCCCTTTTTTGGTTCATATCTTGAAATACTTTTAGCTTCAGATAAACTTTTAAAAAAGTATTTTACAATTTTGTCTTCTATTGAATGAAAAGTTACAACAACAATTAGACCATCTTTATTAACTAATTTAGTTGCACAAATAAGGCCATGAATTAATTCACTAATTTCTTTATTAACAAAAATCCTAAGTGCTTGAAAAACTTTAGTTGCACTATGAATTTTGTAATTTTTTTTTTTTTTTGATAATTCAATAATCTTAACTAAATCCTCAGTATTTATTTCTTTTTTTTTTCTCTCTTTAATAATTCTATGGGAAATTCTTTTACTGTCTTTCTCATCACCAAAATACTTAAATATTTTTTCTAATTCACTTTGACTTAATTTATTAATAGTTTCTTTAGCTGAAAATTCATTTATCCCTAACCTCATATTTAGATTTCCAGTACTTTCAAATGACAGCCCTTTTTTTGGGTTTTTAATTTGATTAAAAGAATATCCTAGATCAAAAATAACACCTTTAATATTCTCATTCTTTAACTTCAAATTTTGAATTTGACTGAATTTAATATTCTTGAAAATAAATCTATCTTTAAATTTTTTTTCAACTTGTAATGCTTTTTCAAATACATCTTTATCTCTGTCTATTGCGATAATATTTGTATTAGGAAAAGTTAATATTTTTTCTGAATATCCACCTTGACCAAATGTACAATCAATAAATGTGCCACCATATTGAGGGGTAATAATGCTAATTATTTCATTTAGCAATACCGGAAAGTGTTTTTTTTTTTCCGATATTATGGTGGCTATCATTTATTTTTTCGAAGACCATTAATTTTTTTGCCTTCTTAAAAATGCTGGAATTTCTAAATCATCATCATCAGAGCTGTTCTCATCATTTTCTGCTTCGGATAATTCCTTAATTGTACTTTCTTCTTCATTGTTAAATAATTCTGGTGTCTCTTCCTCAAAACCAAAATTTTCTAGACCATTAGAAGGTTCTTTATTTTCATCTAAATCACTTAGAGCTTCTTTAGTAAAAGACTCTTCTTCTACATTCAATGAACTATCCTCTAAAACATTTTCTACTTCTAATTCTTGATTTGTTTCATTGCCTTCATTCATTATTTCAGATGAAGATACTTCGGGACTATTTTCTGTTAATACTTCATTTTCAAGCTTTAAAGCATTTGCTCCACTAATTGCAGAACTAGAAACTGAATTTGAAAAATTAAATGCTTGAGCATTTCCTGTATTAGAAAAATCTGAATAACCTGGATTTCTATTTTGTATTCTATGAACCATATTAATTACAGATTTTGACTCAGGTTGTTGTCCATCTAAAGCAGTTGCTACTATTGAAACTCTTATTCTGCCTTCAAGTGAAGTATCTGTTATTGCTCCAATTATAACTTCAGCTTCTACATCAACTTCTGCTCTTATTTTATTTACAACTTCATCAACTTCAAAAAGTTTTAGATCTTCGCCTCCAGTAATATTTACCAATAAACCCTTTGCACCCTTAAGAGTATAATCATCAATTAAAGGATTGCTAATAGCCATCTCAGCAGCTTTCATTGCTCTTCCTTCTCCCTCTGCTTCGCCAGTTCCCATCATGGCTTTGCCCATTGAAGCCATTACTGTTTCAACATCAGCAAAATCTAAATTAATAATTCCTGGTCTAACCATTAAATCAGTTACGCTTTGAACTCCATGCATCAAAACATTATTTGAAAGATTAAATGACTCTTTAAAAGTAGTCTGTTCATTAGCTATTTTAAATAAATTTTGATTAGGTATTACAATTATAGTATCAACATGTTTTCTTAATTCCTCTAAACCTTGTTGAGCTCTTCTCATTCTTGAGGGTCCCTCATATAAAAAAGGAAGTGTAACAACCCCCACAGTTAATATGTTTAATTCTTTAGCCGCTCTTGCGATTACATGTGCTGCTCCTGTTCCAGTTCCACCACCCATTCCAGCAGCTATAAAAACCATATTTGCACCCTGTAAACAATTTATGATTTCATTTAATGACTCGTCTGCAGAAGCCTGTCCAATATCAATTTTTGCTCCCGCTCCCAAACCTTTTGTTACATTTGTTCCTATTTGAATTTTTGCCTTAGCCTTACTATGTTTTAAATCTTGTGCGTCTGTATTGACTGCAATAAACTCAACTCCCTGTAGTCCATTTTCAATCATTTCATTTATTGCATTTCCTCCAGCTCCTCCAACTCCTAATACTAATAATCTTGGTTGTAATTCTTTTATTTCTGGTGCTTTAAAGTTAATCATTATTTCCCCTCATTATTAAATTGTTTTTCCCATTTAAGGCTAGCTCGATATATGTTTGATTTTTTTCTAGCTTTAACCCTAAATTTTTCAAATATTGTTGGCTCCCAGATTTGAAATGTTTTTCCCTGCCCAACAAAAAACATGCTATTTTTTATTTTTGCATGTTTTAATAATTTTTCTGTAAGTGAAATTCTACCTTCACTATCAAATTGTAAATTTGAACTTTCTGATAAAATTGATGTTGCAAAAAAGTCCCTTTTTTCTTCAAATGGATTTAGTGAGTCTATACTATTTGAAAGTTTTTCAATTCTATCTTGAGAACATGCTTCAATGCATTGATTATTAAATGAGGGATAACAGATGATACCATTATAACCTAGATTAGAAATATATGATCTAAAACTAGCTGGCACTGACACCCTTCCTTTTTTGTCTATTTTGTTCTCGTAAGTAGATAAAAACATAATTTTTACATTTCATAAATTCCTTATTTGGGAATATATGGGATATTATGGGTTTTTAATTATATAGTCAATTACTGATTTTATATGATTTTAATGAGATTTTAGGCCCAACTTTAAAAAAGATTTCATAATTTCTATTAAATAATAAAAACTAATAAATTATATTTTTTATATTAATTTTGAGGAAGATTTCTAAACTATAGTTTCTGAAAGGTTAGCCAGATAAAATATAAGCCGGGTTCTGTCATTTAAACTTACCATTTCTCTAGGCTTAAGATCGCTCTTAAGCTCAAGCAACTAACCCAGATGACTAGCCAAAGACTGCTTTTAGTTTTACAACAATGTCATCTCTACTCAGTCTTGCTCCCAGTGGGGTTTTCCATGCGCTAATTGTTACCAATATAGCCGGTGTGCTCTTACCACACCTTTTCACCCTTGCCTTGATAAGGCGGTATATTTTCTGTGGCACTATCCCTAGGGTTTCCCCCGCCAGGCATTACCTGGCACTGTGTCTTTGTAGAGCCCGGACTTTCCTCTTTAAAATTAATTAAAGCGATAAGTCTTTTATCTGGCAAATATAATTTATAACTAAATCTGAAATTTTCAAGAGAAAATATTATTTAACTATTATTTTACTTATTTGTAAGCATTCTTCATCAATTATTCCATTTATCAGCTCAGGTCTGAACCTACGTTGAAAAGCCTTTATTATAAATTTTGTAGATGTAGACTTTTTTATCTTAACTGCAGAATTAATCGAATATCCAAATTTTTGAAGATTTTTTAAAAATTCTTTTTCTGAATTTTTTGAGCATCTCATATTTCTTACTTTTTTTAACTTCTTATTACTTAATCCGTGCCAAATACTAATTTTTTTTGAAGCTAAAAATTTCCATGGAAATTTTTCACCTGGGTCCTTTTTCCGCTTTGGGGCAATATCTGAGTGACCTAAAATATTTTCTTTTTTAATTTTATATTTTTTAATTAAAAATCTACATAATTTAACTAGGGAATTAATTTGTTTTTTTGAAAATTTTTTATAACCAAATTCATGACCAGGATTGGAAATTTCAATTCCAATTGAATTAGAATTTAGCAACTTATATGATTTCCATGCAGAAATCCCTGCATGCCAAGCAATATATAAATCTGGTACCATTGTTATGATTCTTCCTTTTTTAGAAATAAAATAATGAGTACTAACCTCAGATTGTATATTTGTTAATCTATCGATTGCATCTTTTTCATTTCTCATGCCAGTGTAATGAAATATTAAGAATCTTACGCTGTTTTTCTTTCTTTTTTTAATATTAAAATTAGGTGAGTAGTTTATTGTTGTTTTTAGAGGCATTTTAATGCTTTTAAAATAGTTAAATTAGATTAACATTAGTTTTATAATTATTATACTTATAAAAATGAAAAAAATTCTATTATTTATATTAGTTTCAATATTGTTTAGCTTTAGCAACGTAAGTGCTGGAACTGATGGAGAGAATTCTTTATCAAAAAATGACACGAAACAAGTAAAAGATTGTTTTGAAGGTTTAAATAGAGGTATCTTTGCTTTTAACCAAGGTTTAGATAAAGTTATATTTAAACCAGTTTCAAAAGTTTATAGAAGTTTGCCTTCTCCAATAAAAACTGGGACTAGCAATGTAGTAAATAATTTATCAAATCTTGTAACAGTACCTAACAATATTCTTCAAGGGGATTATAGAACTGCGGGGAAAAATACGGTTAGGCTTTTAATAAATTCTACAGTTGGTGTGTTAGGTTTATTTGATGTAGCATCTGCAGCAGGTTTTAGTGATTATCAAAAAGAAGATTATGGACAAACCCTTGGCGCTTGGGGAGTAGGAGAAGGATGTTACGTAGTATTACCAATTTTAGGACCTTCTACTGTGAGAGATGCAACAGGTTCTTTAATAAGTATGTTGGGTGGAGATCCTTGGTATAACATAACGGTAGCGAACGACACACAGTACGTTAATGAAGCTGATTATTATGTAAGCAGAGTATCGTCAGCAGTTGATTTTAGAGCAAAAAATATTGACTCTTTTAATAATCTTGAAAAAAATTCAATAGATTTTTATGCTTCTGTTAAAAGCTTATATTTACAAGATAGAAAACAAAGAATTTTGAATTCGAATAAAATAATTGATACCCAGGATGATAGTGACTGGGAAGAAATAAAAACGAATTAATTAAATAAAATTAATGGTTTATAGGATAAAATTTTTTAAACTATTACTAGTTTTATTTGTTTTTTTATCATTTACAAAAAGTTCTTTTGCAGTAAATCCTAGTGAATTTGTCCAAATCACAGTTAATGAAGCATCTTCCATACTTGGTAATAATTATTCTAAAGAAGAAAAAATAAATAAACTTAAAGAAATAGCCCGAAGGACTGTAGATATTAAGGGAATTGGATATTATTCTCTTGGAGCATATAGAAAAAACATATCAGAGGATAAAAAGAAAGAGTATCTAAATATTTTTGAAAAATATTTTTTAAAAAGTTTTTCAAGCAGGCTGGCTGAGTATACAGATCCAAAAATTAAAGTTAACTCTGAAAAAAAACTAAATCAAAAATACACAATGGTATCCAGTGTTTTAGTAGCAACTGATGACAAACCAGAGATAAAAATTGATTGGAGAGTTAATACTAAAAATCCAGACAATCCTCTAATAATAGATGTTGTAATTGAAGGTGTAAGTCTTGCAAAAGTGCAAAAAGAGGAATTTAACTCAATCATTCAAAATAACGATAATAATATAGACGCTCTACTTCTAAGCTTAAAAGAATTTTCAAAAGAATAATATTAAGTATTAATTTTTTTCTATTAATGGTGGGCCCGCCAGGACTCGAACCTGGGACCAATACATTATGAGTGTACTGCTCTAACCAACTGAGCTACAGGCCCTATTTAATTACTTTGGTTTTACTTTGTTTTTAAATTCCATTCAAGTAAAGAAAAATAAGTTATTTATTTGAAGTAAAAATATTTGTTTCTTTATTCACTGCATACATAAGGGAAAAATTAATCCAAAAAAGTGTAGAATTAAAGTCATTAAAAAAAGATCCGCTAGGTATTAGTGGTAAAAATATTAAAATTAAATAAATCAAACAACCTATTTGTATATAATTTCGCGAAAGTAAAATTATTTTTAAGTTCCTAAAAATTAAAAAAAATAGTATGCCTAATAATATTATAAAACCAACAAGTCCATGCTCTGATAAAAATTCAAAGTAAACTTGATGTGGATGAGTTATACAATAATATCCTGGTATTTGAACTTTTCTAGTCTTTCTGCTATCACAGGTTTCATATCTGTAATTTTTGTTACCTACTCCAAAAATAGGATAATTTTGAAAGACTTTAAAAGACGATTTATATAACTGTAAATATATATCTTCTTTGTATAAAGTTTCTATTTTTTCCTTAGATGAAAATTTTTGAAGAAACTCAAAACCATATCGCATTTTTAGAAAATTTGAGTTTGAAACTAAAATAAATATTATTAGGATCATAGAAGTAAAAATTATTACTTTCTTTTTAAGTGAAAAATTTTTATTCAAAGCATAAAATATGGCAAATCCAACTAAGGCTTTAATAGAATTTGCTCTTTCACCTGAAATGATTATCGCAAAGAGAAATACAAGGGACAAAAATATTACAGCTAATCTTAAATATGCATTGTAATCATTATATTTATTAAAACTATAACCAACTATAATCAAAAAAAAACCTATTAAATAAGCTCCCACTATAGGTTCGTCTTTAAAAAAACTTACAATTCTTCCTCCAAATGCTGCATCCCATTTAAAGGTTTCACCATATCCTAACAAATTTGTTCCATTAAAACTTTCAAAAAAAACATCAAAGATAACAATTAATAATATAACTAACCAAACATTAAAAACTTTAGTAAAGCTTTTTTGTTGAAAGAAAAAATTGATTACAATAAATAATAAAATAAATCTAATAAAACCAAAATTTCTAGCAATAGCTTCAGTGTAATCTAATGAAATAAAAGTATTAAATATTAAATATAGATAAAGTAATAACAAAAACTGAACATTTATATCTTTTATCCAAATCAAATTTTTTTTTTTAAATAAAAATAAAAAAGAGGGCAAAATAATTAATATAATATTAATTAAAGCTATACTTGATCCCGCTATAATTGAAAGTGGAATAGCGGAAAATAAAAAAAAGAAGTATCTATTTAATAAATTCACTGCAGAGAAGTCTTTTTGATTTATGAATTGTTTCATCATTGATTTTTAATACTTTTATATTTTTAAAAATATTACTAAAAAATTCTGGTCTAATAGTGTCAAAAATTATTTTTGTATTTTTATTAGAGTTTTTTTTAATATAATCTATATATATATTAAAATCATAGTGATAATCTAAAGAATATAAAGAAGTTATAATATCAAATTCAACATTAGGAAGCTCATCTTTGTCTTGATCATAAATTTTAAAATCTGCTTCTTTCATGCCATTAAGTATTAAAAAATCCTTCAATAAATTAAGATTATTATAACCTTCATTATTTTCTGGATCCCATCCGTATTTTACTTTTTTTGAGACATAGTTTTTTTCTATAAAATAATATTTATTATCTTTAAATTTTGAATTTATTTGAGTTTCCAACCCTCCCATGCCCCCGCCTATAGAAAGAATTTTTTGATTTTTTAAATCAATAGAGTTGTTTATACTCTCAAATTCCTTATTCATTATGTCAAAATATAAAGCGCCAACTTCTTCTGTATTAAAAATAAACTTTGAAAAAAAATTACCAAATAAATACCTTCCAAATAGTTTTCTAATTCTCTTTTGAAATGGCCCTAATAACTCTATTCTTTGTAAAACTATTAATCTAGCCATCTTTTTATTAAGATGGAAAATACTCATTTTTTTATTATTATTTTTGATTTTATTTTAGCTCTCTAAAAAACTTTTTAGTTGTTTAGATCTGCTTGGATGCTTTAATTTTCTTAAAGCCTTTGCCTCTATTTGTCTTATTCGTTCTCTAGTTACTGAAAACTGTAAACCAACTTCTTCAAGTGTATGATCAGTGTTCATTCCAACACCAAAACGCATCCTTAAAACTCTTTCTTCTCTAGGAGTTAAAGTAGAAAGTATTTTTGTCGTAGCTTCACTTAAATTAGATTTAATTGCCTGCTCTAGAGGTGCAAGAGCCTTGGTATCCTCTATGAAATCTCCTAAACTACTATCCTCTTCATCCCCTACTGGTTTTTCTAAAGAGACTGGTTCTTTTGAAATTTTTAAAACTTTTCTGACTTTTTCTAATGGCATTCTTAATTTTTTTGATAATTCTTCTGGTGTAGCTTCCCTACCAAACTCACTCAAAATCAATCTTTGAGTTCTTACAATTTTATTTATAGTTTCAATCATATGAACAGGAATTCTTATTGTTCTTGCCTGGTCGGCTATTGATCTAGTTATCGCTTGTCTAATCCACCAAGTGGCGTAAGTGGAAAATTTATATCCTCTTCTATATTCAAATTTATCTACAGCCTTCATTAAACCTATATTTCCTTCTTGAATTAGATCTAAAAATTGTAGTCCTCTATTTGTATATTTTTTTGCAATTGATATTACTAATCTTAAATTTGCCTCAACCATTTCTTTTTTAGCTATTCTTGATTCTTTTTCACCTTTTTGAATTCTACTAACTAGTTTTTTAAAATCTGTAACTGAAATTCCAAGTTTATGACTAATCTCTATTAATCTCTCTCTTATGTTTTTAAATTCATCTTTATTTTTAGTAAAAAATTGCTTCCATACTTGATTGGTGTCTAAAAATTTTTTTAAATTTGGATTAATTTCATTTCCAATATAAAATTTTACAAATTCACTTCTTTGTATCTTATGATTCATTGCAAGTCGTAAAAGATTGCCTTCTAAAGAAATTATCTTCTTATTTTCAATATAGTGTTTTTGAACTAATTCCTCTAAAACTGAAGGAGACAATTGTAGTGATTTAATATTTTCTAATATATCATTTACGATTTTTTCATAATTTTTTTCTTTAGAAGAGGAAAATGTTTGAGAATTTAATGTACAATCTAATTTTTCTTTTTGGTATTTGATTAATTTATTATAATCCTTAGTTAAATCATTAACAGTTTTTAAAACCTTTGGTTTGATTTCTGTTTCCATAGCTGCAAGAGTTGGATTAAATTCATCATCTGAATCATCTGTATCAACTGCACTTTGATCATTATCTTCGGATTTTTCTTTGGGTGTTTCAATTGAACTTTTTTGTTTAGCACTCTGACCAGTGCTCTCATCTTCCATATAGTTTGTGTCAATATCTATAATCTCTCTAACTAAAATCTCATCTTTTTGAAGTTTTATATTCCAGTCAAAAAATTGTTGAGCAGTTATCGGGCTTTGAGATAATGCATTCAGCATTACATTTTTTCCAGCTTCGATCCTTTTTGCTATTGCTATTTCTCCTTCTCTGGACAAAAGCTCAACTCCACCCATTTCTCTAAGATACATTCTTATTGGGTCATCGCTTTTTTCAATAGATTTACCTTCCTCTTTAGATAGATTGTCTTTTTTTCTTAAAACTTTAAAATCTGATTTTTTTTCAACCAAAACTACTTTTTCATCAAGAATATGAATAAAGGCTTTTTCGAGATTTTCATTTGAAAGATTCCTTTTTCCTAGAGATTTATTTAACTCTTCGTGAGTAATAAAACCCCTATGGATACCTCGACCCATCAATCTTGCAAACGATTTTGTAATTATTCTTTCCACAATTATAATATATTTGAAATGACTTATATAAGGCCAATTTTAGTAAAAAACCATAATTAAATTATATGTTTTAATTGATATTTTCCTTTTTTTTTTGCTCTTTTAAATCATTAATTTCGTTAAAAGTGCTTTCACTTAAATCTTTGGAAAATCTTGATTCTAGTTCCTCAATTCTAATCTCTAAACCATGTATTTTAAAATCATGCAAATATTCATCCAATAATTCTAAAACTTTAACTTGATCATTTTTATGATTATTCAAAATATGCTTTATTGAAGCAAATTTAAATATTTTATCTACTAATTGTTCATCAATTTTTAAACTATCCAATCCTAATTTTTCTTCAGACTTTAACTTTTTTAAAATTACATCGAAAATAAGCTTATTTTCATCCGTAAAAAAATTTATGTTTTCAATCAAACTAATATTTTTCTGAAAAATATCCAAATTATTCATTATTAAGTATAGAAGAGAGAATTCTTTTAATTCAATTGGACTGAATGCTTTAGTCTCATTAAAATATTTTTGTGTTGATTTTAGAGATTTAATTTTTTTTCTATTATATTGTTTGTTAGCATTGACCAGAGGTGTTAATTCTTCAATTTTTTCTAAAAAAAATTCTAAAACATATTTTTTTATAAAACTATCTTTTATCGTATTAACAATTGATCTTAAATTTTTTTCAAATATTGCCATTGAAGATGGGCTATTATCTGTTTGTTTTTTATAATGATTAAAAATAAATTGATGTATAGAAATTTTATTTTGTTTGACAAAATCTACAAAATAATTTTTACCATTTTTATTAATAAAACTATCTGGGTCTTCATTGTCTGGCAGAAATAAAAATGAGATTTGTTTTTCAGGTTTTAGCTCCTTTATTGAATTTTCAGCTGCTCTTACGGCAGCTTTATATCCGCTTTCATCTCCATCAAAACAAATAATAATATCATCAAAAAATTGATTTAAAGTTAAAATTTGTTTTTCAGTCAAAGCAGTACCTAAATTTGCAACAACATTTTCAACTCCGTTCTTACTTAAGCCAACAACATCCATATAACCTTCAACTAAATAAATATGATTTAATTTATTTGATAATTTTCTAGCTAAATCTAGATTATATAAATTTGAGCCTTTTTTAAAAAAATTAGTCTCAGGTGAATTTATATACTTTGCTAAATAATCTAATTTTTCAATTATTCTACCTCCTAATGCTATAGGTTGACCTGAAATATTATTTATTGGAAAAATTAATCGACCTCTAAATCTTTCAACATAAGTTTTCTTTTTATCATCTAAATAAAATAATCCACTTTCAACTAATGTTTGTTCACTAAATTGATCTTTAAATTTACTAAAAAAATTTGGATTTTTTTCTATATAACCTATTTTGAACTTTTTAACTTCTTCTTTACCTAAAGATCTATTTTTCAAATAATCTCTTGCTTCAGAGTATGTTTCATTTTTTAATAATTCATTATTATAAAAATCAACATACTGACTATAAATTGAACGGTACTCTTTCCATTTTTTTTCTCTTTCTTCATCTTGTTTTGAAAACATATATGGTTGCATGCCAGCTAGTTGAGCTAAGTGCTTAACTGCTTCGCCAAATTTGAGATTTTGAGTTTTCATCACAAAGTCAAAAATATTGCCGTGCTCAGATGTTGCAAAACAATGATAAAATTCTTTTTCATCATTAACGGTGAAAGATGGTGTTTTTTCATTTTTAAATGGAGATAAACCAACATACTCTTTTCCTCTTTTCTTTAAGGATACAGTTTTGGATATAACTGTTGAAACTTTTAACCTAGTTTTAATTTCATTAAGATACTCTTTTGGATATTTCATTATTTATTCAATAATTCTTTAATTAGTGGACCTGCTTTTGCAAAATCAATTTCATCAGCATGATTTTTTTTCAATTCACCCATTACTTTACCCATATCTTTAACTGAGCTTGCTCCAACTTTAGAGATTATCTCTAAACAGATTTTTTTGGTTTCCTCTGTATCAAGCTGTTTTGGAAGATAACTACTTAAAATATCATGCTCATTTTTCTCAACTTCTAAAAGGTCTGTTCTGTTATTTTTTTTATAAATATCGATCGATTCGGTTCGCTGTTTAACCATTTTTTTTAAAAGCTTTTTAATATCCTCATCATCAGTATCTTTTTTATTAGGACCTGATCTGTTGGCTATGTCTAAATCTTTAATTGAAGATAATATTAACCTATAGGTTGATATTTTAGTTTTATCTTTAGATTTTAAAGCATTTTTATATTCGGTCTCGATTTTTTCTTTTAATGCCATAATTCTTTAATCTACTGCAAAGAAAAAATTCTTCAAAAGAAAAATTGTTTTTTTACAATTTTATAATACATCCCTCTTGCGATAATAAAGCAATTATTGTAATAACCTTTAACTCATGAGTTGTAATTGATCAAAAAAGTAAAAAAAACTAACTCAAAAAAAATTTCAGAAATTAATACGGGCGTCTTAGTTCTTGAAAATAAGAGAGTTTTTAAAGGTATTGGAATTGGTTATCAAGGAGATGCAACAGGTGAGGTTTGCTTTAATACCTCATTAACTGGATATCAAGAAATTATATCAGACCCATCTTATGCTGGGCAAATTATAAATTTTACCTTTCCTCATATTGGAAATGTTGGAACTAACAAAGAAGATTTTGAATCTGATAAAATATGGACGAAAGGGGTAATTATTAATTCAGAAATAACCTCACCATCAAATTATAGATCTTTTCAACACTTAGATGCTTGGCTTAAGAAACATAAAATAGTTGGAATTACAGGTTTAGATACTAGAAGTTTAACTAATTTTATAAGAGATAAAGGAGCTCCTAAAGGAACTATTGCTTATTCAAAAAATGGTAAATTTAATCTCAGCAAACTTACTAACTCTACAATAAAATGGAGTGGACTAAAAAATCTAGATCTTGCAGAAAAAGTGACTACACCAAAAAATTATATTTGGAAGGGACTTAAAACATGGAAAAAAGAAGTTGGTTATAAAAAAAATAGTAAAAATTCTTTTCATGTAGTTGCAATAGATTACGGAATAAAGAAAAATATTTTAAGATATTTTTCTGACTTCAATTGTAAAGTAACTGTAGTTTCGTGTAAAACATCTGCTGAAAAAATTTTAGCTCTTAAACCAAATGGTATATTTTTATCAAACGGTCCAGGAGACCCGGCTGCAACAGGGAAATATGCAATTAAAATAATTAAAGATCTGATTAAAAAAAACTTACCATTATTTGGTATTTGTCTTGGACATCAAATACTTGCTCTAACATTAGGTGGTAAAACAAAAAAAATGAAACTAGGTCACAGAGGTGCAAACCATCCTGTTAAAAATTTAATTCATGGCAATGTAGAAATTACTAGTCAAAATCATGGTTTTGAAGTTGTCAAAGAAAATTTACCTAAAAATATTGAGGTCACTCATAAATCACTATTCGATAACAGTATAGAGGGTATTAAACTAAAAAATAAACCAGTGTTTTCTGTACAATACCATCCAGAGTCAAATCCTGGACCACAAGATAGCGTTTATTTATTTCAAGAATTTATTAATAACATGAAAAAAAATGCCAAAACGAAAAGATCTTAAGAAAATATTAGTTGTAGGTGCTGGACCAATTATTATTGGCCAGGCATGTGAATTTGATTATTCAGGAACTCAAGCGTGTAAAGCTTTAAAAGATGAAGGTTTTAAAGTAATTTTAATTAATTCAAATCCTGCAACAATTATGACCGATCCTGATGTTGCTGACAAAACATATATTGAACCCATCACATTAGATGTTTTAGAAAAAATTCTAAAAAAAGAAAAGCCTGACGCAATTCTTCCAACAATGGGTGGCCAAACAGCACTGAACCTTGCAATGGAGGCTGAAAAAAAAGGAATTTTAAAAAAATATAAAATTGAACTAATAGGAGCAAACTCTAAGGCAATTGCTAATGCAGAGGATAGAAAGAAATTTAGAAAAAATATGATCGATATTGGTTTAGATTTACCTAAATCTGAAATCGTCAACAACATTAAACAATCATCTAAAGTTTTAAAAAAAATTGGTTTACCTTCAATTATTAGACCTGCATTTACGCTTGGAGGACTTGGTGGAGGAATAGCTAAAAATAAAAAAGAATACTTAAAGATTATCAAAAATGGATTACATGAATCTCCTGTCAGTCAAGTATTGGTTGAAGAATGTTTAGAAGGTTGGAAAGAATTTGAAATGGAAGTTGTAAGAGATAAAAAAGATAACTGTATAATCATCTGTTCAATTGAAAATGTTGACCCGATGGGAATACATACAGGAGATTCTGTAACGGTTGCTCCTGCACTAACTCTAACTGATAAAGAATATCAAGTAATGAGAAATGCTTCTATTGCATGTTTAAGAAAAATTGGAGTTGAAACAGGTGGTTCAAATGTTCAATTTGCAATCAATCCTAAAAACGGTCGAATGGTTGTAATAGAAATGAACCCAAGGGTATCAAGATCATCAGCTCTTGCATCAAAAGCAACTGGATTTCCAATTGCAAAAGTTGCAGCTAAACTTGCAGTTGGCTATACATTAGATGAATTAAAAAATGAAATTACTAAAGTAACACCTGCTTCATTCGAACCGAGCATTGACTATGTTGTAACAAAAGTTCCAAGATTTACTTTTGAAAAATTTTCAACCTCTCCAGCAACTTTGGGTACATCAATGAAATCAGTTGGAGAAGCAATGGCAATTGGAAGAAACTTCAAAGAGTCTTTTCAAAAAGCATTGGTGTCTCTAGAGACTGGTTTTTCAGGTTTAGATAGAATATTTGGTCTTAATAAAAAACAAATTGAAAAAAAGCTTAAAGAAAATATTCCAAATAAACTCTTACTTGTTGCAGAAGCAATTAGAAAAAAAATTAATTTAAAAAGAATATTTGCACTATCTAAAATTGATCCATGGTTCTTAGAGCAAATTAAAGAAATTATTGATAATGAAATTAAGATCAAAAACAAAGGATTGCCAAAGGATTTCAACAAATTTAATAGAATAAAATCAATCGGTTTTTCTGACAAAAAATTAGCAGAGTTAACTTATACTTCTGAAGATTTTGTAAGACGAAAAAGAACTGCACTTAAAGTTTTACCTGTATTTAAAAAAGTTGATACTTGTGCAGCAGAATTTAAATCATTCACTCCTTATATGTACTCAACATATCAGCGAAATTTTTCAACTAATTCAGAATGTGAAGCAGATCCATCTTCTAAAAAAAAGATTATTATTCTAGGTGGTGGTCCTAACAGAATAGGGCAAGGAATAGAGTTTGATTATTGTTGTTGTCAGGCAAGTTTCTCATTGAAAGATGTGGGTTTCGAGACAATTATGGTTAACTGTAATCCTGAAACGGTTTCAACTGATTACGATACTAGTGATCGATTATATTTTGAGCCTTTAAAAGAAGAATACGTATTCAATATAATTAAAAAAGAAAAAGAAAAAGGAGACTTAGTTGGTATTATTGCACAATTTGGTGGTCAAACTCCGATTAAACTAGCTAAATTTTTACATGATAACAAACTTCCTATTTTAGGAACACAATATACTTCAATTGATTTGGCAGAAGATAGAGATCGATTTAGAAATCTTCTTTATAGATTAAGACTAAAACAAGCAGAAAGTGGGATTGCTAAAACTTTTAAACAAGCAATCCAAATAGCTGAAAAAATTGGTTTACCTTTAATGGTTAGACCTTCATATGTTTTAGGTGGAAGAGCAATGGAAATTGTTCATGAAAAAAGTCAACTTAAAAACTTTGTTGAAGAAGCATTTAAAGTGGCTGAAAAAAACCCAATTTTAATTGATAAGTTTATTGATCATGCTATGGAAGTTGATGTTGATGCAATATCCGATGGAAAGCAAGTACATGTTGCTGGAATAATGCAGCATATTGAAGAAGCAGGAATTCACTCGGGAGACTCGGCTTGCAGCTTACCTCCAATATCAATCAAACCATACTTAATTAAAGAAATTGAAAATCAAACAAAAAAATTAGCATTAGCTTTAAAAGTTAAAGGTTTTATGAATATTCAGTTTGCAATTAAAAAAGATGAGATTTTTGTAATTGAAGTAAATCCAAGAGCTAGCAGAACAGTACCTTTCGTGTCAAAAGCAAAAGGCTTACCTTTGGCTAAAATTGCATCTAGGGTAATGGCTGGTGAAAAATTATCCAAATTTAATTTAAAAGATAAGTCTAGGGGAATGTATGCAGTTAAAGAAGCCGTATTTCCATTTAATAAATTTCCTAACAGTGATTTATTACTGGGCCCTGAAATGAAATCTACAGGTGAGGTGATGGGATTTGATAAAAATTTTGGTATGGCCTTTGCTAAAAGTCAAATCGCGTCTGCTAATTCATTGCCAAAACATGGACTTGCATTTATATCTTTAAAAGACTCTCATAAAGATGAGGGTATTGGTCTCGCTAAAGAGTTAATAAAATTAAATTTTACATTATGTGCTACAAAAGGGACTGCGGAATATATAAGAAAGCATAATATGAAGTGTAGATTAATAAATAAAGTTAGCAGTGGATCACCCCATATTGTTGACGTTTTAGATTCTAAAAAAATAGCTTTAGTGATTAATACGGGTGGTGGAAATACTGAGCACAGACTTAGTGACGCTATAGCTCTTAGGAGAGCAACTCTTAAAAATAAAGTTCCTTACTGCACCAATATGTCAACAGCACTTGCATGTATTGAAGGAATAAAATCTCTTAAAACAAAAAAACTAGAAGTAAATTCACTACAAAATATTTAATTAATCTACTTTCCAATCAGTCTTAAAAGTAACATAATTAACCTGAATACAACGTCTTTCTTTGATGATTCTTTTCTTTTCCATACCGTGCCAAGTATTTGGACCGCTGGTAAATAAATAACCATAATTATGTTTATAGGGAACTGTCTTAACTTTTTCTAATTTTTCATTATAAAAATCTGTGCCCAAATCTTCAGATTCATTGTTATTATTTATGAAAATTAATCCTGACATCAGTTTTTCTTTTATATCACAATGTGGCTTTAACCAAAATCCTTCCCTATCGCATATAACTTCAACTCTTACATATGAATTAGACAAATCTTTATTTATCATTTTTGAAATTGCCTTATGAGTTACTTTTGATTGAAGTTCATTTATAAACTTAACTAGATTTGGAAATTCAAAAGCATTATCTTTTGTTATAAAACATCTAAATTTTATTGCTTTGCCGCCTGATGCAATTCCTTCTCTAAATTCTGCTGCACCACCATCAATCGCTCTAGTTCCATCATAATTTAAGTTATGTTTACTTACATCTGGAATATCAGCATTTATAATTTCCTTAATGGTGTCATCACTTAATGCATTATTATATTCCCAATGATCAAAAGGGAAATCATGTTTTTTTGATTGATTTAAAATAGAATTAAGAAAAGTCATATTTTTTTAATTTTTCTTTTATATAACCTGATATCCTATCAGTTTCATTAAGTTTTTCATAATTCCAGTCTTCAACTGAATTTTCTAAATCTTTTATAATGTTCAGAGATTTAAATAATTCAAAAAATTTTTTAAACCTATCATTTCTCTTAATGGAAGGCATTTGGGCTACATAAATCGGTTTTCCAGTCATAGCTGCTTCTGAAATCATTGATGTAGAATCACATGTGACTATAATGTGATCTGCTAATTTTAACGATGAAAGGTAGGCTCTTTTGTCAATATCAGTTATAATTATTTGTTTTTCATCAAAATAATTTTTTGCTTTGTCAATTATATTCTGTGGAGTTCTCATTGAGGGAATAAAAATTAATTGATAATCTTTACTAATAAAATTATTTTTAATTTTCAAAAATATTTGATCTAAAATAGTATTTTTATAATCATAATATTTATTTGGTCCACCTACAATAAAAGTAACTAATTTTTTTTTATTAATTTTGTGTTTTAAATAATTTTCATTTTCATTTAGCTCATTATTTCTTAAATAGTGAATTGCTCCTTTACTCGTTATAACATTCTCTCCTTTTAGTTCATCATGTTCTGGGGCAACTATGAAATCAAATTTATCTAAAGAAACCTTAGGATCTTGAATATGTATATTGACAATCTTATTCTTAAATTTTTTTTTTAAATAAATTGATGGAATAACACTTTTTCTGCCACAAGATATGACAATATCAAAATTTCTTTCTATTTTATTTTTAAAAACGAAGCTTTGAATTGGAGTAATTTTTGGTGGAATTAGCCTCCAAAAATTATTTAGTTCAATTTTCTGGTGAATAAATTCAATATCTAAAGCTTTGGCTAGACCTTCAACTTGGCTTATCATGCCATGCATCCCTTCAGTCAATAATAACCCTTTTAATTTACTCATTAATTACTATATAGCTTTGATATGAATCAAAATCCAACTAAACACACAAAAGTGTTAATAATTGGATCTGGTCCAGCCGGATACACTGCAGCGGTTTATGCTGCAAGAGCGATGCTAAAACCTATTATGATTTCTGGGATGGAGCCAGGTGGACAATTAACTACTACAACTGATGTAGAAAATTATCCTGGTTTTGCAGAAGTAATCCAAGGACCTTGGTTGATGGAGCAAATGAGAGATCAAGCTAAAGCTGTTGGAACAGAAATGATTGAAGATCACATTTCATCTGTAAATTTAAAATCTAAACCATTTGAAGCTATTGGTGATGGTGGGCAAAAATATACTGCAGATTCAATTATAATTTCAACTGGAGCTCAAGCACGATGGTTAAATATTGAGTCTGAACAAAAATATAGAGGTTTTGGTGTATCTGCTTGTGCAACATGTGATGGATTTTTCTTTAAAGATAAAACAGTTGCAGTTGTAGGTGGAGGAAATGCAGCAGTTGAAGAGGCAATGTTTCTAACAAAATTTGCTTCAAAAGTGCAATTAATTCATAGAAGAGATTCATTAAGAGCTGAAAAAATGCTTCAAAAAAAATTGATGGATAATAAAAAAATTGAAATTATTTGGGATAGTGTTGTTGAAGAAGTTATTGGAGAAGATGACCCTAAAAATGTTAAGGGATTAAAAATCAAAAATGTAAAAACCAATAAAATAGAAAAATTGAAAATTGATGGATTATTTATTGCAATTGGACATGATCCAGCAACCCAACTATTTAAAAATCAATTAGATATGGATAAAGAGGGCTATTTAGCAACAAAACCAGACTCTACAGAAACTAATATAGCTGGTGTTTTTGCTGCTGGTGATGTCAAAGATAAAATATTCAGACAAGCTGTAACAGCTGCAGGAATGGGATGTATGGCTGCACTTGAGGCTGAAAAGTTTTTATCTCACTAAGCTATACCAAACCTTCGCAAAAAGACTTTATTCTACCCAAAGCTTTTTTTAAATTTTTCATTGAAGTCGCATAGGAAATTCTAAAGTAACCTTCTAATCCAAAAGCTGAACCTTGCACTACAGCTACATTTGATTTTTCAAGTAACTTTTGAACAAAATCAGTATCTGTTTTCAATTTAGTTTTTTTATTTAAAAGACTTTTACAACTTGGAAATACATAAAATGCTCCATTAGGTGTTAAACAATTAATTCCTTTAATTTCATTTAAAGTTTTAACAACAAAATCTCTTCTTTTTTTAAATTCTTTAGATCTTACTTTTATAAATTTTTGAGTTCCATTTAATGCCTCGACTGCTGCCGCTTGACTTACTGAAGAAGGATTTGAAGTTGATTGAGATTGAATTTTACGAATAGATTTTATAATTTCCTTTGGTCCTCCTGCATAACCTATTCTCCATCCTGTCATAGCATAAGATTTACTTACACCATTCATAGTAAGAGTTCTATTTTTTAAACTTGATATTTGAGCAATGGTGAAAAACTTTTTTTTATCATATGTAATATGCTCGTAAATATCATCACTTAAAATTTGAATTTTTTTGTATTTAATTAATACTTTAGATAATTTTTTTATTTCAGCTTTAGTATAACTCACGCCTGTTGGGTTTGATGGTGAATTTAATATTAACCACTTTGTTTTTTTAGAAATAGCTTTTCTAAGTTTTTTTGGTGTTAGTTTAAAATTGTCCGACTCATTACATTTAACAATATTTGGTTTACCGCCAGCTAATAGAACCATATCCGGATAAGAAACCCAAAAAGGTGCTGGAATAATTACTTCGTCCCCTCTGTTTAAAGTTGCCATAAATGCATTGTAAAGAACTTGTTTGCCCCCTGTTCCTACAGTTATTTCATCATGTGTGTACTTTAAATTATTTTCTTTTTTAAATTTTTTAATTATAGCTTTTTTTAAAGCTGGCGTTCCATCAACTGCAGTATATTTGGTATCTCCTCCCCTAATGGCTTTAATAGCTGCATTCTTAATATTGTTTGGTGTGTCAAAATCTGGTTCACCCGCTCCTAGTCCAATTACATCTTTTCCAGCCGCTCTTAATTCTCTCGCTTTTTGAGTAACAGCTATAGTTGGTGATGGTTTAATCTTTTTTAAACTATCTGATATTATGCTCATTGAAATATATAATTATTCTACTACGTTGTTTAATATATGGAAAATACATATCAAGATTTAATTACAGAAATCCAGAGTAAAAATCCAAAAATTAGTGGAAAACTTGAAGGTGGCAAAAAATTTAAAATTAAATCTGACTTTAAACCAGCTGGAGATCAACCAGAAGCTATAAAAAAATTGGTTGAAAGCGCAAATAAAGGTGAATTCAATCAAGTTCTTCTTGGAGTAACAGGATCTGGAAAAACCTTTACTATGGCAAAGGTGATTGAGGCAACAAACAGACCGGCGTTGATTTTGGCTCCAAACAAAACACTCGCCGCTCAGCTTTATGGTGAGATGAAGAGTTTCTTTCCAGAGAATGCTGTTGAATATTTTGTCTCATATTATGATTATTATACCCCTGAAGCTTATGTGCCTAGATCGGATACTTATATTGAGAAAGAGGCTTCAATTAATGAACAAATAGATAGAATGAGACACTCGGCCACAAGATCTCTTTTAGAAAGAGATGATGTTTTAATTGTTGCCAGTGTATCTTGTATTTATGGTCTTGGGTCTGTTGAAGCATATAGCAAGATGACTTTAACATTACAAAAAAACTATGATTATAACAGAGAACAAATAATTAAATCTTTAGTTGCTCTTCAATATAAAAGAAATGATCAAAACTTCTACAGAGGTACTTTTAGAGCAAGAGGAGAATATCTTGAAATTTTTCCTTCACATTTGGAAGATAGAGCTTGGAGATTAAGTTTGTTTGGAGATAAATTAGAAAAGATTGAAGAATTTGATCCTTTAACTGGAGATCAGGTAAGAGATTTAAATCTAATTAAAGTTTATGCAAACAGTCACTATATAACTCCTAAGCCAACTGTAGAGCAAGCGATTATTAATATTAAAAAAGAATTAGAATTAACTTTAAAAAAACACAAATCAGAAAATAAATTATTAGAAGCACAAAGATTAGAGGAAAGAACAAAATTTGATTTAGAAATGATTGAAGCGACTGGTTCATGTGCTGGAATTGAAAATTACTCTAGATTTTTATCTGGTAGAAAAAAAGGTGAACCACCTCCTACTCTATTTGAATATTTTCCAGATAATACTTTGGTATTTGTAGACGAGTCTCACGTAACAGTCCCTCAACTAAATGGAATGTTTAAAGGAGATAGATCTAGAAAAAGCACACTTGCAGAATATGGATTTAGACTTCCATCATGTATGGATAATAGACCTCTTAAATTTGAAGAATGGGATATGATGAGAACTCAAACTGTTTTTGTTTCTGCTACTCCCGGCCCATGGGAATTAGAACAAACTAAGGGAAAATTTATAGATCAAGTAATAAGGCCTACTGGTCTTATAGATCCAAATGTAGAAATTAGACCAGCAAAAAATCAAGTTGATGATTTAATGCATGAATGTAAAAAAATTGTTGAGAGAAACTTCAGAGTATTGGTAACAACATTAACCAAAAAAATGGCTGAAGATTTGACTGAGTATCTTCATGAAAATGGGATAAAGGTAAGATATTTACATTCAGACATTGATACTCTTGAAAGAATTGAAATCATGAGAGATTTAAGAATGGGAGTATTTGATGTTTTGGTTGGAATAAACTTATTAAGAGAGGGACTTGATATACCAGAATGTGCATTAGTTGGAATTTTGGATGCTGATAAAGAAGGTTTCTTAAGATCTGAAACTTCACTTATACAAACTATTGGTAGAGCAGCACGAAATGTTGAAGGAAAAGTTATTCTGTATGCTGATAAAGAAACTAAAAGTATAAAAAAAGCAATTCATGAAACGAGTAGGAGAAGGCAAATACAACTTGACTATAATAAAAAAAATAAAATTGATGCAAAATCAATACAGAAAGAAATAAGTGATATTTTAGAAAGTGTTTATGAGAAAGATTATATAAAAGTTAGTGACGGATCAAATATAGGTGGTAACCTAAAAAAACATTTAAAAGCATTAAATAAAAAGATGAAAGACTCTGCCTCTAATTTAGAATTTGAAGAAGCTGCAAAAATTAGAGATGAGATAAGAAAATTGGAAAGTACTGAGCTAGAAATTACTTTAAATCCAAAAATAAGACAGTACGATGTTAAAAATAAACTCTATCCCAAGGGGAGATCTACCATGGGAATGCCTGGAACCAGAGCACAAAAAGGAAAGAAAAAGTGGAAGCAAATAAAATAATCATTACTGGAGGTGCAACTCGAATAGGTGCTGCTATAGCAAAAAGACTTTCAGGCCGTGGAGTAGAAATTGTTATACACTTTAATAAATCTAGATCTAATGCTGAAAAATTAAAAAAAGAATTATCTAAAAAACAAACAAAAGTTTATTTAGTTAAGGGAGACTTAAGTAAAGAGACAGATGTAAATAAAATTCTAAAATTTGCTAAATCAAAATTAAAATATTTTGATTGTCTAATTAATAACGCCTCTTTATTTGAAAATGATAAACTTGAAAATTTTAGTTCTGTTAGCTGGGGTCGTCATTTAAGAACAAATCTTAGAACTCCAGCTCTATTATCAAAAGGATTTGCAAAAAATATCAAAGTTAAGAATAACAACATAATCAATATTATTGATCAAAGAGTTTTTAAATTAACTCCATTCTTTTTTTCTTACACTATAAGTAAAACAGGACTTTATACTCTTACAAAAACAAGTGCTATGAGCTTATCACCACATATAAGAGTTAATGGAATTGCGCCCGGGCCAACAATTAAAAATAAAAGACAAACGGAAAAACATTTCAAGAAACAGTACATGTCTACTCCACTTAAAAAACAAGTTGATGTGGAAGAAATTTGTAATGCAGTTGACTTTTTTATAAAAAATAGGTCTATTACTGGACAAGTGTTAGCTATTGATAGTGGACAAAATCTAAATTGGCAAACACCAGATATTATGAAAGGTAAAGAGTGAAAAGAAATAATCTTAAAATAGTTAAAATAGATAGAAAAAAAAAATTATTTAACTATGAAAAAAAAGTATTAATTAAAGATTTAATACTAAATTTAAAACTTGGATACTTCGATTTTGAAAAAGAAAAGTCTCAAAAAGTAAAATTTACTTTAGATATAAACTATGAGGATAAAAAACCTTCTAATGATAAAGATATTAAATCAATTGTGAATTACGCAAAAATTGTAAAATTGATAAAAAAATTAGTTAAAAATAAGCATTATAACTTTCTTGAAACACTTGCTGAAGACGTTTTCGACGAACTGTTTAAAGATAAAAGAATTGATAAAATTAGTCTTCAGATCGAAAAATTAGAAATAATGAAAGATTGTTCATCTGTAGGAATTCAAATTTCTAAAAAAAGAAGTCATGATTAGTCCTGAAGCAGGAAAAGAAGTAATCAAAAAAGAACTACCATTAATACCGAAGCTTCCAGGTGTTTACAGAATGCTTAACACAAAAAATGAAATATTGTATGTTGGAAAAGCTAAAAATCTTCCAAACAGATTAAAAAGCTATATCACTGAAAAAAATCATATAATAAGGACGGAAAGGATGTTGTCCCAAACTAAGAAAATTGAGATAACAACCACATCTAATGAAAGTGAAGCTCTACTTTTAGAGGCAAACTTAATAAAAAAATATAAACCTAAATTTAATATTCTTTTAAGAGATGACAAATCTTTTCCATTTATTTTTATTGGAAACAAGGATGAATGGCCGCAAATAAAAAGACATAGAGGTAAAAAAACTAAAGAAGGATTTTATTTTGGACCATTTGCATCTGCAGGTTCAGCAAATTGGACAATTAAAATGATACAAAAAATTTTTCACTTAAGAGTTTGTGAAGATACTGTTTTTAAAAATAGAGAAAGACCATGTATTTTATATCAAATAAAAAGATGTTCTGGACCATGTGTTGGTTATATTAAAAAAGAGGAATATAAAAGGTCTGTTGATGATTCAATTGAGTTTGTTTCAGGCAAATCAAGAAAAATACAAAAAAATCTTTCAAATCAAATGGAGAAGGCAAGTGAAGATTTAGATTTTGAAAAAGCTGTAATATTAAGAGATAGAATTAAAGCTTTAAATATTATTCAATCATCTCAGAGAATTAATGAGGCAAACTTAATGGAAGCAGATGTAATTGCTGGGTACAAAGAATCGGGTAAAACTTGTATACAAGTATTTTTTTACAGATCTAAACAGAATTGGGGTAACCAAGCTTTTTTTCCTAAACATGATCCAGATGAAAAATTAAGCAATATTTTAAATTCTTTTGTTTCTCAGTTTTATGAAAATAAAAGCGTCCCATCCTTAATAATACTATCTGAAAATATTGAAGAAAAAAATTTGATTGAACAAACTCTTTCTAAAAAAGAAAGTAAGCAAGTTAATATTTCTGTTGCAAAAAAAGGATCAAAATTAAAAGTTATTAATCAAGCTATTAAAAATGCAAAAGATAGCTTGAATAGAAAACTTTATGAAAGCCAAAATAATAAAGGCCTATTTGACTCAATTTCTAAAAAGTTTAATCTTGAAACAAATATAAGTCTTATAGAAGTTTATGATAACAGTCATATTCAGGGAACTAATAGTGTCGGAGCTTTAATCACATTTGGAGAAGAAGGATTTGTTAAAAAAAGGTATAGAAAATTTAATATAAAAAAAAAAGACAATGAACAAGATGATTATGGAATGATACGAGAAGTTTTAAATAGAAGATTTAAAAGAGCAATTCAAGAGAAGGATAATTTTCTATCATTTCCAGATTTAGTAATGATAGATGGAGGTAAAGGGCAATACTCATCAGCTAGAGAAACTATGAATGAGCTAGGTTTACACGATATTCCAGTTATAGCCATCGCAAAAGGTAAATATCGAAATAGCGGAAATGAAACTTTTTTTCATAATGGTAAGGATTATAAGTTTGAAAAAAATGACCCTACACTTTTTTTTCTCCAAAGAATTAGGGATGAGTCTCATAGATTTGCAATAAGTGCCCATAGAGCAAAAAGAAAAAAGGGAATAACAAAGTCACTTCTAGACCAAATACAAGGGATTGGATCTATTAGAAAAAGAGCATTATTGAATCATTTTGGCTCAGCTCGTGCAGTTGAATCCGCAAGCCTAGATGAGATAAAAACTGTAGAAGGAGTTGAAGAAAAAGTTGCAAAAAAGATATATAATTTTTTCCATGAATAATTATGCTTAAAAAAATTCCAAATATTTTAACAATAGGAAGGATAATAATAGTCCCTTTTTTTGTTCTAGCTTTTTATCTACCTGGTTTTTATGGAGACTTAACAGCTTTCGCTTTATTTGTTGTTGCATCATTTACTGATTTTTTAGATGGAATGTTAGCTAGAATGTTAGGTGAGGAGTCAAAACTTGGTGAACTACTTGATCCAATAGCAGATAAAATTATTGTAGCAGCAGCATTAATACTTTTAGTAATGGATGGAACAATTAGAAATTATGAAGTAATTGCTGCAATTATAATATTAACAAGGGAAATATTAATCTCTGGTTTAAGAGAATTTTTAGCCAAAGGGAAAATTAAATTACCAGTTTCAAACTTAGCTAAATTAAAAACTTTTTTACAAATGGTAGCTATTTCTCTTTTATTAACTGGAGAAACAGGAAATAAAATTTTAAATTTCCAAGATTATAACGCACAAACAATTGGAATTATTCTTTTGTGGTTATCAGCTTTTCTTACTTTATATACTGGTTATGAATATTTGAGAAAAGGAATAATTCACGCAATATCAGAGGATAGTAAAAACTAAGCTGCTTTTTTCTTTCTAACTAGTTTTTGATAGCTTTCGTTTAAATCAATTATCATATCACAAACTTTAAACTTAAATTCAGAAATGCAAGAAACAGGAGTAACTTCTGCTGCTGTGCCTGTTAAAAAACAACCTATAAAATTTGATAATTCATTTATAGTAATTTTTCTCTCATAAACTTTTATATTTTTTGATTTTGCTATTTCAATTACCGTTCTTCTAGTTATGCCGTCTAAAAAAGAATCTGGTATTGGGGTATGCAAACTTCCATCTTTATCTTTAAAAAAAATATTTGCTCCAGTGGCTTCAGCAATATTTCCTTCATGATCCAACATCAAAGCATCATTGTATCCCTGTTGCTCAGCCTCATGTTTAGACAGAGTACATATCATATAAAGCCCTGATGCTTTTGTATCCCATGGTATAGACTCTGGTGAGGGCCTTCTCCATTTTGAAATATTCAATTTAATTCCGTTTGTTTTTAATTTTGGATCAAAATATGAACCCCACTCCCAAGTAGCAATGGCAACATGAATTTTAGTTTGTTGGGCTGATATCGCCATCATCTCACTCCCTCTCCATGCTATTGGTCTCACATATCCATTTTGAACATTCTGAACTGAAATAATTTTCTTACTTGCTTCATTAATATCTTTTTCAGAATAAGGGATTTCAAATCCCATTCTTTTTGCAGAATAAAAAAATCTTGACGTATGTTCTTCTAGTTTATAGATGGTGCCATCATAAACTCTTTCACCTTCAAAAA
>CACFAF010000010.1 GCA_902564245.1 uncultured Pelagibacteraceae bacterium | reverse complement strand
CAACACGATATTAGGGGAAGGAACGTTGTGGGTACCTTCACACAATTCAATTTACTTTGTTGATATTAAAAAAAAAAAGATTTTGTCATTAAACATAAAATCAAAGAAAAAAAAAATTTTTAAATTAGATAAAGAGATTGGTTTCATTGTACATATTAGAAATAATATATTTTTACTTGGTTTAAAATCAGAAATAAGAATTATTAATTTGAAGAATAAAAAAATTTTAAAAAAAATTAAAATTGAAGGCGATAAACCTTTTAATAGAATAAACGATGGTAAAACAGATCCTAAAGGAAGAGTTTGGTTTGGTACTATGGATAATTCTGAACGAAGGATCAAGAATGGATCTTTATATTGTTTGGATAAAAAATTAGACCTTCATGAGGTAGATACAAAATATTATATTACTAATGGGCCTACATTTATTAATAATGATACATTTTTACATACAGATAGTGTTTTAAGGATAGTTTATAAAATCAAAATTAATAAAAAATTTAAGATTATAAAAAAAAATAAGTTTTTAAAATTCTCTAAAAAAGAAGGTTCACCTGACGGAATGACAATAGATAGTAAAAAAAATATCTGGATATGCCATTATGGCGGCGCATGTATTTCAGTTTTTAACTTAAAAGGAAAAAGAATTCATAAGATCAATTTACCAGCAAAAAATATTACTAATTGTACTTTTGGAGGAATAAATAAGAATGAAATTTTTATAACAACAGCTTTAAAAGGAATGAAAAAAAATGAAATTAAAAAATTTAAATATTCTGGTTCTTTACTTAATATTAAAACAAATATAAAAGGTCTAATTTCTAAACCATTTAATATTTTAAGATGATTGAATATTTGATTTCTTTTGCCGCTGGACTTGTTAGTTTTTTATCTCCATGTGTTTTACCTTTAATACCTGGGTATATTTCATTTGTTTCTGGACAATCATTGAATGAATTAATAGAAAATAAAAAAATAAATTTTTTACCATTAATATTATTTTCTTTAGGTTTTTCATTTGTATTTATTGTTTTTGGTGCAACAGCATCAGTACTTGGAAAATTTTTATTACAAAATTCAGATCAATTAAGAATTTTAGCTGGTATAATTATCATTATTTTTTCTTTGCATTTGTTAGAAATATTAAAAATTAATTTTTTAAATGTAGAAAAAAAATTTTACACAAAAAAATCAAACAACAGATGGTTTTCATTTGTTGTAGGTATGGCTTTTGGTTTTGGTTGGACACCTTGTATAGGACCAATATTAGGATCAATTCTTGCTCTCGCTTCTACTGAAGAAACTATTTCAAGAGCAATATTACTTTTAATATTTTATTCTCTAGGTTTATCAATTCCATTTATTTTATCAGGATTTCTAATGCAAAAGTTTTTAATTTTTTCTAAAAACTTTAAAAAAAATATAGTTTTAGTTTCAAAAACAGGAGGTTCAATATTATTAATTACAGGAGTCTTAATTTTAACAAACCAACTACAAGTTTTAGGGTTTTATATTTTAAATTTATTTCCGTTTTTACAAAATTTTGGTTAATAATAATTGATATATATATGAAAATTTATCAAATAGACTCAAGCGCAAGAAAAGAGGGTTCTACCTCAAGAGAGCTCGCAAAAAAATTATTAAACCGTATTAAAAAAATAGGAGATGAAATTATCTACAGAGACCTAGATGATGAAATGCTTTTTGTTTCAGGTCTGACAGAGTCAGGAATGAAAATACCTGAGAAAGAACAAACTTCAGAACATAAAAAGATGTTTGAATTATCTGATAAACTTGTCGTTGAATTAAAAGAAAGTGATGTAATAATAATTTCAGCACCAATATATAATTTTGGACCACCTGCAACATTAAAGGCGTGGTCTGATTTAGCCGCTAGAGTTAAAGAAACTTTTGAATATACTAAAGACGGTAATAGGGTGGGACTTTTAAAAGATAAACATGTTTATCTTGTTATCACTTCAGGAGGCACTAAAGTCCATAGCAAAGAAGATTTTCTTACACCTTGGTTAATTCATGTTCTTAATTTCTTTGGAATTAAAAAAATAGATATTATCGCCGCAGATCAAATGGCTTTAGATTATGAAGGTTCAATTAAAAAAGCTGAAGAGAAAATAAACAGGTTAACCTAAATTATTTTTTACTTGGTTTATTAAAAACTATCAACATCACTCCAACAATTATTATAGCTCCACCAAAAAATAATTCCTTAGTTGGCTCCTCACCTAAAAGAAAAATTGCAGCCAATAATCCTGTAGGAGGTATACCCATGGTAACTATAGGTAAAACTTTATATAAGGGATTATTTTTTAAAACATAATAAAAACATCCATAAGTTATAGGCTGCATTATAAATCCTAAATACAATGCAATCATCCAGCTTTCAAAACTTGCATTTTTAAAATAGTTAATTGTATTACCATCAAAAATTGCTGAGAGTCCTATTAAAATTGGACCTGAAAATAAACCCAGCCAAGCCACTAACGCTAATGGATTTATTTCTTTGCTTAAAGGTTTTACCAAAACTTGGCCTAACGCCCAAATAGCTGATCCTAAAATTGTTAAACCTACACCAAAAAATTTTCCATCTAAATTAGGTGAACCAGTTAAAACATAAACACCAACAAAAGCTATACTTATTCCTACTAAACTTTTTACAGTTGGTTTTTCTCTAAGCATAAAATATGCGAAAACAACTCCAAATGGGACTTCTGTTTGAACAAGTAACACAGCAGCGGATGCATCTATTAAACTTAAACCAGTATAAGTAATACTGTACTGCAACGTATTTGCTATTAGAGATACAATAAATATTTTCTTAAGAAAGCCACGTGGTATTGGAAACCACCAAATTAGCATTGATGCCACAAAAGTAAATCTCAAACCCATTAATAAAAAAGGAGGCAACTCCTCCATGGCTGGTTTAGCAATAACAAAACCAAATCCTAAAAAAATTGGAACTAACGCTGCAATCAATGAGTCGCGGAGCGTCAAATTTTAAATTTTCTTTTTAAATGTCTTAATTTACCTTCAGTACTATCAAAATCGATATAACAACCCTGTAAAAATCTATTTCCTTCATTCGGATCAAACTTTGTTCTTCCATGTAATATTCTGTGGTTATCCATTAATATAAGATCTTTTGGTGACAACCTAAATTCTATCCTATTTTTTTTAGAATTATATAAATCAGATAATTTTTTTCTCGATTTATAAAATAAGTCTAACTTATCTTTTTTCAAAATAGGAACATAATCTAATCTTGGACTAAATCTTACTTGTTTAAAATTTTTTTCATCGTCTAAATGAATTAATTCTGACCAATCTTCTAAAACTACGTCTTTATCAATAAATCTAAATCTTACTTTTACTTCAGTTAAAACTTTATATGCTTCAGGGTCTTCTATTTTTAATTTTTCAGAAACAGTGTATCCATCAACTAAAGTTGAATAACCTCCACTTACTTCATTTTCAATGCAATGTAATATTTGAATGCAAGGAACTGGATTTCTATAAGGATTATCAGTATGAGGACTTAAAGGTAAAGTTGTATATGCTAAATCATTAGGGTTCGATTTAGATTTAACATTAAAATGTTCACCAAAATTAGTTCTTCTAACACTTCCAATAGAATTAGCGAACTCTACAATATAATTATTTTCAGTCGGTACATTTTTTACTATTACAAAACCATACTCGTAAAAAGAAGTTAATAAATCGTACATTTCTTTAGACTCGTAAAAATTTTTTTTAAATTCAAAATTTTTTACATTCTTTAAAGCAGAATCCCATTTTTTTTTTGGAATTGATTTTATTACTGTATCTTTATTTGAAAATTCTGTTTCAAGTTTACTTATATCAAGTTTAGAATTAACACCATCATTGAAATTAACCTCAAGAAAGCCATTTTTGATTTCAGCTTTTTTTATAAGTATTTCACCAGTCATTGTTGAAGGGTCGAACAATCTTTGTTGGGTACCTTTATCCAAGTATTCATCGCCATCTACTCTTTCTCTTAACCAGAAAGGGTGAATCTCTTGAATAGATTGACCATTATTAAAGAAAATTTTGTTTTCGTTTAGTTCAATTTTCATAAGGTTTTTTGAGGATTATTTAAAATTTAACTTTAATCAAGATAAATAAAATAGTATGTGAACATTTAATGACTGAATTAAATACAAAAAAAATGAGATTTTTTGCTAATTTTTTAAACAAGTTAGCTAAAGATTTGACAAAATATTACTACTCTAAGCTCAACAAGCCATTTAAAGTAGATAATAAATTAAAGGGCAAAGGTTATGATCCTGTTACAACAGCTGACAAAGCTTTTGAAAAGTTCATAAGATCTAAAATTCAAAAAAAATTTCCAGATCATGAAATTATTGGTGAAGAATACGGACGAAAAAAAACTAAAAGTGATTTTGCATGGGTAATTGATCCAATAGACGGAACTAGATCATTTGTAATAGGCAATCCATCATGGAGTAATTTAGTAGCTTTAACTTATAAAGGAAATCCAATTTTTGGTTTAGCCAACTTTCCAAAATTAAATAAGTACTATTTTAATATCTCAGCAAAAAGCGCTTACGTAGTAGAAAATGGAAGAAAAAAAAAATTATCAGTGAATAAAAAAACTACTTTAAAAAAAGCTAAGGTAGCTGGAGCTTTCCATGGTTGGTTATCATTAAAAAAACAAAGTAAAATTCCTAAAGTTCTAAAACTTATGCAATTTCCATGTTTTGACGCATTAAGTTATGCTCATCTTTGTGAAGGTAAAATAGATGTAGTTATACAATGTCAAAATAAGATATGGGATGTTCATGCTTTAATTCCTATAATTGCAGCTGCAGGTGGGATTGGTTCTACATGGAAGAATAAAGATGCGAAGTTAGCAGGTAATATTTTATTTTCTGCGAATAGAAATATACATAAAAAAATGTTAAAACTTTTAAAGCCTGCGCTTTAAAATGAAAATACTAATCTTACAGCATATTAAAATTGAAGATCCTGGTTATATTAAAGATTTAATGATCAAAGATAAAGCTGAGCTAACAACAATAGAACTAGATGAAGGAGAAAAAATTCCAAAAGATCTTTCAAAATTTGATGCTATGTTTTGTATGGGTGGACCTATGGATACTTGGATGGAAAAAGAATATTCATGGTTAATTGATGAAAAAAAAAAAATTAAAGAATTTGTAGTTGATTTAAAGAAACCGTATTTAGGTTTTTGCCTGGGATGTCAACTTCTAGGAGAAGTTATTGGAGGAAAGGTTGTTAAATCGAACAATCCAGAAATAGGAATGTTAAATATTAATTTTTCTCAAAATAAAAATAGCGATCCTTTATTTTCAAATTTTCCAGAAAATATTACGTCTTTACAGTGGCACTCTTATGAAGTTCAAGGTTTAGAAAGTAATGATAATGTAACTCTTTTAGCATCTTCTCCTGAAACCAAATATCAGATTTTTAAATATCAAAATCATGCTTATGGAATTCAATTTCATATAGAAGTTAAAGATACGACTGTAAGTGAATGGGGGTGTGTTCCAGAATATAAGTCAGCTTTGGAAAAACAATTAGGCACAAATGCACTTGAAAAGTTTAACAATGAAGCACAAATAAATATGAAAAATATGAATAATTATTCTAATATTTTGTATTCAAAATTTAAGAGTGATATTCTTAGAATATAATAGGAGGAAAAATGTCAATATTTAAACCAATTAATCAAAAACAAGCAAAAGGAAAAGTTAAAAAAATTTTTGATGATATTAAAAGCTCAAGAAACATAAAAAGAATTCCTAATTTTTGGAGATCACTGGCACACAATCCAGAAGCTTTAGAAAGAACATGGAATAACCTTAAACAAATTATGAAAAAAGGTGCCTTAGATCCTGTTACCAAAGAGCTTATTTATGTAGCAGTATCAATCACCAATAGTTGTGAATATTGTATAAGATCTCATACACTTGCTGCCAAAAAAAAGGGAGCGACCGATCAAATGATCAAAGAGATGATTGATGTTGTTGGCATTGCTAATCAAAATAATAAATTTGTTGAGGGGTATCAAGTAGAAGTAGATAAAAATCTTAAATAACTAATTTGCTTTTCCTAGTAAATTTACTATTAAGACTCCAATTACAATTAAGATAATTCCTAATAATCCGTATAGATTTGGTATTTGGTTATATTTAACAATACCAAAAAGAGTGACGGCAGTGATTGTTAAACCGCCATAAGTAGCATAAGTAAAACCTACTGGGATAACCATCATTGCTTTGGCTAAACACAAGATACAAAGAACAATTAATATTGAACAATAAATAGATGGTATTAATTTTGTAAAACCATATGTCATCTTCAAATAACTGTTAGCTAGAATTCCTAATATTACTGCTAAAAATAAAAAAATATATCCAGACAAATTATTCATTTTAGTTATTCGTGTTACCCATCAAATTCACCATCACTACTCCAGCAATAATTAATACAAGACCTATGATTGTATAAAAATCAGGTATTTGTTTAAATTTATAAATTCCAACTATAGTAGTAGCTATAATACAAAGCCCAGCAAAAGAAGCATAAGTTATACCAACGGGAATAGTTTTCATAACTAGTGATAGAGTGTACATGCATCCAACTATAGTTACTGCAGTAATAATACTTGGTACTAATATTGTGAAACCTTGTGCACCTTTAGCAAAGCCATTTGATACAGTTCCTAAAACAACTGCTATTAATAAAATAATGTAAGCTGTTATATTACTCACCAAATAAGAATATTATTATTTTGTAATTTTATCTACAAATTTTTTTGTTGGGGGACCTACCAATAAAGATGTTAATATTGCTATAGGCAAACTTACTGTCCAGGCTTTTAAAAATCTATGAGCATATTCATTATCCATACCTGTATTTATGTAAGTAATAATTAAAGTCATAAATAGACTCATTCCAAATCCCATAATTAAAATAAAAATTAAATTAGAATATTTTTTTTTAAACATTATTTTTCGACCAAGATATTGCATCTTCCATTCTGTCATCTCCCCAGAATATTTCATTTCCAACTATAAATGATGGACTTCCAAAAACTTTATTGTTCCGTGCGTTATCAGTATTAACTAAATATTCTTTTTCTATTTCTTTGCTATTTGCATTTAAAATTACTTTTTCTTTGTCTAATTTAAGTTCTGAACAGATTTCAGAAATATTAGGTTCAGTAGCAGGTTCTTTCCCTTGTTGAAACCATCTTTTATAAGTTAATCTTACATAATCAATACCCCAACCTTCTTTTAAACCTAAAATAGCTAGTTTGTTTGCTAAATCAAATTCACTTAAAGGATATGGAACTGGAGTTTTTGCAAAAAAACCATATCTTTCAGCTCTTCTTTCAATATCTCTCCACATGTAATCTACTTTGTTTTTTTTATCTTTAGGGAATGGAATATTATTCATTTCCTTCATAATCACTCTTACACTAAATGGTTTCCAATTAAATTTTACACCATGTTTTTTTTCCACATCTAAAATTCTAGTTATTGTTAGATATGTGTAAGTACTTCCAATCGAAAAGTAAAAATCAATATTTTTCACTTATTTAGGCAATTTGGTAGCCCCAGTTTCTTGATATGAAACTTTTCCATCTTTAAACTTATAATAAGTCATTACAGCTTCTTTATTACCATCATTAAAAGTTACCATGGCATGTTCAAAACCAACTTCATCATTTTCAAAAAGTATTCTTACGTTACTTTTTTTAACATCATTCATGCCAACCCAGCCAACTACGTCTTTCTTAGATAAACTTTTACCAGATGAGTGCATTAAGAATTGATAATCATCATGTATCAATTGTTCTGCACCTGCAGTATTACCTTCGTTAATTATTTTAGTCATTTTTTCTATTATCGACATTATTCACCCCACATTCCGTGAAATTCATAAACAATAGCTTGTTCATTTCCTACTACCCATCCGTCATGTCCAGGCTGAATAGAATATGCGTCTCCAGCTTTATAAGTTAGTTCGGTTCCATCATTATGTTTTGCGCAAACAGCTCCTGAAACAATTACACCAAGATGTGTTGCCTGGCAGCTATCACCCCCAACTGTTGGTTTAATATCTTTTGACCATTTCCATCCAGGTTGTAGAGTAAGTTTCATTATCCTCTGGTTTCCAACTTTTACAGCTTCTATTTTTGCATTATCAAAATTATTATTAACCTCATCTGCTTTTTCAAAAGTTTTTACTTCTATTCCTGCCATAACCTCTCCTTTTATTTAAATGTAGATTTTATCTGCTAAACCGTAACAAAGTACAGCGCTTAAAATAGTTAGAACTAACGGCGCATATATTGCTTCATCAGAAGTTTTGTCTGTATGACCAAGTTTATTTATTTTTGTACTATAAAAACCAACTATAAAAGCTGATAAATTCTGTAAAAATATAAGATTAAAGAATCCCCACGTTGCTTCCAAACCATTAGGTCTTATGAAGCCTACATAAATAGCCATTGCTACAGATCCAAAAAATATTGATCCAAAAAATCTAACCATCCCTGCACCAGTATCATCAATACCATACTGATCTAAAAAGGATTTAGTTTGGAAAACACACCTAAATCCATAAAAAGCAAACCCTATAAAATGAATTATAAAAACTGCTAAATAAAATATTCCATTAAATTTTTCTATCATATTTTAAACTCCTTAACTAAATATTGGTCTTATTTCATCTTCTATTGTACCTTCTATCGCAACTTCTTTCAATTGCTCTAAAAGTTTTATAAATTCAGGATCTGCAGACATTTTAGCGTCAGCATCATTATCACCTTCAAACATAGGTCCAATTAAAGTTTCTCTTATTGTTCTTGGGTCTCCGCCCATTTGAAAAGAAAAATAGACATCATGATTAGGATAATGTTTTTTTCTAACTGCCGCTAAACCTTTTCCAATTTCCATTGCTTTTCCTAAGCCGTCATCTTTTACTCTCATTGTTCTTGTGTAAATTACTTTCATTTTTTTTCTATTTTACTTTTGTTAAATCATAGATTGAATAGCTATCTAAAACAGCATCCATGATAGGTTTTGATACTTCAGTTCCTTCAATGAACTTGTGTAATGCAGGTTCGTCAGTACAAAATATCTTAAACATTACAGTACTTTTATCTGGGGTTACCGTTCCAATAGTTTTTTCTACTACCGCAACTTTAGCTCTTTCTGCTAAACCTTCAGGTGATTGCATAAAACCCATAAACTTTTCAAAAGTACCTTCTTTTAATTTAGCTACTACTAACATCTCTTTTTCCATTTTTCCTCCTTGTTTGTTAATATAAAGTTTGAATTACTTTTTTTACTCTCTCAGCTCCATTAGGAATTGAATTAGCTATAAATGAGTGACAATCCTCAGTTTTTACTTTGTCATACTTAGAACCATAGTATTTATCGACTGCTTTGTTAACTCCTTCATCCCATTCTTTTTCAGAAATACCAACTTCGAGCGCGTAAGACTTCATTACTTTTACTGATGCCATTGATTTTTCTTTCATACTATATTCAAATTGTTCACCTGAAGGTAAGAAGTAGTTAGCCATATAAATTCCACTGCACTCCCAAGCTTTTGTTTTGTCGCTTTTACTCATTCCTGCATGAGCAAGATTAAAGACTAATAATGATAAAATTATTAAAATATATTTTTTCATAAATTTTGACGTTAATTAATATTATTCTAAAAATGTAACAGTTTTGTTACATGGCTGGTATGCGTAATTATAACCAGCTAGGGATTGGTAAGTTTTTTTCTTTTAAAAATGATTTGTTAAACATCTTTGAGTTGTATTTATCTGATTTATCGCAAAGAATTGTAACAATTGTTTTTCCAGGACCAAGTTCTTTTCCTAGCCTAATTGCTCCTGCTATGTTAACTCCACAACTAGTGCCCAAACTTAATCCCTCGTTTTGAATTAAATCATAAAGAATTGGCAAAGATTCTTTGTCACTAATTGAAAATGCCCCATCTATTTTAGCTTTAGCAAAATTTGCTGTTACTCTGCTCGACCCAATTCCTTCTGTGATTGATCCGCCTTCACTTTTTAATTCACCATTTGTTATATAACTATAAAGAGAAGATCCTGTTGGATCTGATAAATAAATTTTAATATCTTTGTTCTTTTCTTTTAAATAACTACTTACACCTCCAATAGTTCCTCCTGTACCTGAAGAACATACAAAACCATCAATTTTACCATCTGTTTGTTTCCATATTTCTGGACCTGTTGTTTCATAATGACCTTTCGCATTTGCGGTATTATCAAATTGATTGGCCCAAACTACTCCGTAATTATTTGAACTTTTTAATTCATCAGCTAATCTTCCTGCAACTTTTACATAATTGCCATCATCTTTGTATGGTTTAGGCGGCACTAATCTTAAATCAGCTCCAATATTTTTAAGCATATCTTTCTTTTCTTGTGTTTGATTATCGTTCATTACAATTATAGTTTTATAACCAATTGAGTTTCCAATTAAACATAACCCAATTCCTGTATTTCCAGCAGTTCCTTCAACTATTATTCCACCTTTTGAAATTAATTTTTTTTCTTGTGCATCTTTAATTAAAGCAAGGGCTGCTCTATCTTTTACTGAACCACCAGGATTAAGATATTCTGCTTTCCCAAAGATATTACATCCAGTTATTTCTGATGCTGCTTTAAGTTTTATTAACGGAGTATTTCCAATTCCTTCTATAAAATTATTTTGTGTATCTTTCATTGATTATCTCCATTAGAAATACCATAAGGTTTAAACTCATCTGTTGCTGTTCCAACATTTTTTGCAGGAATTCCAACCATTACTGCTTTTTCAGGAACATTTTTTGTTACAACAGCATTAGCTCCAATTTTAGCATTTTCTCCAACAATTATTGGTCCTAATATTTGTGCACCAGAACCTACAACGACATTATTTTTTAAAGTTGGATGTCTTTTAGTATTTCTCTGTTCGTTTGAATTTATACTAGGAGAAATACCACCCAGAGTGACCATATGATAAATTGTAACATTGTCTCCAATTTCTGAAGTTTCACCAATCACAACCCCCATACCATGATCAATAAATAAATTTTTTCCAATTTTTGCTTTAGGGTGAATTTCAATACCAGTTAAGAATCTTGAAAATTGAGAAATAACTCTTGCTATCAAATCAAATTTAGCAAGAGAAAAAAAATTAGCTATTTTATGAAAAAAAATAGCCTTAACTCCCGGATAAGTTAAAATCAAACTTATTTTTGATTTTGCTGCGGGATCTCTTTTAATTATTGACTCTAAAAAACTGTTCATGATTATTTAAATATTTTTAAATATTCAATTAATTGTTACAACAACAATTAGTTGAATTAGGTGAACATTTACAAGAATTACACGCACAATTGCCATCAGAACTGCATTTACATTTTTTTGGATCGCAGTTTTTACAATTACAAGATTTATTATTGCATGTCATAGAATTATATATAGTTACTAATTATTTAAAAAACAATACTTTATTTAAACATTTAAATTGAGAACAATTATCAACTAAATTAAGTAATCAATTGCTCTGCAGTAACACCCTTTTTATTTGCAGGGACAGCAATATCCATCATTTTTGGGTTTGCTAAATTAAGATTATTCATAATCTCGATATACTCTTCAGCAGATTTAACTTGAAGTCTTGGATTATTCTCTTTTTCTTTTCCAATAGTAGAAAATTTTTTTTTATTATAATCATGTGCTGGATAAACAAGTGTATCTTCAGGTAATTTTAGTAATTTATTAAAAATAGAATCATACTGCTCCAAAGCACTTCCGCCTTGAAAATCTGTTCTACCTGAACCGTTAATTAATAGAGTATCTCCAGTAAAAACTCTATCATTCATTAAGAAACTATATGAACATTGAGTATGACCGGGCGTATAGATTGAGGTTAGCTCAATATTTTCTATTTTAATTTTTTCATTATCCTTAACTTTAATATCTATTACTTCACACTCAGACTTTTCTCCCATTATTCTTTTACAATTAGTTTGTTTATTTAATTCATTTAACGCTGAAATGTGATCAGCATGTATATGTGTATCAATTACTTTTACTAATTTTAGTTCTAAATTATTTAATAAAGTTAAATACTCTTTTGTGTTTTCTATTACAGGATCAATGATTAATGCCTCTCTACCTTTGCCACTAGATAAAATGTAAGTGTAGGTTGAAGATTTATCGTCAAAAAATTGATTAAAAATCATAGTTTTTATGTTCTTTAGAAACATTATAAAAAATTGCAAGGGAAATCAATCTTGCATATACTTTATTTATTAAAAACTTATTAGGGAGAAAAAAATGACATTAAAAATAAATAGTTTAGCACCTGACTTTACTGCTGATACTTCAGAAGGAAAATTATCTTTTCATGAATGGCTAGGAGACAGTTGGGGCGTATTGTTTTCACATCCAAAAGATTTTACACCAGTCTGTACTACAGAATTAGGTGCATTAGCTAAAATGAAACCAGAGTTTGAAAAAAGAAATGTTAAAGTTATGGGTTTAAGCGTAGATCCTGTTTCAGATCATGTAAAATGGTTAGAAGACATCAAAGATGTATGCGGTCTAAAACCAAATTATCCAATTATAGCAGATGAAAAATTAGAGGTTGCAAAGCTTTATAACATGTTGGAAGGCGATGCTGGAACAACATCAATGGGTAGAACTGCTGTTGATAATGAGACAGTAAGAACAGTTTATATTGTCAGACCTGATAAAAGAATTGGATTATTTTTAACTTATCCGATGACGACTGGACGTAATTTTAATGAAATATTAAGAACAATAGATTCAATGCAACGTACAGCAAAACATAAAATTGCAACTCCAGCAGATTGGCAGCCAGGAGAAGACGTTATTATTGTTCCAAAAGTTACTAACGAGGAAGCAAAAAAAATATATCCAGACGGATGGGAAACAATAAAACCTTATTTACGTAAGGTGCCAGATCCAAATAAATAAAATTGGATCAAGCAAAATTAGATCAACAATCTCAGCATTGGGAGGAGAATTTCTCAAATAAGCCTGAGATGTTTGGTCTTGAACCAAGTTATTCTGCAAAAAAAGCCTTAGAAATTTTTAAAGAAAAGAAAATTAACAATATAGTTGATTTAGGTGCTGGCCTGGGTAGGGATAGCGTTTTTTTTGCAAAAAATTCAATTAATGTTTTGGCTATAGATAATAGTTTTAATGCAATTAAGATTATCAATAAGAAAATTCAAAAACTAAATTTATCAAAATTTGTTACTACTAAAGTTATTGACATTAGAAATAAATTACCTTTTGAAGATTGTTCAATAGATGCGTTTTATTCTCATATGCTTTATTGTATGGCTTTAACTAATTCAGAAATAGTAAATTTAAATAGAGAAATTCATAGAGTATTAAAACCAGACGGCATCAATTTTTATACCGTTAGAAACACAAGTGATGGTGATTATAAAAAAGGAATTCATAGAGGGGAAAATTTGTATGAAAATGATGGTTTTATAGTTCATTTTTTTTCAGAGGAGAAGATTAATCAATTATTAAACGGTTTTAAGAATATACAAATTGAAATATTTGAAGAAGGAAGTTTTCCTCGAAAACTTTTTTGTGTCTATAATAAAAAAATTTAATTTTTTTTATATTTTTTCATTGAAACTTGAGCTAACAATAAATTTGGATCGATAAAAATTTTAGATTCTTTAATCTTTTTAAAGGATTTATAAGCAAATATTGCAATTGGTAATTCAGTACAACCAAGTATAATTTTTTTACATTTTAATTTAATTAAATAATTAACTGCAGATCTTAAAGCTTTTTCAGCTTCCTTAATTTTTCCCATCTTCACAAACTTAATTGCTTTATTAACACTTTTTTTTTGTAGGGTTTTTCCTGGACTAACTAATTCAAAATCTTTATTAAAATACCTGCTATAAACTCCAGTTTTTATAGTAGCTTCAGTACTCAATAAGCCTATTTTAGAATTTTTTTTACAGCTCCTTTTTGTATGAAGATAAACTTCTTTTGGCATACTAATGATAGGAACTCGTACTTTTTTTTTTAAATCATCGTACCAATAATGTGCAGTATTACATGGTATAACAATAAACTTACATTTATTTTTTTGAAGCATTAAACATCCATGAATTAAACTTTTTAAAACATTGTAATATTTTTTAAGATTTTTAGGTCTTGGTGGAATATTTGATTTATTATAAAGAGTGAAAATAGGATATTTTTGATCAGTCTTACCTCTGTTTAGAACTGCAAGTTTATTACAAAAGTCTAAACCTGCCTGAGTGCCCATCCCACCTAATATTCCAATCATAAAATTTTTTTGATTAAATTGTTTTATTTCTTGATCTCATAAAAACTAAAATTAAACAACCTTTTTTTGTAAATGAATAATGTTTTGATCCGGGTTCGAAACTTATAAAATCTCCTTTTTTAAAAATCTTACCGTCTTCATCTATCAATTCACCATCGAGCATATAAAATTCTTCGTAGTTTACATGTTTATGTGGAATGCTTTTAGCTCCAGGTTCCATTTTTAAAATATAACTTCCTTCTCCTTTTTCTTTTTTATAACTAATTTTGTACCAACTCATACCTTTTATTGGTTTTCCATAGTTATCAAATGGTTCAAAGTTAAGATTTAGTGGATTATTTATAATTTTTCTATTCATAAAATTTATAAAAATATTCTTTTCATTTTATTTAGAAATTATAAAAGAAACAAATGGAATTTTTAATACTAGGGTTTTTTACTGGACTTAGTTTGATTTTTGCTATTGGAGCTCAAAATATCTTTGTAATTGAACAAGGTTTAAAAAAACAATATGTTTTTTTAGTTTGTTTAATTTGTTCTATATCTGATTTAATTTTAATTTTTTTAGGAATATTCTTATTTGAATATTTTAAAATTTACTTCACAAAAAATGTTGAATTAATTTTTAATATATTACTTTTTATATTTTTAATTCATTTTATTTATAACAAAGTAAGGTCATTATATAAAAAGTTTGAGATTATCTTTGATAATAATAATTTATTTCTAAAAAATATAATAGCTAAAACTCTAGGATTTACTTATTTAAATCCACATGTTTATTCAGATACAGTATTTTTTTTAGGAAACTTTTCAAAGAATTTTTTAATTCCTAATAAATATTTATTTGGAATAGGTGCTTCTATCGCATCTTTTTTATTTTTTTTTTCTTTAGGTTATTTAGCTAAATTTTTTTCTAAATATCTAATTAATTCAAATACTTGGAAAGTTATAAATTTTTTTATTATTATATTTATGACAGTTTTATCTAGCTATGTATTTATCGAAATTTTAGATTTAATTTAAAAATACTTTGCATGTGGCAACTTGTTGCATTATCTCATCTTGTTTAAATCATTTTAGTTATTAAATAATACATATTAATTAAAAATCAAAAGATTAGCGGAGATCTTTAAGAAAGGTCATAAATATATGTTAAACAAAAACTTAATTAAATTTATAGTTTCAATATTTTTATTTTTGTTTTCAACTAATTCAATGGCAGCTGATGAGACTATTGAAATGTTAAATAAACTTGGCAAAGAATCAATGGTATACTCAAAAAAAATTGTAAGAGTTGATATCGGAGATACTGTTTACTGGAAAGCAACAGATAAAGGACATAATGTCGAATTTATAAAAGGTGGCGTACCAGAAGGAGTTGAAAAATTCAAAACTAAATTTAATAAAGATACACAGTATACTTTTAAAATTCCGGGCATTTATGCCTACTGGTGTACACCTCATAAAAGTATGGGGATGATTGGATTTGTTGTTGTTGGAAATGATAAATCTAATTTAGAGGATATAAAAAAAATTAAATTCTATTCTAGATCAAAAAAAATAGCTCCAGAATTAATTAATTCTCTATAATTGTCAAAAATTCACTAAGGCTACAAAATAGTAGCCTTAGTAAGATTTAATTCGAAAATCCGTATTTTCTTAGTCTAACATCACCTGTTCTGGCATGAGCTTCCATTCCTTCGTATCTAGAAATTCTTGCTGCAGCTGCTCCAACTTCTTTTGTAGACTCTTTAGTCATTCTTTGAAAACTTAGTGTTTTAATAAATTTACCAACAAATAATCCTCCAGTATATTTTCCAGCCCCTTTTGTTGGTAGAATATGATTAGTACCTGAACATTTATCTCCGTATGCTACTGTTGTTTCCTCGCCAATAAATAATGATCCGTAATTTTTTAATCTACTATGGAACCACTTATCTTTTTTGGTTTGGATCTCTAGGTGTTCTGGAGCATATTCATCACTTATTGATGCCATTTCTTCATCTGTTTCACATAAAATTACTTCTCCATAATCTCTCCATGCTGCTTCTGAGCTAGTTCTTGGAAGTTCAGGAAGATCTGCGATTAGTTCTGGAACTCTTTTCATAACTTCATCAGCAAGCTTTTTACTTGTAGTAAATAACCATGCTGGAGAATTATAGCCATGCTCTGCTTGTCCAACTAAATCAAAAGCTACTATTTCGGGATCAGCTGTTTCATCAGCAATTATAGCTATTTCAGTGGGCCCGGCGAATAAATCAATACCAACTTTACCAAACAAAATTCTTTTTGCTTCTGCTACAAATTGATTTCCTGGTCCAACTAAAATATCAGCAGGTGCATTTCCAAACATACCGTAAGTCATAGCAGCAATAGCAGGAACACCACCTAAATTTAATATCACATCAGCACCGCATAAATCAGCTGTATAAACAATAGATGGATGAGCACCTATATTTTCTTTTGGTGGGCTACAAGCTATAATATTTTCTACTCCTGCAACTTTTGCAGTTGTAACACTCATTACTGCCGATGCTATATGAGCATATCTACCTCCAGGTACATAACAACCCGCAGTTTTTACAGGAATTAACTTTTGACCAGCAAATAAACCATCAGACAATTCTACTTCAAAATCTTGTCCATAATTTTTTAATTGAGCTTCAGCAAATTTCCTAACCCTATCATAAGAAAATTTAATATCATCTTTTGTTTTTTGATCTAAAGATTTTTTAATATCTTCAATTTTTTGTTTTGAAACAATAATTTCTCCATTATATTTATCAAATTTTTTAGTAAGTTCTTTACACCCTTCTTCTCTAGATTTTTCTAAATCATTAAGAAGTTTTTGAACAATCTCTCTAGTTTTTAAATCATCACTTGAAGATGTTTTTGGTGATTTTTTCAAATATTTAATAGCCATTTTGAGAAGTATTTAAATCATTAATTAATCTAATGCAACTACTGCCGCTGCCATTGATGCTAGTCTTGCAGGTGGATCATCAGACCTACTTGTAATTACTACAGGTACTTTTCCTCCAATAACAACACCAGCTGCACATGCTCCCATGAAATATATCATCATTTTAACTAGCGCGTTACCAGCTTCAATATTAGGAACTAATAAGACATCTGCTTCTCCTGCTACAGCATTTTTTATTCCCTTTATACCAGCTGATTTTTTTGAAACACTATTATCAAAAGCAAGCGGTCCAAAAACATCAGCATTTATATTTTCTTTTTTAGCTAAATTAGTAATTTCTTTAGCATCAATTGAACTTTGAACACTTTCTAAAACTTCCTCAGTTGCAGACAATATTGATACTTTTGGTCTATCTATTCCAATACGATTACAAAAATTAACTACATTTTTTAAAATATGAACTTTAGTTTTTAGATTTGGTTGTACATTTAATGCACCATCAGTGATAATTAGAGGCTTATCTTCTTTATCGAGTGTCATATGCCAAATATGACTTATTCTAGTTTTACCCAACAAATCATATTCTCTTTTTAAAATTTCTTTCATTAATACATCAGTATGTATATGGCCTTTAACAATAATCTTAATTTTTTTTTCTGAAGCTAGTTTAGCTGCAACTTTTGCAGTATCATTTTCATTGGGCTCATGAATAATATCATAATTCGAAATATCAAACTTTAAATCATCTGCACATTTTTCAATTTCTTTTTTGTCCCCAATGAAAATAGGAATAATCAAATCTTCTTTAACTGCATCCATAACAGATAGCATTGGAAGCATCTTTCCAGCATTAACGATACCTGCTGTAACACCTTTTTTTTTGTGTGCGACGTTTAAAAGGTTGTTTGGACAAATTATTTCTTTATTAGACAGCATTATTTTAATAAATTTTTTACATTAAATAGTATTAAATTTATAGTAATACTTTATTATAAGATTAAAATTTAGTCGTAAAGAGTAGAACTTTATGGAGATAGTTACCAAAATAGCTCCCATAGCTTTAGCAATAATAATGCTTGGGCTTGGCATGGGCCTTACAACCGAGGACTTTAAAAGAGTTGTAAAAAACCCTAAAGATTTTTCTATTGGATTTATTTGTCAGTTAATAATTTTACCTATAGTTGCTTTTTTACTCATAAAAATTCTTAAAACTCCAATCGAACTTGCTCTTGGAGTAATGATAATAGCTTCAGCACCTGGTGGAATAACATCAAATGTTTTAACAAAATTTGCTAATGGTGATGTTGCCTTATCAGTCTCATTAACAGCGGTAATAAGTATTATTAGTATTATTACTGTGCCGTTGATAGTTTTTACTTCAGCTGATCTTTTAGGAATTAGCCTCGTAGATGAAAAAATAAATATGACAGGTACTGCATTAAAAATGGCGTTAGTAGTAGCAGTGCCAGTAATATTAGGAATGGTAATTAGAAAATTTGCAGATAATTTTATAAGTTCAAAAACATCAATTATTAATAAGATCACAGGTATATTGTTTTTAATTGTTTTCTTTTCAATTTGGATTGAGGAAAGAGATAATATTTTTAATTATTTGGCTCAAGCTGGTTTAGTTGTATTAACATTAAATATAGTAATGATGACAATTGCATATCATGTAGCAAAAGTTTTTGCGTCTGGAATAGAACAAATAAAATGCATATCAATTGAATGTGGTCTTCAAAATGGAACATTAGCAGTTTTTATAGCTACTGAAATATCAAATGAAATTATATATATGATACCAACCGCTGCTTATGCATTAATAATGTATTTTACTGGATTTATATTTATATATTTTTTAAAAAATAAATTTTAACTAATATTTTTTTAAGCATCTAATTTTTTTAAATCTTTAGCAATATTTTTTGGAATATTAATCTTTTTATAAAGATTTTTTTTGTATCTTCGTTGTTTGTTTTGGCCTGGATATAAAATTTCTTTTACATTTTTAATTTTAGGTAATCTTTTTATTCTTTTTATATTTTCTTTTATTCTTTGACTATAATTCCCAACAAAAAGATTAGGTTTCATAACAAAAAATAAATGACCAATATTTTGTGGACCTGAAAAGTCATCAAAAGGATCTTTTACTTTTCCCCCATGATTACCACCAGTAAATACACCACTTAGTATATCAACCATCCAAGCAAGACCTGAACCTCTAAATCCTGCTATTGGTAACTGAATACCTTTTAATGCTTTTTTTGCATCTGTGGTTGGTCTGCCAAATTTATCTAAAGCAACTCCTTCTGGTATTTTTTTTCCAGTTTTAGCAGCTAATCTAATTTTACCTCTATTAATTAATGAAACAGATGTGTCTAAAATAAAGGGGATTTTTGATGATGTGGGGGTTCCAAAACAAATTGGATTTGTTCCAAATAAACTTTTTCGTGCTCCATGAGGAGCTATTGCTGGTGGTGCATTTGTAAAACAAAAAGCAATTAAATTTTTTTTAACGGCTTGTTCTGCATAATAGCCTGATAAACCATAGTGACCACTATTTTTAATTCCAACTAAACCTATTCCTGTTTTTTTAGCATTTTTAATTGCTTGTTTTATTCCAATGTCTGCAGCAACAAAACCAATACTATTATTAGCATCTACTTGACTTATAGATTGGGAAATTTTTTTTATTTTGATTTTTGGTTTTGGATTAATAATTTTTTTGTGAATTCTATCACAATACATCTTTAACCTTGATAATCCATGGGAATGAGCGCCGACTAATTCAGCATTTATAATAGCCTTTGAGCAAATTTTTGAATGTTTTGAACTAAGACCTTTTTTCTTTAATATTTTAATTATTATTTGATTTAGTTTTTTTCCATTAACCATAGTGCATTCTGACTTAAAAAATATATCTTACCAGTACTAGGGTGTATTTGTATATCTCTTATTCTTCCAATTTTATTCTTAAATACAATATCTTCTTTAATATTTTTTTTATCTGAAAAATCAAGTTTTCTTAGCGACTTATCTTTTAAAGATGTGATGAGAGCATAACCATTCCACTCTTTAAATTCCTCACCCTTGTAAATAGTAATTGCACTCGTTGCTATAGAAGGTACCCAATATTTGATGGCTTTTGTAAAACCTGGTTTCCATTTAGGTCCAATTTTTGTACCACTATAATTTGTGCCACCCCAGCCCAATATTTTCCAACCATAGTTTTCTCCCTCTTTAACTTCACCAAACCAATCTCCGCCTTTAGCACCATGATTACTAATATAAATTTTTTTATCATAAGGTGACAATGTTAAACCTTGTGGATTCCTTACCCCAATTTGATAAATTTCAGGAAGCCATTTTTTTTTATTTTTAAATTTTGGATTATCTTTTGGAATACTTCCATCTAGATGAATTCTAATTATACTTCCAGGATGTTTTGTTACATCTTGGGCAATCATCCCTTGTCCTCTTTCTCCAACTGAAGCAAATAAATAATTATCTTTAATAACCAATCTAGAACCAAAATGGTAGGGAGAGTCAATTGGAGGTGAAGCTTGAAAAATATTTTTAAAATGTATTTTATTTTTATCAAACAAGCCTTTAGCTATTGATGTGCTTGTTTTCCAGTTTTCTCTTTGTTCTGAATAAGACACCCAAACTGAATTATTATGAAATATAATATCTAAAAGTCCACCTTGACCATAATTTAATACCTTTAAGTTATGATCTATCTCACTAACATTATTATTAATTATATTTAATAATTTTATTTTACCTTTTTTTTCAGTAATCAATAACTCATCATTACTTATAAAAGTCGAACCCCAAGGTTCGTCTAATGAAATAATCTTTTTAAGGTCAAATTCTTCAGCTTCAACAATTGAAGTTAGAAAAAAAAATAAAAATATTAACCCTTTCCTCGCCATGGAATGGTTTTATCAATAATTTTTCTGATAGTAACGTCGAATAATAGTCCCAACATTCCCATAACAAATATTGTAATCCAAATAACCTCATACTGCATATATTTTCTTGCGACATTTTCTACAAATCCAATTCCTGAAGTACCAGCTAAAAATTCTGCAGCTACTAATGTTCCCCAGCACATTCCAACAGCCACTCTTACCCCCGTTAATATTTCAGGCAGCGAATTTGGAAATATAACTTCTCTTAATATTTGCCATCTGGATGCACCTAACGAATGGGCGGCATGAATTTTTGAAAGTTGAGTTCCTGATGCACCAGCTCTTGCTGAAATAATCATAATCGAAAAAGAGACCATGAATAATAAAAAAACTTTTCCAAGGTTATCAATTCCAAAAACTGTAATAACTAATGGAGCCCAAGCAAGAGGAGGTACTGGTCTGTATAATTCTACTAATGGATCAAAAAATCCTTTTGCAAATCTATTTAAACCCATAAAAATGCCTAATGGTACTCCAAAAATAATACCAAGAACTAAACCTAAAAATACTCTTAAAAATGAATCCCAAATATGACCAGTTGGAACTGGTATTTTAAATGCATTAAATTCACCAGTTACAATATCTAAAACTTTACTTTTAAAATTTGGTTTTACTGTTCCATCTGAACTATGCACTGGGTATTTACCCGGCATTATATCGGCGATCCAGTCTGGTAATATAAATCCAACTATTCTATTTACCCCCATCATTTCATACCAAATCATAGGTATCATTTTAAATCCAACACTCGGTTTTAAAAGATCACCAAAAATTCTAAAAGTATCAGACGGTTTTGGTAGCCATCTTCCTGGACCATCTTCTGCACAAGTTGGTCCACTAGCTACTATAGTTCCAGCAGGGAATAAAAAGGCATCTACATAGATTAAATTTCCCTGTTCTTTTTTTTGAGCTACATCAAACTCTCTAATTGATTTTTCCATTTCATTTAAAGCATTAGGAGGAAAAACACTTTCATATTCAATTCTTTGTCCGAGTTTTTTTATTTCTTTTATAAGAGTCATTTCTAACTCTTGATCATCATTTAATTCATTTTGATATTCTTTAATTTCATTTCTAATTTCTTTAATTAATGTTACATAAGCCACATTATGATTTCTCATTGAAAAAAATTCGTCACTAATTTCATTTAATTCTTGAGCAGCAGCATGAAATTTTAACCCTTTTTTACTTTCTGGAAGTGGAGGAACTTCCATTCCAGTTGCACCCCATCCTAATTGTTTTTTTAAAGCCTCAATTCTTTTGTTTTCTTCTTCTATGCTTTTAATTGGTGGATAATTTATTTTTTGAAAATCTTCAGTTAACCATGTAATTCGATTAGTTAGTTCTCCAATTTTATTTTTTGTTTTATTTTCTAAAAACTTTTCATCAGTTAATAAGGGAATTGTTTTTTTAGTTTTATTAAGTAAATCAATAAATAATTTTTTATCTTTATCTTTAAGATCTGGTGAATTTTGAATAAGTATAATTTTTTTTTGTATATTTATATTTTCTCTTTTAATTAAAGCTGTGCTTTTATGCTGTCGTTCTTCAATTGGAAATAGATATTTTAACGATAAAAGAGACTCATTTACTTTTGCAACTTGACAAAGTTCATTTGCAGATTTTGGATAAAAAGCTTTAGCAATATCCCAAGAATAATAAAGCCATGATAATAAAAGAAAACTTGATCCAACAACTACCCAATGTAAACCACCTTTTGCTCTTTCAGGATTTCCAAAAACTGCATCACTTTTCTCAGTTTTAACTAATCTTTGACCATAAAGAATAGAGCCAATAACAGCAAAAATAACTAAGAAAGTGACAATTCCAGTAATCATTAATTTTCTTTACCCATTATTTCTTCTTCCATATCCCAAATCATTGATAAAATTTCTTCTCTTTTATCAACGAATTCTTTGTTATTTTTAATTTCACGCAAATCTTCATTTAAGCCCATATTTGCAAATGGAAGTTTGTACTCCTTATGAATTCTTCCAGGTCGAGGAGCCATTACATAAACTCTTTCACCTAATAACAATGCCTCTTCAACAGAGTGAGTAATTAGAATAATTGTTTTACCAGTTTCTTTCCAAATTTTTAAAATTAAAGACTGCATTTTTTCTCTAGTTAAGGCATCAAGTGCACCTAACGGTTCATCCATAAGTATTAAATCTGGATCATTAATAAGACATCTTGCAAGAGCTACTCTTTGTTGCATACCGCCAGATAATTGATAAGTGGGTGTATTTCCAAAACCTTGTAAACCAACTATATCAAGCCATTCATCAACTTTTTTTGTTGTTTTGACTGGATCTTCTTTTTTCATTCGTAAACCAAAATTTACATTTTCAGCTACTGTCAACCATTCAAATAAAGCACCTTGTTGAAAAACCATTCCTCTTTCAACTCCTGGACCATCAATTTCCTTATTTCCTAAAGTTATTAATCCAGATGTTGGACGAAGAAAGCCAGCTGCAATATTTAGTAAAGTTGTTTTTCCACAACCAGAAGGTCCAAGCACTGTCAAAAGTTCACCTTTTTTTAATCTAAAAGTTACATCTTTAAGTGCGTGTACTATCTCTCCCTTTGGAGACTTAAAAATCATATTAATATCTTGAGAAACTAGGTCACTCATAAAAATAATATATTAGAATTTTAATTAAAAAAATAGGCACCAATTTAATAAATTGGCGCCTATTTAATTTTATTTTAAAGCTTTTATTAATATTACATAGGTAGATAACTAGTATCAACTACCTTAGAATAATCTTTAAGCTTAGGGTTTTCTGATGTAGCAAACATACCACCCATAACTTCTAGGTAAGTCATAAGTATACCACCTTTGTTCATATACTTAGATTTCATAGTTGCTGCGTCAGGAAACTCAAATCCACTCATTTGCTTTTTAGTACCTGCTAGATCCATAGCCGCATCTTTAGCGATTATGTTCATATCTGATTTTCCAGCATTGTGTCTAGCATTAGCTTCATGAGTTACTTCAACAAAAGTTCTAACCATTCCTGGGTTTTCTTTTAGGAATTTATTAGTTACTGAAGTAATATCAATACCAGCAATACCTTCAGCTTTTGCTTCATCAACAGTTAAAAGTGAAGCACCTTTTTCTTTTGCTGCTTTGATAGATTTACCACCAAACAAACATGCCATAGCAACATCACCATTAACGAATGCTGCTGATCCATCTTCTGGATTCATATCAACAACTTTCATTTTAGAAATATCTGCACCAACTACTCTCATTGTTTCTTTAAAAACGTAGTCAGCCATTGTTCCTAATGGGACAGCAACTTTTTGACCATCTAATTTTGAAGAAGCATTATTTTTATCTATACCACTAGCTGCAACACAAGTAGTTCCACCCATTCCATAAATAACTGCTATATCAACTAGCTTAATAGGTGCTTTTGCATTTACAGCATTTACAAATGGAGTTAATCCTTGTGAGTAAGATATATCAATATCTCCAGACAACATTGCTTCGGTCATTTCTCCACCTGTTGCAAAGTTAGTCCATTTTACAGGAACTCCTAATGCTTTATCAAAAGTCTTTTTAACTTTTGCTTCTTGATTTGGAGTCGCCCACTCTAAAAAGAATGCAACTCTAACTTCATTAGCAGCTGCGTTTGCAACTGAAACAGATAAGTTAAGAGCAAGTAAACTTCCTAGAATAAAACTAATTATTTTTCTCATTTATTCCCCTCTCATATTAATTAATTAATTTGCGTATTTAATTTCAATTTTAATAAGAAGTAAAACAAAAACTAAAAATACAATTATAAGTTGTAACAACTAAAATTTAGAAGGGCTTCAAAAATAATGGTAGTAAACAAATTATTTTAGTCTAAGAATTTGAAAACAATTTAATTTTTAAAAAATTATGAGCTCGGAAAATAGAACAACGGTTCCAAATTCACTAAACGAACATTGGATGCCGTTTACATCGAATAAAGATTTTAAAGAAAATCCAAGATTAATTACTGAAGCGAATGGTGTTTATCTAAAAAATCACGAAGGTAAAACAATGATCGATGGTAGTTCAGGGTTATTCTGTAATCCTCTAGGTCATGGAAGAAGAGAAATAACTGAAGCAGTAACAAAACAGTTAGAAACATTAGATTACTGTCAGCCCTTTCAACAAGGTTTTGGAGGATCATTTGAATTAGCTACAAAAATTTCTAAACACACTCCAGGAGACTTAAATAAAATTTTTTACACAATCTGTGGATCTACTGCAGTAGAAACTGCAATTAAAATAGCTGTGGCTTATCACAAAGCAAAAGGTAATGGACAAAGATTTAGATTTGTAGGTAGAGAAAGAGCATACCATGGAATGAATATAGGATGCGTTTCAATTGGAGGTATGGTTAATAACGTAAAAACTTTTGCAAGTATTTTAATGCCAGGTGTACAACATATGAGACACACTCATTTACAAGAACATAAGTTTGTAAGTGGCCAACCTGAGACAGGAGCAGAATTGGCAAATGACCTTGAAAGAATATGTACAAATTTTGGAGCTGAAAATATAGCAGCGTGTATTGTTGAGCCAGTTTCAGGTTCAACAGGAGTTTTAGTTCCTCCAAAAGGATATTTGCAAAAACTTAGAGAAATTTGTACTAAGCATGGAATTTTATTAATTTTTGATGAAGTGATAACAGGTTGGGGAAGAATGGGTTCCACATTTGCTTCACAAGAGTTTGGTGTAGAACCTGATATGATGACAATGGCAAAAGCTACAACTAATGGAGTTGTTCCTATGGGAGTAGTTGCTTGTAAAGATGAAATTTATGATGCTGTAATGGACGCTTCTCCTAAAGGAGCTGTAGAATTATTTCATGGTTATACTTATTCAGGAATCCCTGTTTCAGTTGCAGCTGCTTTAGCGGTACAAGAAATTTTTGAAAAAGAAGATATATTTAATAAAGTCAAAGGAATGGTTTCGTATTTTCAAAAAGGTTTATTTTCATTAAAAGATTTAGACTCAGTGGAGAATATTAGAGGTTATGGATTAATGGGAGGGATAGACATGAAGATGAATGTAAAACCAGGCAAAGCAGGCTATGAATGTTTTAAGTCGTGCTATAAAGCCGGTGTTAATTTTAAAGCAACTGGTGATTGCTTAATTATAGCACCACAATTCATCTGTGAAAAAAAACATATTGATGAAATAATTGATAAATTAAGGACTGGAATTTCTAATTATCAAAAAAATCTTAAGAATTAGTAAATTTCATCAATTATAATTTAACTGCGGATATATGAAAATAGGTGTTCCTAAAGAAATAAAACCTCAAGAAAACAGGATAGGTTTAACTCCCGAAAGTGTTAAAATTTTAAATTCAAATGGACATCAAGTTTTGGTAGAAAATAATGGTGGCTTTGAAGCAGGATTTTATAACGAACAATATATAGATGCTGGAGCAAAAATAGTCGAAAAAGCTGAAGATATTTTCAATGATGCAGAGATCATAGTTAAAGTTAAAGAACCTCTAGCAAATGAAGTAAAAATGATAAAAGAAAATCAAATTGTTTTTACATATTTACATTTAGCAGCTGCAAAAGAACTAACACAAGGATTGATAGATACAAAATCTATTTGCATTGCTTATGAAACAGTTACAGACAATATTGGCAGACTTCCATTGTTAGCACCTATGAGTGCAGTTGCTGGAAGAATGTCTGTGCAAGCTGGAGCACATTGTTTGGAAAAAAATCAGAGAGGAAGAGGTCTTTTATTAGGAGGCGCTCCAGGAGTTGAACCAGGAAATGTCGTGATTTTAGGAGGTGGTGTAGTGGGAGAAAATGCGGCAATTATAGCTACTGGTATGAGAGCTAATGTAAGTATATTAGATAAATCAGAAGAGAGATTAAAACAATTAGTTAAAATTTTTGGAGATAAAATTAATCCAATTCATACTGATAAAGCTGATTTAGAAAATTTGTTAACAAAATGTGATTTATTAGTTGGAGGAGTTTTAATACCTGGTGCTGAAGCACCAAAATTAATTACTAAAGAAATGCTAAAAAAAATGAAAAGAGGTTCAGTTATAGTTGATGTAGCTATAGACCAAGGAGGTTGTGTAGAAACAAGTAAACCTACAACCCATGCAGAACCAACCTACATTGTTGATGATGTTGTTCATTATTGTGTTGCTAATATGCCTGGTGGAGTACCAAGAACTTCTACTATAGCACTAAATAAAGCGACGTTACCTTTTTTATCAAAGTTAGCAAAAGATGGTTATCGTAAAGCATTAAATGAAGATCATAATTTTTTAGCTGGCTTAAATGTTTATAAAGGAAATGTTACGTATAAAGCAGTAGCAGATGTTTTTGGTCATAAATATATTTCACCTCTAGAGGTAGTTCAATAATGTATAGACCTTTACCAGATGGATTAACTATAAAAAACTCACCTATCGAAGGGTTAGGTTTGTTTGCAACGGTCGATATTAAAAAAAATTCTTTTATTGGTGTAACCCATATAAGAGATGAACAGTTTGAAAATAAATATATCAGAACTCCACTTGGAGGTTTTTATAATCATTCAAATGAACCAACAGTTATGAGAATGGTATCAGACGTTCTGCCAAAATTAAAATTTGGTGACTCTGTAGATCCAAATACAAGTACTAAAAAAATTAAAGATGGTAAGAATGATAGAGAAAACATGTTTTATAACCTTCATGAAAAAACAGATGCAAAATATATGTTCATGGTAGCATTCAAAGATATTAAAGCAGGTCAAGAACTGACAGCGAATTATAATTTGTATACATATCCAAAAACTGGTGTTGGTTTACAAATGATATAAGTGTAATAATCTTATATCGTATGAAAGAAATCCCTGATAATTGTAAAGTTGTAGTAATTGGAGGTGGGGTATCAGGCTGTTCTACAGCATATCACTTGGCAAAATTTGGTTGGAAAGACACTATTTTACTTGAAAGAGATCAGTTAACTTCTGGAACGACTTGGCATGCGGCAGGACTTGTTAGTCAATTAGGACCATCTGCTGGAATAACTAAAATTAGAAAATATTCTTTAGAACTTTATAAAAGACTAGAAAAAGAAATTGATTTTTCTAGTGGATTAAAACTTAATGGAGCTCTTTCAATAGCAACAACAAAAGGAAGATGGCAAGAACTTTTAAGACAAGCAACAACAGCTCAACTATATGATGTTAATGTTGAAGTTTTAAACATTAATCAAATTAAAAATATTTATCCTATAATTAATGATCAAGATATTTTAGGTGGAATTTATATGCCAGGAGATGGTCAAGCAGATCCTATAGGGGTAACAAATTTGTTAGCAAAAGCCGCGAGAAACGAAGGAGTGAAAATATTTCAAAATTCACCAGTTCAGAAAATAATTTCAAAAAATGGAAGAGTTAATGGAGTGAAAGTTAATGGTAAAATTATTGAATGTGAATATATAGTTTTAGCAACAGGAATGTGGTCAAGACAAATTGGTGAAGACATGGGCGTTAGTATCCCATTATATCCCGCAGAACATTTTTACGTAATTACTGAACCATTGAATGATTTACCAAAAAACATTCCAGTTCTAAGAGATTTTGATGATAGTTTATATCTAAAAGAAGATGCAGGGAAAATGTTAATTGGAATTTTTGAAGGAAAATCAATTCCAGCATTTAATAAAACTAATAGAGTTCCAGAAGATTTTTCGTATGGTGAATTTCCAGAAAATTTTGAACATTTTGAACCATATTTAGAAGCTTCTTTAAAAAGGGTTCCGATGTTAAAAAAAGCAGGTATAAGAAAATTTTTTTCTGGGCCAGAGTCTTTCACACCAGATACTAATACTCTTTTAGGAGAAGTTCCAGAATTGAAGAATTTATTTGTATGCTGTGGTCTTAATAGTATTGGAATTGGAAGTGGCGGAGGAGTTGGAAAAGTTACTGCAGAATGGATGATGAGAGGTCATATTAATGAAGATTTGTTTATTTATGATATTAAAAGATTCCAAAAATTTCATTCTGAGGTAAATTTTATCAAAGAAAGAGTAACAGAAACTTTAGGAGACTTGTATGGAATGCATTGGCCATATAAACAGCCTAAGACTTCAAGAAATCAAAAAATTTTACCTTATCATGAAGAATTAAAAAAAAGTGGGTGCATGCTTTGGAGTATCAGGTGGATATGAAAGACCGATGTGGTTCGCTATTAATAAAGAAAAACCAGAATATGAATATAGTTATGATTATCAAAATTGGTTTCCTTCAGTAGAGTTTGAAACAAAAAATACTATAAATAATGTAGGGTTATTTGAAATGTCTCCTTTTTCTAAATTTGATTTAAAAGGTGAGGAAACTTTTCAAGAGCTTCAAAGACTATGTACTGCTAATATAAAAAATACTTTAGGCAGTATTACCTATACTCAGATGTTAAATAATGATGGAGGTATTGAAGCAGATTTATCAGTTGTATGTATTGATAAAAACCATTTTAGAATAATAGGTCCGGCCGCAACTAGAGAGCATGATAAATTTCACATTAAGAAATATTTGTCAAAAAATATAATTTTTAAAGACGTTACTGAAGATTATTGTTGTCTTGGATTATTTGGTCCAAAGAGTAGAGATTTAATATCAAGAATTAGCAATGATAATTATTCTAAAGAAATATTTAAATTTGGAACTTCTAAGTATGTCGAAATTAATGGAATTAAAGTATGGGCTCAAAGATTATCTTATGTTGGCGAACTAGGATTTGAACTGTACGTAGAAATTAAGAATGCTAAAAAACTTTATCAAATAATAGTTAATGAAGGAAAAAACTTCCATCTCTCACACTGTGGTATGCATGCAATGGATATAATGAGAATGGAGAGCGGTTTTCTTCATTGGGGACATGATATTTCACCTGAAGAAAACCAGTATGAAGCAGGGTTAGCTTTTGCAATCAGTTATAAAAAGAATGTTGATTTTATTGGCAAAGAAGCTTTGTTAAAAATTAAAGATAAGAAACAATCAAAAAGATTTGTTATGCTTTCAATTAAAAATAGTAATCCTGGTCAACCTTTATTACAACATTTTGAACCAATTTATTTAGATAATAAAATTATAGGAAATACAACTTCTGGAAACTATTCTTTTAATTATAAAAAAAATTTATCATATGGATATATCAATACAGGTTTATCAAACGAAGAATTACTTGATAAAAATTTGTTTATAGAAGTTGGAAAAAAGAAATTTTCTGTAAATATAGAAATGAAACCATTAAAAGATAAATCATTCCGTCTAAATTAAAATAAAGATTTTATTTTCTTAACTCATAACCTAAATACTGATTAAAAATATCTGTAGTAAATTTTGCTAAATTATTTATATTTTCTCTATTTGTTGTTTGTATAGTTTTAAAATTATCATTTGACGGATGATAGTGTTTTTTTTCATCAATTTTTAAATAATTTTTATCTAATAGTATTTTTAATTTTCTTACCACTGTTGCTCTAGGTATCCCTGTCATATCTGAAATTGTCATCGCATTTAAACCTAGACTTTCTTTTTTAAGCACCAAATGTTCTATAAATTCAATTCCTGAATTTTCAATTGATTGAAATTTTGGATTATAGGATTTATTTAGTATGCATAATCCCCATATGTGCCAACACTCAATTTCCTTAAAGTGTTTTTTCCAATTCATTACGATGGGCAACTGAAGATCATAAAATAGTTTCCAACAATAGCTAAAATTTTTATGAATATATTTTAGTAAATCTTTTGAATCTAAATAATTATTCAAAATTCTATATTTTTTTAAAATTTTTGAAAATTTAGATAAAAATTCAGCCATTCTTTTAGTAGAGTTATTTGGTTTAATTGAAGGAAAAACAGATCTATCCAATATGATCTTTTTTTTTTGTCTACGAATAAATCCTATTTTTTCAAGTTCTAAAATTTTTCTACGTGCAGTTTCTTTAGGTAATTCAAGATCTTTCGCAATTTCAACAATATTGAACTTTTCTATTTCTAAAGAAGTTTTTGCATAAAAATCATCGTATGAAATTTTTACAAAGTGTCGCGAGTAAAACTCTAAAGTTTTTTTTTGTAAATATATTGCTATTAAAAATTTTTCATGATCTTTAAAAGTTAAATATGCCGAATTAATCCAACCCAACTGATGAATCCACCAAAATTTAACAATTTCATTAAAATTACTTTGTAATATTTGATGAACATCTTTTTTATAAATTTGTTTTGAAATATCAGGTAATTTTATATTTAAGCTCATAATCAACAATAAAATTTATATTAAATATATCTTAAACCCAAAATGAACACAAGATTTAGTACACAAACCCAATTTGGATTAGAAATTCATTGTCAATATTTGAATACCATGGTTAAATTATTTTTATATGAGTTCGGAACAACTATTACATAAACAGCAAAGTGGGACCCCAGAAAGTGCTGAATTTGTAAAAAGAAAAATCCCTGGCAGAGTAGATATTAATAATTTGTTGTTCAAAGTCAGGGAAGAACAAAAAAAACAAAAAAAAGAAACACTAGTTTTTTTTGGTTTAATTAGTTCAGTAGTCGTAATAACTGGGATAATCGCATCCTTATAATCCATATTTAATAACGCAATTTCACAAGAACATTGATTCGACACATAGTTGAGTTATTTAACCTAGATAATATTACAATTACAAATTAGAAAGAATATTAATTTTTTATGAAAATTTACGATTGTACAACTTTTTATTCTGAAAGTATGATGCTTGATTTAAGATTTAATGTTCTTAATAAAAATGTTCATAAATTTGTAGTAATTGAATCATTATTTTCACATTCTGGAAAAAGAAAAAAATTAAACTTTAATATTAATGATTACCCTAGATTTAAAGATAAAATTATATATTTAGTCATTGAAAATGAACCAGTTGATTTGATACTAAACGAAAATGAAATTAAAAAACCAGAGGTCAAAAGACACAACAGTTTAAAAAGAATTGAACAATCTTATAATTATATGTCTAACGCTATAAAAGAAGCACAAGATGAAGATCTAATTATTTTAAGTGATAATGATGAAATACCGAATTTAGATTCTAAGAGTTTTCAAAATAGTAAAAAAGATTTTTTTATTTTTAAACAATTATTATTTTATTATAAGTTTAATTTGCTATATGATTTAATGCCTTGGTTTGGATCAAAAGCATGCAAAAAGAAAAAATTAATATCTTTTTCTAATCTTAGAAATTTAAAGAATAAGATATATCCTTTTTGGAGAATAGATACTTTATTTTCAGACAATAAGAAAATGAACTTAGAAATAATAGAAGATGGTGGTTGGCATTTTACTAACATCAAAACACCTGAAGATTTATTTGATAAAATGAAAAATTTTGGTCATCACGATGAGTTTGAAATTAGCAAACTTACTTTAGATGACTTAAGGAAAAGTATTAAAGAAAAAGTTGTATTTTATGATCACTTTGCAGATAAATCTTCAAAAGAAAAATGGAATTATAACTATAAATTAAAAAAAGTAGATTTAAGTTTATTACCAGAATATTTAAATAATAATAAAAACGATTATATAAAATGGTTAGATAACTAATTTTATGATTAAATGGGGAATAATAGGACTTGGAAATATTTCTAATAAATTCGTAAATGCTATTAAAGAAGTAGATAATTCTAAAATTGTAGCAGTATCAAGTTTGACTAAAAAAAAAAATTCTGAATTGATTAAGAATTTAAATATTGAGGAAAATCTTTTTTTCTCTAATTACGATGAATTATTAAATTGTAAAGATATTGATGCAGTTTATATAGCAACATTAAATAATACTCACTTAGATTTAGCTATTAAGTCAATTAAGGCAAAAAAAAATATTTTATGTGAAAAACCTATCACTTTAAATTTTAAAGAAGCTGAAAAAATTAAAAAAGAATTAGTTAATTCAGATATAACTTTTTCTGAAGCTTTTGCATACAGATCTCATCCACAAACTAAAGAATTGTGTAAAATTATCGATGAAAAAGAAATAGGAGATATTCATTCTTTAGAGTCTTCTTTTGGGTACAACACAAAAAGAATTAATCCAAATTCAAGAATTTTTAATAAAAAACTCGGTGGAGGAGCTATACTAGATGTTGGATGTTATCCAACTTCTTTAAGTTTATTGATTGCAAGAATAATAAAAAAAGACATTGATCTGAATCAATTTAAATTAAGTAATATTAAAGGTAATATTTGTGAAACTGGAGTAGATGATATAGCTCATGCAGATTTAACTTTTGATAATAAAATAGTTATGAAACTTAACACATCAATAAGAAAACATATGATTAACAACTGTATTATTAAAGGAACTAAAGGAAAAATTGTAATATCTTCTCCATGGAATCCAGAAAAAAGAAGTTTTTTTGAGATCTATACTGATCAAAGATATTATAAGAAATTTGTAAACTCTGATTACAGTGTATATGCCAGTCAAATAGATATGTTTGCAAAAAAAATTCAAAATAAAAATTTAAAAGATACTATGATGGAAATTGATGAGTCTTTAGTTAACATGAGAATCCTTGATGAATGGTCTAAAGGTCTATCAAAATAAAAATTTAAAAATAATTGGAGATATTATATGAATAAAATAGTGATTATAACTCCTGCTTATAGAATTAATAACTTACAAAAAATTAAAGAAAGTATAAATTTTAACAAGATTTTTAAATGGATAATAATTTATGATAAAGAAAAAAACTTTAAGGGTTTAAACAAATCTAAAGATAATTCTAAAATAATAGAACTTTATCACAAATCTAAAAATAAAGAAAACCAAGGTAATGCACAAAGAAACAAAGGTCTAGAATTTGTTAATAAAAATTTTTCTAAATATATAAATATTTTTATATATTTTTTAGATGATGATAATATTATTCATGAAAACTTTTATTCAATAGCTAGAAACTTAAGAAGAAATAGAATTTACACTTTTGATCAACAAAGACCAAGATATGTGTTGAGTGGGAAAAATCCAAAAGTTTTTTATATTGATTTAGCGATGTTTATT
>CACFAF010000009.1 GCA_902564245.1 uncultured Pelagibacteraceae bacterium | reverse complement strand
TGATTTAGATGTTTTCTATTTTTTTTTCTCAAATAATAAAAATGTTACTATTACTGGAACAAATGGTAAATCGACAACTGTTAAAATTATATTTGATATCTTAAAATATAAAAAAAAAGACGTAAGATTAGTGGGAAATATTGGAAATCCAATTCTATCAGAAAAAAAAATTACAAAAAAAACAATCTTTATAATAGAAGCTTCGTCCTATCAGTTGGAATACAGTAAAAATTTTAAAGCTAATTATTCAGCAATATTAAATATTACCCCAGATCATATAGAGAGACATGGTACCTTTTTAAAATATGTAAAAGCAAAATTAAAATTAGTAAATAATCAAAGTAAAAAAGATTATTCTTTTTTAGATACAAGTAATAAATATATTAAAAAAGAGATTTATAAAAAAAAAATTATATCAAAAGTTATAAAAGTGAACGTAAAATCAATAAAAAAAGATTTAAAAAAGATCAAAAATTCATATTTTTTAACCAAGGGAAATATGCAAAATTTATCATTTGTTTTTGCTATAACAAAAAAATTAGGTATTAAAAAAAATGATATAATAAAAATAATTAATAATTTTAAAGGACTTAAGTTCAGACAAGAGATTATTTTTAAATCAAAAAAAATTACTTTAATTAATGATTCAAAAGCTACAAGCTTTTCATCATCTATTAATATTCTTAAATCTTTAAATAAAGTTTTTTGGATTTTAGGAGGGATACCAAAAAAAGGTGATAAATTTTCGTTATCTAAAAAAGAATGTTTGAATTATAAGGCTTATATTTTTGGAAAAAATAAAATGTTTTTTGTTAAAAATTTAAAAAATAAAATTATTTATGAAAAATTTGATAATTTATATCAAGTTTTGAAAAAAATATTTTTGGATTTAAAATTGGAAAAAGCCATAAAACAACATAGAACAATATTATTCAGCCCAGCTGCAGCTTCATTTGATAGTTTCAAAAATTTTGAAGATAGAGGTGAAAAATTTAACAATTTAATTAAGAAAATGAATTTTAAAAAATATATTTAATGGAAAATACTAATATTATATTTAAATTTTATAATGGATGGTGGAAAAATATAAATAAACCAATTCTTTTTTTGATAATTTTATTGTTTTCTCTTGGATTATTTTTTTCTTTAGTTTCAACATCTCTAATTGCTTCAGACAAACTAAATACGAATAGTTATTATTTTTTTTTTAAGCATCTGTTCTACATTGGAATAGGTTTTTTTTTCATAGTTTTTTTTTCATCAATTAAACTAGATAATTTATTCAAGATTTCATTAATTTTATTTATCGTTTGCTTAGTTTTTTTAACTCTTGTGCCAATTATAGGTATAGAAGTTAAAGGATCAAAAAGATGGTTAGATTTTTTTTTCTTACCAAGATTTCAACCTATTGAACTTTTAAAACCATTTATAATTATGATTATTGCCTTCATACTAAGTTCAGAAAAAAAAAATAATATTTATTATAAATACTTTTTAAGTTTTATAGTTATAATGCCAATAATTTTTCTTTTAATTACACAGCCAGACATCGGGCAAACTTTTTTAGTTTTTTTAACTTGGTTGAGTTTAATATTTATTTCTGGAGTGAACTTATTTGTCTTTTTTTTATTTTTTGGATTAATATTTGGACTTTTATTATATCTAATTTTCTTTATTGATAAATTTAGCTATATTTTAATAAGGCTAAAATCTTTTTTTGATCCCTCTTCAGGTAATAATTATCAATCTGAAAAAGCTTCAGAAGCAATTATAAATGGTGGTTTTTTTGGAAAAGGAATTGGAGAGGGTGTGCTTAAAAATAGAGTCCCAGAGGCTCATACAGATTACATTGTTTCAGTTATTTCAGAAGAATTTGGAGCAATTATAATAATTGTACTAATGATAATTTTTTTATTTTTTATTTATCAAGTTTTTAAGAGATTATATTTTGAAAAAAATGATCAAATAAAATTAATTTTAGTTGGCTCAATATGTTTAATACTTTTTCAGGCTTTAATACACATTGGAGTTAATATAAGGTTATTCCCAACTACTGGAATGACATTGCCCTTTTTAAGTTATGGAGGCTCTTCTATAGTAGGAACAGCAATACTATCAGGTATTATATTAAATCTTACAAGAAGAAGAGTTTCAAGTTAAATGAAAAAAAATATTCTAATTAGCAGCGGTGGTTCTGGGGGGCACATTATACCTTCAACAATAATTTATGAACATTTAAAAAATGATTTTGATGTTTTTTTAACTACTGATAAAAGAGGGGTTAGATTTCTTAAAACAGAAAAATATAAAGTAAAAATTTTTAATACTCCCAAAATATCAAAAAATTTATTTATATTACCTTTAAATTTTATTTTAATATTTTTTTTAACTTTAAAAAGTATTCTTTTTTTAAAAAAAAAGAATATAGATATTTTGATCTCAACAGGTGGTTATATGTCTTTACCATTATGTATAGCAGCAAAAATTTTAAAAGTTAAAATTTATCTTTTTGAACCTAATATGGTTCTGGGAAGAGCTAATCGTTTTTTTTTAAAGATGAGTGAAAAAATTTTTTGTTATTCTTATGATATAAAAAATTTTCCAATTGAGTTAAAAAATAAAATAATCTTAATTGATCCACTGTTAAGAAAGGAGTTTTATTCGATAAAGCAAAATGAAAATTTAACAATAGAAAATAAGATTAATTTTTTAATTATTGGCGGAAGTCAAGGTGCAGAATTATTTGATAATACTCTTAAAGATACGATAATTAATTTGAGTAAAAAATATTCAATTAAAATTTTTCATCAAACTAATAGATCTAATTTTAATAATCTTAAGTCCTTTTATGATAAAAATAATATTGAAAATCAATTATTTGATTTTAAAGATGACATTCTTGAATTTATTCAAAATAGTAATTTATGCATTACTAGAGCTGGAGCATCGACTTTATCTGAGTTAACATTTTTGAATATACCGTATTTAGCAGTGCCACTTCCTTCAGCTAAAGATAATCATCAAATGGCAAATGCTCTATTTTATAAAGATAAAAATTGCTGCTGGATAGTTAACGAACATAAAATTAATAAGGAAATTTTAACAATTAATCTTACAGATATTATTCAAAATAAAGAAGATTATTTGTTAAAAAAAAAGAATATGAAAAAATTTAGTTATCAAAATTCGTGGAATAAGATAAATCAAAAACTAAAAAGTATTTTTAATGAAAATTAAATTAGCCAAAACAGAGACTATTCATTTTGTAGGCATTGGTGGAATTGGTATGAGTGGTCTTGCTCTAATAATGAAAGGTATGGGATTCAGGATTCAAGGTAGTGATATTTCATTAAATAAAAATATAGAACGATTAAAAATGAATAAGATTAAAGTTACTTTAGGTCATAAAAAAAAAAATATTAAAAATGCAACTATTCTTGTAATTTCTTCAGCAATTAAAAATAATAATCCTGAAATATTATCTGCAAAAAAAAAACAACTTCCAATTTATAAACGAGGAGACATGCTTGCTCATATTTTTTCTCTAAAAAAAAATGTTGTGATTGTTGGTTCACATGGAAAAACTACCACAACTTCTTTGGTGGCAAGTATTTTTTCTAACACTAAATTAGATCCAACAGTCGTTAATGGAGGTGTTATAAACTCTATTAAGAATTCTGCAAAGTTAGGAAAAAGCAATTGGAGTGTATTAGAAGCAGATGAATCAGATGGAAGTTTTATAAAAATTACTCCTACGTATTCAATAATTACTAACATAGATAGAGAACATATGGATTATTATAAATCTATTGAAAGTTTAAAAAAAATATTTCAAAACTTTATAGAAAAAGTTCCTTCTTTCGGAAAATCATTTATCTGTATAGATGATAAAAATAATAATGAAATAATTAACAAGATTAAGATTAAAAATTTTTATACTTATGGGATAAACACAAAATCTCAGTTTCATATAAAGAATATAAAGCATTTAAGAAATTCATCTGAATTTGATATAAAAGTTAATTTGCCAGGGAAAAAAAATATTGTGTTTAAAAGTATAAAGATTCCACTTTTAGGTTTACATAATATTAGAAATGCGACAGCTGCTGCAGCCGTTGGATTAACAATAGGTATTTCAAAAAATATAATTAAAAAAAGTCTTAGAGATTTTAAAGGAGTTCAGAGAAGATTTAATAAAATCTTTACATTTAGAGAAACAGAATTTTATGATGATTATGCACACCACCCAACTGAGATTCAAGAATTATTGGATGGTGTTAAAAGGGGATATAAAAAACAAGAAATTGTTTCTGTATTTCAACCTCATAGAATATCTAGAATAAAAGATCTTAGAAAAGAGTTTAGCCAATCATTTAAAAATGCAGATAGTGTAATTTTATGTCCGATTTATTCTGCTGGTGAAAAATTAAAGTTAGGTTTTAAATATTATAATTTTGCTAAAGATATAGCTAAGAATTCGAATACAAAAGTTTTTATTGTAAAAAACCAAAATCAGCTTTCAAGATTTATAAAACAAAATATCTATGGAAAAAAAATTGTTATAGGTATGGGTGCAGGATCAATATCAAAATGGATGAAAGAACTTCCTAATTTAATAAAATGACGATTAATAATTTTGAAAATTTTTCTAAGATTAATAATAGTAAAATTTTTTTTAATTATGATTTAAAAAAAACAAATTGGTTTAATATTGGTGGCAAGGCCAAGGTTTTTTTTAAACCTGAAAATTTAAGTGAATTAGTCGCATTTTTAAAAGAATTTGGAAAAAGTCAAAAAATTTTTATACTTGGAGCTGGATCAAATATTCTATTGAGTGACAATAAATTTGACGGAGTTGTTATTAAATTAGGTAAAAAATTTACAAATATTTCTCTTTTAAAAGATCAAATAATAATAGCAGGAAGTGGTGTGATTGATAAAAAATTATCAGAATTTGCTTGCAACAATGGAATTGGTGGTTTTGAATTTTTGAGCTGTATTCCTGGAACGGTCGGTGGTGGATTAAAAATGAATTCTGGATGCTTTAAAAAAGAATTTAAAGATATATTATTATCAGTTCAGGCAATTGATAAATCAGGAAGAGTCTTAACAATACCATCATCAAAAATTAAATTTGGATATAGAGAAAGTAATCTTGATGATAATCTAATATTTTTAAGCGCTTCCTTTAAAGGAAAACCTAAAAATAAAAAAGAAATAGAAAATCAAATAAATTTTTTAAAGAAAAAAAAAGATGAAACACAACCAACTAAAATTAAAACTGGAGGAAGTACTTTCAAAAATCCTATAGACCAAACTAATAAAAAAGTATGGGAACTAATTAAAGAGTGTGTTCCCTCAGGTAAAAGTTTTGGTGAAGCTAAAATTTCAACAAAACATTGTAATTTTTTTATTAATGAGAAAAATGCGAGTTTTAATGATATGAAAAATTTAATTGAATTTGTTAAAAAAAAAGTAAAAATAAAAACAGGAATTAAACTTGAAACAGAAATTAAAATTATTGAATAAAACTAAGATTAAAAAAGTTTTAATTTTAGGCGGAGGTATATCAAAAGAAAGAAAAATTAGTTTAAATACTGCGAAAAGTGTATTTAAAGTTTTAATAAAAAAATATAAAGTGAAGATTTGTGAGCCAAATGAAAATTTAATTAAAAACTTGAATATATTCAAACCAGATGTAGTTTTTAATGCTTTACATGGCCAATTTGGAGAAGATGGTTATATTCAGACAATTTTGGAATCTCAAAAATTTAAATATACGCATTCAGGAGTTTTAGCTTCAGCTATTGCGATGGATAAAGAAATTTCTAAGAAGATTTATATAAAGAATAAAATTTTAACACCAAAATATTTTAAGTTTAAATTTGATGATAACAAAAAAATTGATAAAAGTATTATATCAAAAATACAGAAGAAATTGAATTTTCCTGTTGTTATTAAACCTATTAATGAAGGCTCAAGTGTTCATGTATATATATGTAATAAAAAAGATTTAATTAAAAATTTGAAAAAATTGATTATGTATAAAGAGATTTTGATTGAAAAATTTATACCAGGAAGAGAAATACAAGTTGCTATAATGGGAAAAAAAAAATTGGGTTTAATAGAATTGAAACCAAGAAGAAAATTTTATGATTATGAAGCGAAATATAGTGTAAAAGCAAAAACAAAACATATTATACCAGTCAATATGTCTTCTAAAAATGCAACAAAAGTAATGAATATTGCTTTGAGGGCTCACAATTTAATTGGATGCAGAGGAGTAACAAGATCAGATTTTAAATTTTATAAAAATAAATTTTTTTTATTAGAGACAAATACTCAACCCGGAATGACAAATCTTTCCTTAGTGCCTGAAATTGCTTCATTTAATGGAATAAGTTTTATTAATTTAGTTGAGTGGATTTTAAGAGATGCTTCAATTAATAGATAGGAAAAATCGTGTTTTTTTATACTTTGTAATTCTAATTTTATTAAGTTCAATTAATAATAAAAACTTTTTAAACGATAAAAGATCTTTTTTACTAATAAATAATATTAATGTTACAGGACTTTCAAATGAGGAAAATATTAAAGTAGCCAAAAGTTTAAGTTCTTTTTTAAATAAAAATATTTTTTTTATTAATAAAGAGGATATAAAAAAATTTTATTAAGAAATAATTTAATAGAGTTATTTAATGTTAAAAAAAAATATCCTAATTCAATTAATATTGATGTAAAAAAAACAGATTTTTTAGCAATTACTCTTAAAAATAATCAAAGTTTTTTTATCGGATCTAATGGAAAATTAATTAAGTATAATGATTTGAATAAAACTTTACCATTTGTTTTTGGAAAACTTGATTATAAAAATTTCGTAAATTTTAAAAGTATTATTGATAATTCAGAGTTTGAATTTGATCAAATTGAATCATTATATTTTTTTCCTTCAAATAGATGGGATATTAAAACTGTTGATGGAATAGAGATTAAGCTACCTGAAAAAAATTTATTAAAAGCTCTCACAATTGCCCATAAAATTAAAAATAGTGAAGATTTTAATAAAAATAAGATTATTGATTTGAGAATTTCAGATAATATCATTGTAACACCATGACTGATAAAAATTTTGATATTTATTTTGATTTAGGTTCTTCCAAAATAAGAGCCTCAGCATTTAAAAAAGATTCTTCTGAAAATTTTACAATTGAAAATGAATGTTTATCAAGTCTAAATCTTAAAAAATTAAATTTACTAAATGCTGAACACGTAATTGAAAAAAGTATTTTACAAATTGAAAAAAAAATAGATGAATATATTGATGATATTAATTTATTAGTTGATAGCGCAGATGTATTATCTATTGGATTATCAGTATTAAAAAAAAATGAAAATAAGAAAATTAATAAAGAAGAAATCCAATATTTAATACAAAGTGCAAAACAACAAGTTTTAAGATCAAATACAGATTATAGTATATTACATATCATAGTTACAAATTATAAAATTAATAATATTGATTATGTTTTTTTGCCTACTGATATTAATGAGTGTAATCAATTTTCTATTGATATAATTTTTATATGCTTTCCTAAGGAACTAATTAAAAATTTTGAAGAATTATTCAATAAAAAGGATGTTTCCATAAAACAAATTTTATTTTCAAGTTATGTAAAGTCACTAAATTACAAGGATCAATTAGGATTTTATAATGAGTCAGCATTTATAGATATAGGTTATGAAAAAACTTCAATTATTTATTTTAAAAATCAGAATTTTTATTTTTTTCATATTTTACCAGTAGGTGGTCACCATATTACAAAGGATATATCTAAAGTTTTAAATATTGATTTAATAAAAGCAGAAGAAGCTAAACTTAATTTTGATAAAGATAATGATTTCTTAAAAAAAAATGGTTTATCTCTAGAAATAATTAAAAAGATAATATTCGCAAGAATCGAGGAGATTCTAGAAATAAGTACAAAATTTATTTCAAGACATGAAAAATCAAATGATTTAGATCAGCTAAGATTAGTTTTAATGGGAGAAGGTTCAAAAATTTTATCTAATAAATACAGACAAGATATTTCGATTTCAAATGATATAGATTTATTTGACGAGACTCCTCTAGACATATGTGAATCAGGGCTAAAGGTAATCAAAGGACAAAGTAAACAAGAGGTTGTAATAGTGCCTAAAAAGATTGAAAAAAAAGGTTTTTTTGAAAAACTTTTCCATTTTTTTAAATAAAAACTGTATTTTCTTGTAACATAAGTTGTTTTTTAAAGTTCAGATTTAAAATTTATATTAATTTAATGTCAGTTTTAAATCAAAAAACACTAAAGAGTAATATTAGCATTAAAGGTGTAGGTCTTCATAGTGGTAAGATAGTTAATATGATGATCAAGCCTGCAAAGCCTGATACAGGCATAGTTTTTAAAAGAACTGATCTAAAAAAAAATAATTATATATCGACTAGTGTCTATAATGTAAGCAAAGCTATACTTTGTACGACTATTGCAAATGATGAAGGTGTAAGCGTTTCAACTGTTGAACATTTATTAGCAGCATTATTTGGAATGAACATCGACAATGTTTTAATTGAGATAGATAATGAAGAAATTCCTATTTTAGATGGATCAGCAAAAGTTTTTGTAAATGAAATTAATAAAGTTGGTTTAGAAATAAGTTCAAGCCCCATTAAGATCATAAAAATTAATAAAGAAGTAACATTTAAAGATGGAAAAAAATTTATTTCAATTAAACCTAATAAGATTAGCTTAGAAATTGATTTTGAAATTAAATATTCAAACCCTTTAATTGGAAATCAAAGAAATGTTATTAATGTTTATGAAGATGATTTAACAGATGTTTTTAATTCAAGAACATTTTGTCTTTATGAAGATATTGAAAAATTGAAAGAAATGAATTTAGGAAAAGGCGGCAGTTTAGATAATGCGTTAGTAGTTAAAGAAAACAAGATTTTAAATAAAGATGGATTAAGAAATAAAAAAGAATTTGTAAATCATAAAATTCTGGATTGTATGGGAGACCTATATTTGTCTGGGCATAAGATAATAGCTAAAATTATTTGTTCTCAAGGGGGGCATAAATTGACTAATGAATTACTAAAAAAAGTTTTTATGGATAGTAGCAATTATTCTATTATAGAAATCAAAGAAAAAAGCCTACCGCACACTTTCATTAATAAAAATTTACTAAAATCAATAGCATAAAATCCTAGGGTTTATTAAATAATCTGTTAAAAATTCTAGATGGGAAAGATTGTAATTTTTATATTAATTTTTTTTATTCCTTTAAATTCTTGTTCTAAGAAAGAGGAAAAAATATCTATAATTGAAGAAAAAGATATAGAGCTTCAAATGATTGCAGCTTACAAAGATGCACTGAAAGAACTTGAAGCTGGCGATGGACTTTATGCAGCTAAAAAATTCAATGAAGCTGAAATTTTATATCCACAATCTGAATGGGCACCAAGATCTTTGTTAATGGCTGCGTATTCATTATATGCTGGAAGTTATTACTATGAAGCGATTTCTGAATTAGAAAGATATATAAAAACTTATCCTAATAGTAAAAATATTAGTTATGCACACTTCTTGTTAGCAATGTGCTATTATGAGAGCATTGTTGATGAAAAAAAAGATATGATGTCTCTTTTAAATGCTCAGAAACAATTTAATTTTATTTTAGAAACTTACCCTGATACAGATTTTGCCATGGATGCCAAATTTAAATTAGGTTTAATAACAGATGTGCTAGCATCAAAAGAAATGTATATTGGTAGATATTATATCCAAAAAGAAAAATGGATACCTGCTATTAATAGATTTAAAAATGTAATCAATAAATATGGAACGACTATATTTGCAGAAGAAGCATTACATAGGCTGGTTGAAATACATTACAAGATAGGATTGATTAATGAGTCAGAAAAATACGCTAGTTTATTAGGTTATAATTATCAGTCTAGTGAGTGGTATGCAAAATCTTATAAGGTTTTTAATAAAGAATACAACATTCAACTAAAAAAAAATAAAAAGAAAAATAAAAAATTTTTACGCAAAAGATTAAAAAAACTCTTTAAAAAATAATGGAGACAAGTCAAATAAAAAAAATTTATAAAGAAAAAATAAAATTATACTTAAAGTACAATAAATTTTATTATGATAAAAGTAGATCTCTTGTCGATGATAGTGAATTCGATAATTTAAAAAAAGAAATTTTACTTTTAGAAAAAAAATATACTTTTTTAAAAAGTGATAACTCTCCCTCTAAATTAGTAGGATATATACCATCAAAAATTTTTAAGAAGGTTAAACATAAAGTGCCAATGCTGTCTTTATCTAATGCCTTTGATGAAGAAGATTTAAAAAATTTTGAAAAAAAAATTTGTAATTTTTTGAGTTTAAAAAAAATGATAGATATTGAATATAGTGCAGAACCTAAGATTGATGGTATTTCAGCTTCATTGATTTATAGAGATGGAAAATTTTATCAAGGTCTTTCAAGAGGAGATGGCTCAGAAGGAGAAGATATAACTGAAAATTTAAAAACTATTAAGGATATTCCTGATGAGATTTTAATAAAAAATTTTCCAAATAATATTGATATACGTGGTGAAGTGTATATCAAAAATAGTGATTTTAAATCTCTAGATATAAAATTTGCCAATCCTAGAAATGCAGCGTCTGGTTCATTAAGACAAAAGGATCCAAATAATACAAAAAAAATTCCCTTAAGATTTATTGCTTATAGTTATGGATATTCAGAAAACATTAGTATTAATAAACAATCTGAACTTCTTTCAAATTTAAAGCTATGGGGTTTTCAGATTAATAAATTTAATAAAACTATTGTAGGTATTAATAATCTATTAGAATTTCATAAAAAAATAGAGTCAATGAAAAGTAAAATAGATTTTGATATTGATGGCATTGTTTATAAAGTTAATGATTTTGATCTGCAAAAAAGATTGGGCTATGCATCCAATGCTCCGAGATGGGCTATAGCACATAAGTTTTCTGCAAACAGCTCTATATCTAAAATTTTAAATATTGAAATTCAAGTTGGAAGAACTGGAGCATTAACTCCAGTCGCAAAGATTAAGCCAGTCAGAATTGGAGGAGTAATGGTTTCTAATGCTACTCTTCATAATGAAGATGAAATTATAAGAAAAGACATTAGAATTGGAGACACTGTTACAGTTGAAAGAGCTGGAGATGTAATACCACATGTATTATCAGTAGATTCACTTAAAAGAAAAAAGAGTTCGCAAAAATTCAATTTCCCTAAAAAATGTCCATCTTGTGGGTCACTAACTATAAAAGATTTTAACGAAACAACTAAGAAAAATGATGCTGTAAGAAGATGTACAAGTGAAGGATATGAATGTGAAAAAATTGCAATAGAAAAAATTAAACATTTTGTATCTAAAGAGGCATTCAATATTGATGGATTTGGAAAAAAAATAGTTGAAAATTTTTGGAATCTTAATTTGGTAAAATTTCCACAAGATATTTTTAAATTAGATTATAAAAAAATAAAGTCTTTAGATGGCTGGGGAGAATTATCTGTGTCAAATTTAAAATATTCGATTGATCAAAAGAAAACGATTTCACTCGAAAAATTTATCTATTCATTAGGAATAAGACATATAGGCCAAGAAAATGCAAAACTTATAGCTCGACATTTAAAAACTTCAGCTAATTTTTTTGAATTAGCCAATGATAAAGAAATGCAAGACATTTTAAATATTGATGGTATTGGTGATACACAAATAAAATCCATTAAAAGCTTTTTTTCAAACAAAGATAATCTAAAAGTATTATCTGAAATTAAAAAAGTTCTTATTATAAATGATGTTATACAGATAAATCAGAGAGGACCTTTAAAAAATAAAACATTTATGCTTACTGGTAAGTTGATTGGAATTAGTAGAGCAGAGGCAAAATCACTAATTGAGCAGAATTCTGGTAAAATAATAAGTAATGTTAACAAAAAACTGGATTACTTAATAATTGGTGAAAAACCTACTAGCAAAAAAGTCAATACCGCAAAAGAACTAAAAATTAATATAATTAATCAGGATGAATGGATGAAAATGTTAAATAAGAGAGGCTAACCACTTTCTCTCTTTTTGATTCAAAAGTTTAGAATATTTTGAGTAAATATCTAAATGATATCTGAATAAGTAATCTTTTTCTTTTTTATTAAGTAAACTTTCATTTATCAGTTCTTTCTCTATAGGAGCAAAGGTTAAATTTTCAAAGCATAATTTATTTTTATTTTTTTTTACATAAACTAAATTTTCTATTCTAATTCCATACTCACCTTTTTTATAATAACCTGGTTCATTACTTAAGATCATACCTTCTTTAAATTTTACTGAATTATATTTTGATATTGATTGAGGGCCTTCATGGACATTAAGAAAAAAACCAACGCCATGTCCAGTTCCATGTTCATAATCAAGACCAATTTCTTTTAAGAATTTTCTAGCTCTAAGGTCAATTTTTTTTCCAGTATTAATCTTATTAAGATTTGTTTGTAAAACAGCTATATGGCCTTTTAAAACTTTAGTGAAAATCTTTTTTATATTTTTTTTTTGTTGTGAGAAACAAATGGTTCTTGTTACATCAGTAGTCCCAAATTTATATTGTCCACCAGAATCACATAAAAAAATATCATTTTTCTTAATAATTTTACTGGCTTTTTTTGAAGCTCTATAATGCACAATAGCCCCATTGGCTCCAGAACCAGCAATTGTATTGAAACTTGGATATAAATATTTTTTGCTAAGTTTACGAAATTTTTCTAATTTGTTTTGGGCATCAATCTCAGTTATTTTTTTTTTATTAATTTTTTTAATCCAAAAAATAAATTTTGTTAAAGCAAGACCATCTTCAAAATGTGCATTTTTCATATGATTTATTTCTACTGGATTCTTGATAGATTTAAATTCATAGCAGGGATCATCTTTTTTTAAAACTTTAAAATTAGATTTAATTATTTCTTCATTTGAAATAGAACAAGATTTAGCATCAATAATAAATTTTTTTCCTTTTAATCTTTTAATTAAATTTGAAAATTCATTATTTTCAAATATATAATTTGATTGAATTTTTTTACTATTAATTATTTTTACGGTCTTTTTTTTACTTGATATTAAAAATATTTTTCTCTTATTGCTGATAATTAAATGACAATTAGGTATTGGGCTGTTGGGATTATCATTTCCTCTAATATTAAGTATCCAAGCTACATTTTCAGGAGCACTTATGAAGAGATAATCTGATTTATATTTTTTTAAATACTTTGAAATTTTATTAATTTTTGATTTAAAAGATTCTCCAACTATTTTATCATCTAAAGAAAAAAAAGGTTTAGTTTTATATATTTTCGTCTTATAAATTTGATCAATTAAATTTTCATTTATAGGAACCAAATTAACTGATTTTTTAAATAAAAATTCAAGTTGTTTTTTTGTAAATAAACTTGGATCAAATCCAAGTTTGATGTTTTTAATAATTTTATATGGAAGTGTTTTGTGAATTTCAATTATTTTAAAATTATTCCCAGACTCTTTTTTAGCCTGAATAGTGTACCTACCATCTACAAACAAGTAATTTTTCAATTTTAAAATAATTGCCAAACCAGCAGAACCACTGAAATTTGAAATTATATTTAGTCTATCTTTTACAGCGTATTCTGAAAAAAATTCATCATTTTTAGGAACTACATATCCTTGAATATTTAAATATTTAAATTTTTCCCTAAGTTGTTCAATTCTTTTTTTTATCATTTAATTCTTTTTTGGTATCTGATCCAACCAGGACTCCTTATTCCTTCTTCAATTTCAAAGTCTTGATTAAATTCAAAATCTTCATCAGCACTATTTTCGTCAAAAAAGCTATTTTTTTCTATATTTTTTTCAGGCAATTCATCAAGGAATCTTGAAGCCATACTATCAATCCAATCTCCTTGATAAAATCTATTCATTGAAAAAGAGATTAAAGCAATTTTTTTGGCTCTTGTTATACCTACGTAAGCCAACCTTCTCTCCTCTTCAAGTCCATTTTGGCCTTTTTCTTCAATTGATTTTTGATGAGGAAATAATCCTTCTTCCCATCCAGGTAAAAAAACTACATCGAATTCCAATCCTTTTGAACCATGCATAGTCATTAAATTTACTTTTTCTCCTTCCCAGTCTTGGTCTATTGATGTTGCTAAAGCAACATGTTCTAAAAAACTTTCTAGGTTATCAAATTCTTTCATTGCGCTTAATAATTCTTTAATGTTTTCTAATCTATTTTCGTTTTCTAAATCTTTTTTATTTTTCAATACTGCAGAATATCCAGATTCATCTAGTACTAATTGTAGTAACTTTACGTGATTAATTTTTTTTATTTTTAAATCGTTTCTCCATTTTTGCATTAAACCCAGAAATGAATTTAGGCCTATTTTTGTTTTTGGTTTTATTAAATTTAGTTCTATAAGTTTTTTAGAAGCAGCTTCTAAACTTAAAGAATTTTTTTTTGAATATTCATGTATTTGTTTAATAGTTGTATCACCTATTGATCTTTTTGGATTATTAACAATTCTGTCAAATGATAGATCATCTCTTTCTTGATTGATTAATCTTAAATATGCAACACAATCTTTAATCTCTGCTCTTTCATAAAATTTAATTCCACCTAGAATTCTATATGGCAAACCTATTTTGAGAAAGCGTTCTTCAAATTCTCTTGTTTGGAAAATTGCTCTCACTAAAATAGCAATATTATTTAGTTTATATTTTTTTTTAAGTTTTTTTTCAATTTCATCTGCGACTCCAATGGCTTCATCTTTACCATTTTTAAAACAATTTAGTTTAACTAAATCTCCATCGTCTTTTGTGGCTTTTAAGTTTTTTCCCACCCTATTTTGATTATTTGATATTAAATTGGATGCAGCAGATAATATATTTTGTGAAGATCTATAATTTTCTTCCAATCTTATTATTTTTGTATCATGATAAATTTTGTCAAACTCTAGAAAATTTTTTATTTCTGCTCCTCTCCAACTATAAATAGATTGATCGTCATCACCTACACAACATATATTTTTTTCTTTATTTACTAACAGATTTAACCATTTATTTTGAATAAAATTTGTATCCTGATATTCATCAACTAAAATATATTTAAAATTTTTTGTGTAAATTTCTCTTATATCAAGATTTTTTTCTAATATTTGTACACAATGTAAAATTAAATCACCAAAATCACAGGCATTTAAATCTAACAATTTTTTTTGATAAATTTTATAAAGAGGCAATATTATTTTTTCAAAAACGTCTTTTTTATTTGGAATTACTTGATTAGGGTAAAGCCCTTTATTTTTCCACTTATCAATTATTGATAAAATATATTTTGGAGCTAATTGTTTGATATCAATATTTTCAGATTTACATATATTTTTTATTAAACTTATTTGATCATCTTGATCTATTATTGTAAAATTTGAATTTAGGTTGGCCGCTTTAGCATGTTTTCTTAAAATTTTAACACAAATCGAATGAAAAGTTCCTAGCCAAGGTAAACCTATAGCTTCTTTATGAAGTAGATTACTGACACGACTCTGCATTTCTTTTGCAGCTTTATTTGTAAAGGTTACTGACAAAATTTGATTAGGAAATGCTTTTTTTTGTTTGATAATGTGAGCAATTCTTGAGGTAAGAACTTTTGTTTTACCAGATCCGGCTCCAGCAACAATTAATAAAGGTCCATTAAGATATAAAACTGCTTCTTTTTGGGCTTTATTTAGATTATTTATATATTCAGAGTTTATCATTTTTAATTTATCATTATAAAACAATTAATCGTTTCATGAAAAATATTAAATTTAATACTTATAAAAAAATTAATAAACTAAATAATTATTTTACAGAACAATTCAACAAAATTAGTAATTTTCGAAGAAGTAAATTTGTTAAAATTAGTAATTTTAATAAATTATTAATTTTATTAATAAGCTTCTTATTTTTATATTTATTCTATTTATCAATACCAACATTATACAATAAAGGAGATCTACAAAAAAATTTTACTAGCAAATTATTAGAAGAATTTAGATTAAATATTAGTTTTTCTCCAGAAATAACATATTCTATTTTACCATCACCACACTTTATAATTGAAAATGTTAAAATTTTTAACAATGATAATGATAGTCCAAAAGAATTAAGTCAAATTAAAAAGTTAAAAATTTTTATACATCAAACCAACTTTATTCATCAAAATAAATTAAAAATAAAAAAAATCGTATTAGAAGAAGCTAATTTTTCAATTTCAAAAATTGATCTAGATTTTTTTAAAAACTTTTTTAAAAATAAATTTTCTGAAAAAAAACTTTTTATATTAAATAGTAAAATATTTTATAAAAATATTAAAAATGAAACTATTTCAATTCTAGGAATTTCTAAATTAAGTTTATTATATAATCAAAGAAAATTAATTAATGAGATAGTTTCTAAAGGAAAAGTATATAATATTCCTTATAATTTAAAATGGACTAAAGATTTTAAAAATAAAAAAGAATCAATAATGAATCTTAAAATTAATAATCTTAATTTAGAAATGAAAAATATAAATTCTGATTTTAACCAAAATGATTTACTATATAATGTTATAAAAATTGGAAATACTAAATTAGAAACAGAATATAAAATTTTACAAAATAAATTAGAATTTAAGTCTGATAGTTCCAAAATTTATAATGGAAATTTGAGTTATGAAGGTGAAATTTTTCTTAATCCCTTTGATCTAAAATTATTTTTAGATATTGAAAAATTAGATTTAAAAAAAAGTTTGATAACACTAAATTTATTTCGACAATTATTAAAATCTAACTTATTATTTAATCAAAATTTAAATGCTAATATTAAAATAGATTTAAATGAAATTTCTAACAATAAATTAGTTGATTCATTAAATCTTTTTTTAAACTTACACAATGGAAACATAAACTCTGATAATTCTTATTTATCAAGCAATAAAATAGGAAATTTAATTTTAACTAATTCAAGCTTAGAAAATATTACAAATGAACTTATTTTTAGAGGAAGTTTTAACTTAGTTGTAAATAATCAAGATAAATTTTATAGAACCTTTCAAATATCAAAAAAAAATAGAAAAAAATTAACAAATATTTTTTTTGATCTTGATTTCAATTTTTTTAATAATGAATTAAAAATATTAGATTTTAGAATTAATGATTTAAATGATGAAATTAATGAAGAAGTTTTAAGAACTATTGAAAATTTAAATCTTCATAAAGATAATGAGATTAAAAATTGGATTGATTTAAAAAATTTTGTTAATAAAATATTTATTAGTTATTCTGGGTAAATCATTTTTTTTGGATTGACAATTTTTTCATAGTCTTTTTCTTTTATAAGTCCAGTTTTTAAAGTTTCTTGTTTGAGTGTTGTTCCATTCTTTAAAGCCTTTTTGGCAATTTTTGCTGCATTATCATATCCAATATGTGGTGCTAATGCTGTAACCAACATTAATGAATTGTCTAAATGTTCTTTAATTTTTTTTTTATTTGCTTTTATTCCTTTTATACAAAATTGAGAAAAATTTTTTGTGCTGTCTGATAATAATTTAATTGATTGTAAAATATTATGTGCAATTAAAGGCTTAAATACATTTAATTCAAATTGTCCATGAGAACCTGCCATTGTAATTCCATTATGATTTCCAATAACTTTTACACAAACCATTGTAACTGCTTCGCTTTGGGTAGGATTTACTTTTCCTGGCATAATTGAAGACCCTGGTTCATTTTCTGGCAAAAGTAATTCACCATAGCCCGCTCTAGGTCCAGATCCTAAAAACCTTATATCATTTGCTATTTTCATTAAACAAACTGCAGCTGTATTTAATGTTCCAGAAAAATTAACAATTGGATCATGGGAAGCTAAAGCAGCAAATTTATTTTTTGTGGGCTTAAATGGCAATTTAGTTAACTTTTTAATTTCTTTAATAATTTTTTTATCAAAATTTTTTTTAGTATTGATACCAGTACCTACAGCAGTGCCGCCTTGTGCTAAAAAATATATTTCATTTAAAGCTATTTTTATTCTTTTAATAGAATCTTCTAGTTGTGCTTGATAGCCTGAAAATTCTTGACCCAAAGATAATGGCGTTGCATCCTGAAGGTGAGTTCTTCCAATTTTAATTATATTTTTAAATTTTCTAACTTTTTTTTTTATTTCTTTGTTAAGATTTTCAAGACTTGGAATTAATTCATTTCTTGTTTTTAAAGCTATAGCAATATGCATAGCAGTAGGAAACACATCATTTGTTGATTGTGATTTATTTACATGATCATTTGGATGAACTGGTTTTTTGGAACCTTTTTTGCCTCCCATAATCTCTATCGCTCTGTTGGATATTACTTCATTAACATTCATGTTTGTTTGAGTTCCCGAGCCTGTTTGCCAGACCTTAAGTGGAAAATTTCCGTCTAATTTTCCAGAAATTATTTCATTTGAAGCTTTAATAATAGCATTTGTAATTTTTTTGTCGATTGAACCATCTTTTGAATGAACTAAAGCTGCTGACTTTTTAATTATAGCTATAGATTTAATTAATATTGGTCTTATAAAAAAATCACCTATATCAAAATATTTTTTTGATCTTTCTGTTGAAGCACCCCAATATTTATCCACAGGTACATTTATTATTCCAATACTATCATATTCTTTTCTTGTTTTCATTTTTTGAGTATTTATGAAATGCTCTAATTCTTATACATTAAAAATTTAAAAAATCATATAGGAGGTATATGACAAATTTTGAAAAAGTAGGCGAATTTATGAGAGCATTTGGTCAAGAAGTTAAACCTTATTCAGAACTAAGTTCTAAAAAGATTAACGATTTACGAATAGATTTAATTAAGGAGGAATTAGAGGAATTAAAGATAGCTATTCAACAAAACAATATTCTAGAGGTAGCAGATGCTTTAACTGATATTCTTTATGTTACTTATGGTGCTGGTCATGCTTTTGGAATAAACCTTGATAAATGTTTTGATGAAGTACAAACTTCAAACATGAGCAAGTTAGATAAAAATGGTAAGCCAATTTATAATGAAGCTGGCAAAGTAATGAAAGGACCAAAGTATTTTAAGCCTAATTTAAGTAGGTTTTTAAAGACAAAATGATTAAATTATTTTTTTAAAACATTTTAATGAAATAGGCTCCCCTCTTTTAATATTTCTTAATGATTTTTGTCTAAGTAATAGAGGATAAAATTTTGGTACAACACCATTACCTGGTCTAATTCGTTTAATATTTTGTGAAGTAAATTTTTCACCTTTTTTAATATCTTTTATTGCAAATATAGATCTTCTTAAAGTTTTTGATTGATTTTCAGACTTGTTTCTAAAAAAATTTTTACTTCCAAGTAGCTTGTAGGCTATAACTATATCTTCTTTAAATCTTTTAATTTCTTGTCCTTTTAAAGAAAAATTAATATCAAGACCTTTTTTTTGGTTATCTAATGCAATATGCTTTTCTATTATTTCTGCACCAGCTGCTATTGCTGTAATGGCAACTCTATTATCTTTTGAATGATCAGACAAACCAATTCTACATTTAAATTTTTTTTTTAAAATTTTAATATTGTTTAGATTAAAATCATTTAATTTTGATGGGTAGTTACTCACACAATACAATAAAGTTATATCTTTTGAGCCAAATTTTTTTGCAGTTTTATAGGCCTCTTCTATTTCTTTAAGCGAAGACATTCCAGTTGAAATGATTATTGGTTTTTTAGTTTTAGCAACTTTTTTTATTAAAGGTAGATCAGTCATTTCAAAAGAAGCTATCTTGTAAAAAGGACAATTTAACTTTTCTAAAAAATCAACTGATGTTTCGTCAAATGGAGTACTAAAAATTTTTATCCCAATAGACCTAGCATGTTTGAAAAGTCTTTTATGCCACTCTAAAGGAGTTTTGGCCTCATTATATAAATTCCAAAGACTATAATTCTTCCATAAACCATTTTTAATTTTAAAGTATTTTTTGTCTGACTTAATGGTCATTGTATCTGGAGTATAAGTTTGAATTTTCACAGCATCAGCACCATTCCGTTTTGCACAACTGATTAACTTTTTAGCTAATGAAAAATTACCACAATGATTGGAAGAAATTTCAGCTATCAAAAATGGTATTTTTAATTTCATTTAAGATCTAATTACTTTAATTTGAAAATTCTTTTTGCAAGATTAGAAATTTTTTTATCTTGATTAACTATATCTTTTAAAATTCTTGATGTTTGCTTGTGATCTAATTTTAAAGATAGCTTTAATAGATCCATCCAATTTTTATTATTTTTTGATCTTATTCTTTGAATTTGATTAACGAGTCTTATACTTTTTTTTATATGTTTCTTATTTTCCATTTAAAAATTACCTTAAGTATTTTTAATAATCTAATCAATAAAATAATAATTTAAAACTACAATATTTAGCAAGATCTTACTTTACTTTATATTCGTATATTTTTAGATTTTTTGAATTTATTTTATTGTCAATATCCAATTCTTTTTTGCTAAATTTTTTAATATTTCTAAAGCCGTTATTTAAGAAGCATTTTTGTGAACGAATATTAAATTTTTTAACACAACTAATAATTCTTTTTGGCTTGTAACTTTTGACAAATTTTTTAATTGCTAAATTCAACATTTTTGTACCCAATTTTTTTCCATAAAATTTTGGATGATTGCCAATAGAAACTTTAAAAAGTTTATTTTTAATTCTATCAAATCTAACATAACCAAATTTCGCTTTGTTCTTATACCCTATGTAAATCTTAGAATTTTTACTTTTTAGCTTTTTTCTATACCATTTTATGTGGTCTTTAAATTTTACAACGTTTGTAGAAATATTGTATCCATTTTTTGTATGAATATTGTGGGTATACAATAAAAATTTAGCGTCTTTTAAATTAGAAGAATTTAGATAAATCATTATTTTATTTTTCTAATACTAGATTAAGTCGAAAAAAAGAACTATTTTAAAAAAAATGATTAAATTTTTAAACATCATATTTCTGATTTTTTTATTATTAAAAGTTAATGTCTACGCTGAAGAATCACAAGTAAGAAACACTGCACAACACAAGTGGCTGATTCCTATAATAAAACAACATAAGGATTGGGCTAAAGAATATCACTCAAAATGGAAAAATGATGAGGAAAGATATAAAAGTATTGTAGAAAAAGTTTTAGGTAAAGAAATTGAATTTACACCTAAAAAAATTCCTTTCCATGGTATTAATTTCAGAATGTCAATGAATACAAAATGGAAAAATGGTGGAATGGCAGAAATTAAGAATGCAAGTGAATTTGCATATAGTGGAAATACTTTTTATAGTATAACAGCTGATCAATCAAAATGTACAAAAAATTCAGACGGATTTAGTGATTGTCTGCAAGATTCAGGAAGTACTAGAGTAGAATTTATATCAAAAAAATGGATCGGGGAAGGTAATGAGAAATGGATAAGTTATTCGGTACTACCAGCCAACAATATTTTATGGAAAGCTAAGACAGCAAATACCTCTGCAGAAAAAAGTAGAAGATTCACAATTGGACAATGTCACCCTTTAAAAGGTGATAATATTACTTGGATGATTGAATATAAATTCGATAGACTAATTCTAGTAACTAATTTTTTAAGTTATAAAAATGATAAAGGCGAATGGGTTAAAGGAACAAATAAAAGTACTTTTTCCTCACTTAAAAGATTTGAAATTAATGAAAATAATGGTTCTATGGACTGGACTAATATTAAAATCAACTTTAAAAATTCGAAAAAACCTGATGGTAAATTAAAAGTTTGGGTTGATGGTAAACTTAAATATAATTATGAAGGTCCAACTAACTGGAAGAGTTATAAGGGTTATCGAAATTTTAAGACCAAATGTGTATTTAAATTTGGTCTATATGCTAATGCCAACATTATAGAATCCAAAAAGGAGTTAAGAGAAAATATGACAGTTTTTGTAGATAAAATGGCATTTGCTAAAACAGAAGAAAAATTAGAAGAGCTACTTAAAAAAGACGAATAGAGCAAAGTCAAGAAGGGGCGTTCTGTTGTCCGACCCAAATCAATACATAACATAATATATGACTTTTTTGAAAGGTACATAGTAGGGTACATAGTTAATCTAGGATTTCTTTGTGATGACTTTGTAATTGAGGTTTCTTTCTGATATGTAATTCTCAAGTGAAATTAAATTGGATTATTTTTGTAACTGGATGGATGTCATTCAGAGCAGTTGGGTCAGGTTTGTTTTTGTTTTGGATCTTTACTGAAAATGAGCGTTCGGCACCATCCGAATGGATAGTTCCTTTTGTGGGCGACTTTTTTATTGGGATAACTGCTTTATTTTTAGTTTACCACATTATAAAAAAACCAAGCACTATACTATGGGGTCTTTTGCTGTCTTGGAATGTGATTGGTTTGTTAGATTTAATCCACGCAATAAATGTAAGTTTTGCTGCTCCTTATGGACCTATACCAGAAATAGGATTTAATGAATTGACAGTAAGATCTATTTTAATTTTAAATACTTTATTACAGATTTCTTGTATTTACCTATTGTTTCAAGAAGACATAAAAGAATATTTTAAAAAAAGTAAATTTTGAGTTTTGAAGGTATGGTACATAGTCAGTACATAGTAGGTACATAGTCTTTTTAAAAATAATTATCGTTGATAGAGAAAGATAATAAATTATTTAAGGGGCGTTCTGTTGCCAGGTGCCCCAAACTAGGTTTCTTGAATCTTGAAAACTGGAATTTTAAAGGAGTTTGCTTACTTTTTAAACCAAAAATAAAGCAAACTTGACTTGCAAATCATTTGATAATTTTCTAAAAAATATAATGAAAAAATTTTTCGTAATCATATTTTCTTTTTTCTTTATGATGTCTTCCTCTCAGGCTGATCCTGAGAGCAGAATATCAGAAATCATTGCAGGGTGGATACCAGGAGATGGTGTAACTGAGGTTGGAGTTGAATTAAATGATGCAGATAATGATAATATCAATTTTTCAATTCTAGGAGTTCGAAGTATAGACAAAACTGATGATTCAAATGTTTTTACTCAATTTAGTTTAAGAAATGAGGAAAAAAATAGCTCAGGAAGATTAACTGGAAATTTAGGTTTTGGTTTTAGAGAATTAAATAAAGATCAATCTTTTATGTATGGAACTAATGTTTTTTTAGATGCAGATATATTAGAAGGACATAAAAGATTAGGATTAGGTTTGGAAACTAAATCGTCACTAGTGGATTTAAGCACAAATTATTACCAAGGATTAACTAGAATGAAAACAGTTGATGGAACTGAAGAAAAAGTCTTAAGTGGTTGGGACTATAATTTAACAACGCAAGTTCCATATCATCCATGGATTAATTTAAATCTAGAGGGATATAAATGGAAAGCTGAAAAAGCAACTACAGACTCTAAAGGAATGATCTATAAATCTGAATTTTATATTAATCCAGTAGTACAATTTAATTTTTCTCTGGATAAGTCAAGCAACGAGGGCGTTGAAGACATTTACAAAGCAGAGGCATTATTTACTTACCCGCCAAGGGAAAATATTAGAACAATGCAAGATGGTAAATCAGATGTTGCATTTGAAAAAGATAATATGCAGGCAAAACTAACTGAAAAAGTAAGAAGAAATAATAACTTGGCAGTTGAGATTCAAGGATCAGTTATTGTAACGAGCAAATAATTATGAAAAAAATAAAAACATTTTTAATATCAATTATATTTACATTTATTTTTTATGGTAATGTTGTTGCTGGAACAGGTGAAGCAACAGAGTATAAAATAAATATATATAAGATAGAATTGTGTGACAGTAGCAGTTCAGCATCGGTGTGCAATGGTGCTGTTACTATTTTTGATGGTGACTCTGGTTCTATTGATATTGCCAACACATCTGCTGGAGCAGCTGCTGCAAGTTTAGGAAATGCATCTGCTGCAACATTTGGAACATCGTATACTTATTTACAAATAACGATGGGTAGAGACTTTACAGTTAAAGGATCTGCGGCTGATGATAGTGGAACTACTTGCTATACTAAAAGCGATGGATCAGCAGGAACACTTGCTAAAGGATCAGAAGACTCAGGAGATGAAGCATCGGCAACTTTGTATGCAGCTATGGTTGGAACAAGTGTTGGTGATAATTTAACTGGGTTACAGACTTTAACAGACACTACAGGTGTAGCGTCAACAATTGAAAATAATGATGAATACTTTCAATATAGACAACAATTAGCAAGTACATTTCTTATGGAACCAGGAAATATACCAAGTGTAACTGTTGCATTTGGTACTAGTGCAGCTGTAGGGGCTATTGATGATATGGGAGACTCATGTGAGACCGTTGGTGCCGCAAAAGGATTGTACGCAGCAGAACCCGATGTAACCGTCACTATAGAATAATTATTTTATAATAAAATTACTTATTAAATATCAGCGTATACTTTTCTCGAATCAAGAAGGGGCGTTCTGTTGCCAGGTGCCCCAAGACCCCGTAACTTAATTAATAAATTAATTAAGCTGCAATTGCGTAACTTTCGTTAGCATTTATAATTTAGCCCTTTTCGGAGGAACAATTCCGAACGAAAGAATAGCCTTTAGTCATCCGTCGATCCTAGTTCACCCCCATAAGTTGTAATGGTGGAGGTGGTGGGTACTGCCCCCACGTCCGCAATGGTTATTACGAAATTCGTTTATCGTCGTAGTTGGAAAACCAACACTATTAATATAAAAACAATTATTAAAGATTCAATAAAAATCATGAAACTAACAAAAGATCAAATTAATGAGATAAAAGAACAACAATCTCAACAGCATCAAACAAAAAGAGTTACAGCTCCTGCACTTGAAAAGATTCTTTATGAGGCTATTCCAGCTTTAGACCATGGATTTGTTAGAGTCGTGGATTATATGGGTGATGATACTTCTATAGTTCAGTCAGCAAGAGTTTCTTATGGAAAAGGAACTAAAAAAGTTTCTACCGATAGTGGTTTAATAAAATATTTAATGCGCCACTGGCATAGCACTCCTTTTGAGATGTGCGAAATTAAATATCATGTGAAACTTCCAATTTTTATTGCTAGACAGTGGATTAGACATAGAACTGCAAATGTTAATGAATACTCTGCAAGATATTCTATTTTAGATAAAGAATTTTATTTACCATCTTCAGAGAATTTAGCAGCCCAATCAGTTAGTAATAGGCAAGGAAGAGGAGATGTTATCAAAGGAGATCAAGCAAAAATAATCTTGGATTTATTAAAAGACGATGCAGAAAGAACATATAATAATTATGAGTTAATGCTAAACGAACGATTTGATGGAACTACTATTGATGAAAATAAAAAGGGTTTAGCAAGAGAATTAGCTAGAATGAATTTAACTTTAAATACTTATACTCAGTGGTATTGGAAAACAGATTTATTAAATTTAATGAATTTTTTAAGACTTAGAGCAGATAGTCATGCTCAATATGAAATTAGAGTTTATGCAGATATAATGTTGGACACTGTAAAGAAATGGGTGCCGATTACGTATGAAGCATTTATGGATTATAGAGTTGGAGGAACTGAAGTTTCAGCAAAAGGAAAATCTGTAATTCAAAAATTAATTAAGGGCGAAGATATCAAAATTGAACAATCTGGCTTATCTAAGAGAGAATGGAATGAATTAATGGAAGCTTTTGATCTTAAAGATAAGTTGATTTAATTTCATTAGCAAATTCTAAATAAACTTTAGAAATTTCACTTTCGGGATTATTTTCAACAATAGGTTTTCCTTTATCACCACATTTACCAATTTCAGGATTTATTGGAATTTCTCCTAAGAATTTTTTATTAAATTCTTCAGCCGTTTTTTTTACACCACCTTCTCCAAATATATTATATTTCTTTCCATCATCACCTATAAAAAAACTCATATTATCAACTAATCCTAAAATCTTTACTCCAAGTTTATCAAACATTTTTATTCCTCTTTTTACATCTAATAGAGCTACTTCCTGAGGAGTTGATACTATAATTGCTCCATCTAATTTTATATCAGTCGCAAAAGTTAATTGAGTATCGCCAGTTCCAGGAGGCATGTCTACAATTATAAAATCCAAGTTACTCCAAGCAACTTTTTGGGTAAAAGTTTTGATAGCACTAGTTACCATTGGCCCACGCCATATCATTGGAGTTTGTTGATCTGCTAGAAAACCAATAGACATACACTGGATATCATATTTTACTATCGGAGTTAAAGTTTGGCCATCACTTTTTGGTTTTTCATTAATATCAAACATTTTTGGAATTGATGGGCCGTAAATATCTGCATCTAGTAATCCCACTTTACATCCAGTATTTCTTAAAGCTAAAGCAAGGTTTGTTGCGAATGTAGATTTTCCTACACCTCCTTTAGCACTTGAAATTGCTATAGTAAATTTTGTTCCATTAATTGGGTTTTTTTCACGAGGTTTTTCACTCATTTTTTTTCTAATTGCGTCATTTAATTCTGGTTTTTCCTTTGGCATTATTGGATCTTAACTTGTTTTTCCCTATAAAGACATTATATACATTGTCATATGGCAGACGATTTTCAAGGCAGAGGTGGAAGTCCATGGGGAACACCCCCTGGAGGAGGTGGAGGAAATGGCTCTGGAAGAGGACCAAGGCCACCAGATATTGATGAAATCATAAGAAATATTCAAAAAAATATTAATAGAATTTTACCTGGGGGAAGTAGCTCAGGGAAAAAACCTATAGGTTTAATTTTAATTATTTTAGCATTGGTATGGGTTGCAAGTGGTTTATATAGAGTGTTACCAGATGAACAAGGAGTAGTTCTTAGATTTGGAAAATATATAAAAACAACTCAACCAGGATTAAATTATCACATTCCATTTCCAATAGAGTCTGTTCAAACCCCTAAAGTTACAAAAGTAAACAGAATGGATATTGGTTTTAGATCTGAGAGAGATAGTGGTTTTACTTCAGGAGGAGTTGCCGATGTACCAGAGGAAAGTCTTATGTTAACAGGTGATGAAAATATAGTTAATATTGATTTTTCAGTTTTTTGGGTAATTAAAGATGCTCAAAAATTTTTATTTAAAATTCAAGACCCCGAAGGAACAGTAAAAGCAGCTGCAGAGACAGCTATGAGAGAAGTTATAGCAAAAAGTGATATTCAACCAATTTTAACAGAGGGAAGAGCTGTAATTGAAAATGAAACACAAGAAATTATTCAATCGATATTAGATGAATACAATAGTGGAATTCAAATTACACAAGTACAAACTCAAAAAGCTGACCCACCAGATCAAGTAATTGATGCATTTAGAGATGTACAAGCTGCTAGAGCAGATATGGAAAGATCAAAAAATGAAGCCGAAGCATATGCAAACGATGTTATACCTAGAGCAAGAGGGGAAGCGCAAAAAATTTTACAAGCTGCTGAAGCTTATAAAAAAGAAGTTGTAGCAAAAGCTGAAGGTGAAGCTAGTAGGTTTGTATCGATTTATACAGAATATGCCAAAGCAAAAGATGTTACCCAAGAAAGAATGTATTTGGAGACTATGGAAAAAGTTTTAGCTGATATAGATAAAGTTATTATAGATAAAAATTCAGGCTCTGGAGTAGTTCCATATTTGCCATTACCAGAGCTAACTAAAAAGAAAGCGAGCAACTAATGAGAGCTGGAAAAATATTAATACCAATAATTATTTTCATATCCGCTTTGGCTTTTTTTTCAATATTTATAGTAAAAGAAGTTAATCAAGCAATAGTGCTACAGTTTGGTGATCCAAAAAGAATTATTTCAAAACCAGGAATAAATTTTAAAATACCTTTTATTCAAAATGTTGTGTTTCTAGATAAAAGAATTTTAAATTTAGATACTCCTCCCGAGGAAGTAATCGCATCAGATCAAAAAAGATTAATTGTAGATGCTTTTGCAAGATTTCAAATTATTGATCCATTAAAATTTTATATTTCTGTTGGAAACGAAAGAGTAGCAAGATCAAGATTAGCAACAATAATAAATTCTAGACTTAGAAATGTCTTGGGTCAGCAAGAATTACAAACATTATTGTCTAAAGATAGAACAAAGCAAATGTCCTTAATTCAAGAACTAGTTAATACCGAAGCTCAAAATTTTGGTATTAAGATTGTGGATGTGAGAATTAAAAGAGCGGATTTGCCTCAAGCAAATAGTGAAGCGATTTATAGAAGAATGCAAACTGAACGAGAAAGAGAAGCTAAAGAATTTAGAGCTCGAGGAGCCGAAATGGCCGTAACTATTACTTCAACAGCTGACAAAGAGGTCACTGTAATACTTGCAGATGCTCAAAAATCATCAGAAATAATGAAAGGTGAAGGTGATGGTCAAAGAAATAAAATCTTTGCAGATGCATTTGGAAGAGACCCAGAATTTTTTGCTTTTTATAGAGCGATGCAAGCTTACGAAACAGCTTTAATTGGAGGAGATACATCCTTAATTTTATCGCCTGATAGTGAATTTTTTAAATTTTTTGGAAAAATAAAATCAAAATCAGAATAAATTTAATTGAAATTATGAAAGATCTGATCATTGCATTAGGGCTTTTACTTTTTCTTGAAGGAATCTTGTATGCCTTATTTCCATCAAAAATGAAAAATATGTTGATGAAACTAAAAACAATAAAAGACGGACAATTGAGGATAAGTGGCTTAATATTCGCAATTATTGGTTTTTTTATTATTTGGTATATTAAAAGTTAAAATGAATAAAATAAAAATATTTTTACTTAGTTTTATTATATTTAATTTTTCAATTTCTGCATATGGAAATGATGCTCCAGCATCTTTTGCAGATCTTGCCGAAAAATTAATGCCCTCTGTTGTAAATATTTCAACCACACAAACTGTAGTTACAAACACTAATCCTTTCCCTTTTGAATTTCCTCCAGGGTCACCATTTGAAGATATGTTTAAGGAATTTGGGACTCCACAAAAAAGAAAAGCAAGCGCATTAGGTTCAGGCTTTATAATTGATAAAAAAGGAATTGTTGTAACCAATAACCACGTAATTCAAGGAGCGGATGATATATTAGTAAGAGTTGAAGGTGATAAAGAATATAAAGCAAAAATAATTGGATCTGATCCATTATCTGATATTGCTGTTTTAGAAATTCAATCAAGTGACAATTTCATTCCAGTAAAATTTGGTGATTCAGATAAAGCAAGAATAGGAGACTGGGTGATAGCTATAGGAAATCCATTTGGATTAGGTGGAACTGTTACTTCAGGAATTATTTCGGCTAGAAATAGATCTATAGGTTTATCAAGATATGAGGATTTTATTCAAACTGATGCATCGATAAACCAAGGAAATTCTGGTGGACCACTTTTTGATATGAACGGAGATGTAATTGGTATCAACACTGCAATCTTAGGACAATCAGGATCTATTGGTATTGGTTTTTCAATACCATCAAATAGTGCAACAAGAGTTATTGATCAATTAATAAAATATGGTGAAACTAAAAGAGGATGGTTGGGAGTAAGAATTCAAATAGTAACTCAAGAAATTGCAGATGCAGTAAAATTAGATAAGCCTAGAGGTGCTCTAGTAGCAAGTGTAGCAAATGATAGCCCATCTGATAAAGCTGGCATAAAAGCAGATGATATCATTCTAGAGTTTAATGGAATTTTAATCAAAGAAATGAGAGAGTTGCCAAAAATTGTAGCCCAAACAGACGTAGGTAAGATAGTTAAAGTTAAAGTTTGGAGAAATAAAAAAGAAATAATTAAAGAAATAAAATTAGGCAGACTGGAAACTTCTGAAGATTTTAGGGTAGATAAAAAAGATACAAAAAAACCCTTAACATATGAAATAAAATCTTTGAAAATTAAGGTAAGATTACTAGATGCAAAAGATATAGAAGAAAGGAAGCTTCCTAATCAAACTACAGGTTTAGTTATTACTGAAATTCAAAAGGGCAGTCCTATGAATAATGTAGAAGTTAATTACATCATTCTAGAAGTTCAGAAAAAAAGAATTAAATCAGTTAAAGATTTAGAATTAATAATTAATAAAGCTCTTAAAACTACTGAAAAAACTATTCTAGTAGCTATTTATAACAATCAGAACCAAAGAAGATTAATTGGTGTTAAATTAGACTAATAATGGACCTTAAGTCCAAAATTATTTTGATAGCAGGACCTACTGGTTCTGGAAAATCTCGATTAGCAGTCATGATGGCTAAAAAATTTAGCGGCGAAATTATTAATGCAGATAGTATGCAGGTTTATAAAATATTCAAAATCTTAACTGCTAGACCTAATATTAAAAGTGAAAAAAAAATTAAGCATCATCTTTATGGTTTTGTGAATTTTAATAAAAAATATTCTACAGGCCAATGGTTAAAAGATACAATTAAGAAGATTAATCAAATAAAAAAAAGAAATAAAATACCAATATTAGTTGGAGGAACAGGTCTTTATTTTCACTCTTTAATAAATGGTTTGGTAAAAATTCCAAATATTCCTATAAAAATAAGAAAAAAAATTAGATTGTTACATAAAAAATTTGGTCAAAAAATATTTTATAAGAAACTTTTAAAACTAGATCCAAAAATCAAAAATAAATTTGATAAAAATGATGTTCAGAGATCCTTAAGAGCATTTGAGATTAAAAAACATACTAAAATCTCAATGTATGATTGGCTAAAAAAAACTAAGGCAATACTTAATGAAAATAATTTTGTAAAATTTTATATCAATATTAATAGAAAAGATTTAATTAAAAGAATTGAAAAAAGAACAGATCAAATGATTAAAGATGGAGCATTAAAAGAAGTTAAGAAATTTAATAGATTAAAAATAAAAAGTGATTACAGTATTAATAAAGTTATTGGAATAAATGAATTAAATAGTTATCTTAAAAAGGAAATCTCTTTAGAAGTTGCAAAGGAGTTAATAATAATAAAAACAAGACAATATGCCAAAAGACAATCTACCTGGGCCAGAAGCAAGATGAACTCTTGGACTAAAATAGATCCCTTAAATTTTCCTTTTCGATAAAAAAATTTTATCTAGAATTCTAACTTTATATCTATAGCAGGTGCACTATGTGTGATACTACCAATTGAGATTCTATCTACTCCAGTAGACGCAACAGATTTTATAGTCCTAAAATTAATATTTCCTGATGCTTCAGTTTGGTAGTATTTTTTTGCAATTTTAACTCCAGCCTTTAATTTTTTAATACTCATATTATCAAAAAGAACAGTATTAAATTTTAAACCTATAATCTTTTTAAGTTGATTAAGGTCATCTATTTCTACAGTAATTTTTTTATTTTTTTTATTTTTTATTGCTAAAGAAACTAATTCTTTAATATCTGTGTTAGCTATGTGGTTATCTTTAATTAAATATTCGTCGCTTAGATTAAATCTATGATTTGTTCCTCCACCTAATTTAACAGCATATTTTTGTAAAACTCTAAGGTTGGGAATTGTTTTTCTAGTACAACAAATTTTTACTTTTTTTCTAGTTAATTGAACAAATTTATTTGTTTTTGTAGCTATACCTGAGATGTGACATAAAAAATTCAGAGCTACTCTTTCACCTATTAGTATATTTTTTGACTTTCCTTTTATAACTGCAATTAATTCATTTTTTTTTACTAATGAACCATCCTTTTTTTTTGCAAAAAATTTAATATTATTATCTATCAATAAAAATGTTTGTTTAACAAAAGCTAGACCACCAACAATGGCGTTTTGATTTGAAATTATCTTTGCATTTATTATTTTATCATCTTTTATTAAATCTGAGGTGATATCACCTGAAGGATAAAGATCTTCATTTAATGCTAACTTAACAGTATTTTTAATAAAATTTTTGCTTAATTTGATCTTTGACACTTAATTTATCTGCCGATTGCGGCCATTTTTTCTACAGAAATTCTGGCTTTATCAATTATTTTTTGATCCATGATTATTTCACCAGTTTCTTTTTCTAAACATTCTAGAATTTTAGGTAATGTTATTTTTTTCATATGAGGACATAAATTGCATGGTTTAACAAATTCAACTTTAGGGTTTTCTACTTGAATATTATCACTCATAGAACATTCAGTAACCATCATAACTTTTTTTGGTTGTTTTTCTTTAACATAATTTATCATTCCCGAAGTTGATCCTGCAAAATCACTTGCCTTAATTACATCTGGTGGACACTCTGGGTGAGCAATAATTTTAATTCCAGGGTTATTCTTACGTATATTAATTATTTCTTTTTCATTAAATTGATCATGTACAATGCAAATTCCTTTCCAAGAAATAATTTCAACATTTGTTTGTGATGCAACATATTTCGCCAAATAATCGTCTGGTAAAAAAATTACTTTATCAACCCCAAGTGATTTAACTATTTTAACAGCATTTGCAGAAGTACAGCAAATATCTGTTTCAGCTTTTACTTCAGCAGAGGTATTTACATATGATACTACAGGAACACCTGGATATTTTTCTTTAAGTAATCTAACGTCTTTTCCAGTAATTGATGAAGATAAAGAACATCCAGCTTGCATATCAGGAAGTAGAACTTTTTTTTGTGGACTCATTAATTTTGCTGTTTCAGCCATAAAATGAACCCCAGCCATAACAATAATATCTGCAGAAGTTTTAGAAGCTTCTATAGCCAGTGCTAATGAGTCTGCCGAAAAATCTGCCACACCATGGTATATTTCTGGTGTTTGATAATTGTGAGCGAGTATAACTGCATTTTTTTTCTTCTTTAATTCATTAATTTTATGAATATATGGTGCATGAATTGGCCATTCAATTTCAGGCAATACCTTAGAAATTTTTTGGTAAATTTGATCCGTAGCTTTTTTTACTTCTTGTGTAAATTCCATGATTAAGCCTATCAACTTGAAAGTAAATTGTCATTCCTTTATTCTGACGCATTATACGGCTTCATAACAATTTAAATTATAATTTATGATATTTAAGACTATTATATAATGTAAAATATGAATAAAAGTCCAAAATCAGCTAATGAAATTTTAGTTTTAGCCAAAGAAAACCATCAAAAAAATAACTTTAAGCTAGCCAAAAGTCTTTATGAAGAATTACTTAGAAAAGATCATAAAAATTCAGAAGGCTTGTTTTATTTTGGTACACTCTGTTTACAGTTAAGAGAATATGAAAAATCAAAAGAATTGCTTAACAAAGCAATAAAAGTAAATCCTAATTATGTGGAAGCTTATAATAATCTTGGAAATGTATTAGACCAATTAGGTGAACTAGAAAATTCAAAAGAATGTTTTAAAAAAATTATAGAAATTGATCCTAATAATACACATGCATATAATAATCTTGGCATATTGCACCATAAGTTAAAAGAATTAGAACAAGCAGCAAAATTTTGTAAAAAGGCTATAGATATAGATTCAAAATTTTTAGAGGCTTATAATAATTTAGGCAATATTTTAAATGAATTAGGAGATTTTCAAAATTCAATTAAATCATACACAAAGGTAATAGAAATAAATCCTAATCATACTAATGCAATTAATAATCTTTCTATTTTATTTACAAGAATTCAAATTAAAGATTTAACTAAAACTAATATTATTTTTTTTAGAAAGCTATTTTTATTCTTATATAAAAGAAATGATATTGACCATAGTTATATTTTTTCAAACGCCAAACTACTAATATTTACAATTTATGATTTAAAAAAAATAGACCCTGATTTAAAAAAAATAGACTTACTAAAATTTCAGTCAATTAAAGACTTAATAAAAGATGAATTGTTTATATTAATGCTCAAAAAGTCTTTAATGAAAGATGTTTTTTTTGAAAAAATACTAACCAAAATTAGATATGAAATACTTGTAAATTTATTTAAAAAAAAAGGAGAATTTTTAAATAAAAATTCAAAATTTATTTTTGCTTTATCAGAGAATTGTTTTTTTAATGAATATATTTTTATAACAACAAATAAAGAAAAAAATTTTTTAATAAAATTAAAAGATTTGATAAAAAAAAGTAAAGAAATTTTAGAATTAGAAATAGGTATATTAGGCTCTTATATTCCTATAGGATCTATTGAGAGTATTAAAAAAAAATTAGAAAGATTTGAATCTAAAAATAGTGAATTTAATTCTTTGTACAAAGTTCAAATTATAGAAGTTGAGGAAGAAAAAAAAATATCTTACTCAATCAAATCATTAGCTAGAATTTCAAATGATATTTCAGACAGAGTACAAAAACAATATGAGGAAAATCCATACCCAAGATGGAGATATGTCAATAAAAGAAACTTTATGCACTCTGTTGATGTTATAAATAATCAAATAAGACCAAATCGCATTAAATTTGATGACAAATTAAACAGACCAAATATTTTGATAGCAGGTTGTGGAACAGGAAAGCATATTTTTTTGTCTGCGAATTATGCTGATTCAAATATTTTGGCAATTGATATTAGTAAGTCTAGTATTGCGTATGCAAAAAGAAAATCAAATGAATTAGGCGTATCTAATTTGAAATTTTTACATTCAGATATTTTAGATTTAAAAAAATTAAAAAAAAAATTTGATATTATAGAGTGTGTAGGCGTAATTCATCATATGAAAAATCCTTTGGATGGGCTAGATGTGTTATATAATTTACTTGAGCCTCATGGTTATTTAAAGCTTGGTTTATACAGTGATTTAGCCAGACAAGATGTTATCAAAATAAAAGAAATTGTTAAAAAAAATAAAATTAAAATTACAAAAGATGAAATTAGAAATTTTAGAAAAGTAATTCTGAACAAAAAAGATGAAAAATTATTAAATTGGGGAGATTTTTATTCAATGTCATCTTTACGTGATTTGATATTTCATGTTCAGGAGCACCGATATAATATACCTCAGATTTCAAAAATTTTATCAAAATATAATTTAGAGTTTTTAGGTTTTAATGATCTAGATATAAAAATTAGATATTCAAAAATTTATAAAGAAGATAAAAAAAATACTAATTTAAATAATTGGAATGAGTTTGAGATGAATAATAAAGACTTATTTAGAGGAATGTATAATTTTTGGGTAAAAAAAAAAGATTAATTAAATTGGTTGCGGGGGACGGATTTGAACCGCCGACCTTCAGGTTATGAGCCTGACGAGCTACCAGACTGCTCCACCCCGCGATATCTAAATTCTATTTTTTAGTTTATTAAGTTTTTTAACCCTTTTAATATTTTCTTGTAGAATTCTTTTTTTTTTTTCAGAGGGTTTTTCATAAGTATTTTTTAATTTTATAATTTTGAAAAAACCATCTCTTTGTAGTTTTCTTTTAAGCACTCTTAGTGCTTGTTCAATATTATTATCTTTTACTTCTATTTTAATAACTACCTCCAAAAAAATGAGTAGTTATCACTTTAAAAATTTTATGTCCATTAAAATTATTCATAATTACGTATTTATTTGTTCTTTTAGTTTTTCTTTCTCTCTTTTTTCTCTTTTTATTCTTCTTTCTGCTTTCTCAATAGCTTCTACTAAATCTTTTTGTGAAAATAGGCTCATCGCAACTGGATCTTTAGCATTCAAGTTATTAAAGTTCCAATAACTTTTGTTTCTGATTGAGCTTACAGAATTTTTGGTAATTCCAACTAATCTTGCAATTTGGGAATCTTTTAATTGAGGATGGTTTTTAATTAACCATAAAGCAGAATCTGGTTTATCTTGTCTTTTTGATAAAGGAACATACTTTTTAATTTTTTTATCGGATGAAGAAATCTCAACATCCATATTTTTAATTTGCAAAGGTCTATTTTCATCTTTAGATGAAAGTTCAATTTCTTCTCTAGATAATTGACCAGAAATGATAGGATTATAGGCAATAATACCTTTTGCTACTTCACCATCAGCAATGCCTTGAACCTCTACTTCATGTAAATTACAAAAAGTTGCAATTTGTTTAAATGTTAAAGTTGTATTTTCTACTAGCCATACAGCAGTTGCCATTGGCATTAATGGAACGTTTGACATCTAGCTCTTTTTTTCTGATCTAAAATTTTGAAATTTTTTGTTAAATTTACTTACTCGACCTTTGTCCAAAAGTTTTTGTTTTCCACCAGTCCATGCAGAATGAGATTTTGGATCTATTTCTAACTTTAAAATATCACCTTCTGAACCCCAAGTAGATCTGGTCTCAAATTGTGTACCATCGGTCATTTCTACTTTAATAGTATGATAGTCTGGATGAATGTCTTTTTTCATATCGTGACTTATAACAAAAGAATCTAAGAAAACAATTAAAAGTTCCTTAATTTTTCAAGCATTTTTTGGTTAATAGCACTACTTGACGCTGTTATATTAATTTTTTCTTTTTGAGAAAGGTTAATTTCATTAACTATACCTCCGGCTTCTTTAACAATTATTATTCCGGCAGCAATATCCCATATACTCAAATTTTTTTGAAAATACCCATCATATCTTCCTGCAGCAACATAAGCCATATCAAGAGCAGCACTGCCAGATCTTCTTGTTGTTAAATCTGTTTGTTCAGTATCGTTTTTTCCACCAGTTGCGAATAAGCAATTTTTTAATTCTTTTTTTTTTGAGACTCTTATTCTTTTATTGTTAAAAAATGCTCCATTATTTTTCTCAGCATAAAACATTTCATCTTTAATAGGATCATAAATTAAGCCAGATACAATTTCGTCGTTTGACTTTAAGGCAATCGAAATAGCAAAATGAGGCAAGCCATGTAAAAAATTAGTGGTGCCATCAATTGGATCAATAATCCAAATATTGTTTTTATCTTCATTTATTTTAGAACCATTTTCTTCACTAATTATAGAATAATTTTTTTTTGCTTTTGATAGCTCTTCAATAATTATTTTTTCTGCTTTTGTATCTGCATTTGTTACAAAATCTGATGGACCTTTTACTGAAACTTGCAATTTTTCAACTTCTCCAAAGTCTCTAATTAATCTTTTTGAAGCCTTTTCACTTGCTTTAATCATTATATTTAAGTTTGGAGAAATCGAATTCATAAATTTTATATTTTTTTTACATATTCCATAGTTCTTGTATCAACTATGATTTTATCTCCACTTTCTATAAAAGGCGGTACCTGTATATCTATTCCGTTATCCAAAGTTGCCGGTTTATAAGAGGAAGATACTGTTTGACCTTTCAAAGCAACATCAGTTACTGATATAGTGCATGTAATTTGTTTTGGTAATTCTACTGACAAAGGTTTTTCGTTATAGAAACTAATGATTACTTCTAAATTTTCACTAAGCATTTTGCCTTTATCTCCAATAATTTCTTTTTTAATACTTATTTGTTCAAAAGAGTTTGGATCCATAAAATAATAATTTACCTCATCATCATATAAATAATTGAATTTATTTTCGTCTAAAGCAGCTTTTTCGACAGACTCGCTAGATCTAAATCTCTCATTCAATTTAGTATTCTTATTTAAACTTTTCATTTCTACTTGAGCAAAAGCACCACCTTTGCCTGGCTTGACATGCTGCGTCTTTAAAACTTGCCATAAATCATCTTTATATTCTATTAACATTCCCACTCTTATTTCACTTGCATATATTTTCATTTTAATTTTTTTATCGCTTCTAACGGTTTATAATTTTTATTATTCCAAATGTAGCCTGAGATAGCTAAAAAGTTAGCTTTATTCAATAGTAGTTTTTTATAATTATCAGAATTAATACCACCGATAGCCACAATAGGAGTTTTTGTTATCTTTTTTATCTTTTTTAACAAACTTAAATTTGCTTTAAACTTAGTCTTTTTAGTTTTTGAAATATTAAACGCACCAAAAGC
>CACFAF010000008.1 GCA_902564245.1 uncultured Pelagibacteraceae bacterium | reverse complement strand
CCTGGTGGTTTAGTTACAGCTGGACTTGGAATTTATGATACTATGCAATACATTAAACCAGAAGTTTCAACATTATGTATTGGCCAAGCTGCATCTATGGGTTCATTTTTACTAGCAGCAGGACAAAAAGGAAAAAGATTTTCTTTACCTAATTCCAGGATAATGGTTCACCAACCATCTGCTGGTTTTCAAGGTCAAGCAACTGATATAGAAATCCATGCAAATGAAGTTTTATCTCTAAAAAAAAGACTTAATGAAATTTATTCAAAGCATACAGGTCAATCAGTAGATGATATAAAAGTTGCTCTTGAAAGAGATAATTTTATGACTCCAGAAAATGCAAAAAACTTTGGTTTAGTTGATCAAGTAGTTGAAAAAAGAAATTAAACTACAATATGTAGTTTTGTTCACAACCCAGACTTGATTAGCAGGACTTTTTTGTAATAAAGTAAATAAAGTGATTCGTTATAAAAAAATATATGACAACTAGTAATAAAAATATTCTGTACTGCTCTTTTTGTGGCAAAAGCCAACATGAGGTAAGAAAACTTATTGCTGGACCAACAGTATTCATTTGCGATGAGTGTGTTGAGTTGTGTATGGATATTATTAAAGAAGAAAGTAAAGATACTCTAGTTAAACACCAAGATGGATTACCATCTCCTAAAGAAATATGTGCAGTACTAGATGATTATGTTATAGGACAAAATCATGCAAAAAAAGTTTTGTCGGTTGCAGTACATAATCATTATAAGAGATTAAATTATGAAAATAAAACCAGCAAAACTGTAGAACTAGCAAAATCAAATATTTTATTAGTAGGTCCTACTGGATGTGGAAAGACATTATTAGCTCAAACGCTTGCTAGAATTTTAGATGTTCCTTTCACTATGGCGGATGCAACTACATTAACAGAAGCAGGTTATGTAGGTGAGGATGTAGAAAATATAATTTTAAAATTATTACAATCAGCTGATTATAATGTTGAAAAAGCTCAAAGAGGTATAGTTTATATAGATGAGGTTGATAAGATAAGTAGAAAATCTGAAAATCCTTCAATAACTCGAGACGTTTCAGGTGAAGGTGTTCAACAAGCTTTACTAAAAATTATGGAAGGCACAATTGCAAGTGTTCCACCTCAAGGAGGAAGAAAACATCCACAACAAGAATTTCTTCAAGTTGACACTACTAATATATTATTTATATGTGGAGGAGCATTTGCTGGATTAGATAAAATTATCTCACAAAGGGACAAAGGTACTTCAATTGGTTTTGGAGCTGAAGTAAAAAATACAGAAGATAAAAAAACTGGCGAATGGATGAAAAATTTAGAACCAGAAGATTTATTAAAATATGGATTAATTCCAGAATTTATTGGTAGATTACCAATTATAGCTACACTTGAAGATTTAGATGAAAAATCTTTGGTAAAAATTCTTAAAGAGCCAAAAAATTCTTTAATTAAACAATACCAAGAATTATTTAAATTAGAAGGGGCTAAACTTACTTTTAAAGATAATGCTGTAAAAGAAATAGCAATAAAAGCAATTAATAAAAAAACAGGAGCAAGAGGATTAAGGTCTATTCTTGAAAATATTTTGTTAAAAACAATGTATGATTTGCCGACAGAAGAAAATGTAGATGAAGTTATTATAGATTCTAGTGCAGTAAATGGTCAATCACAACCAATTTTGGTTCACTCAAAGAATAATAACAAGACAAAGAACGAAAAGACAACTGCGGCCTAATACTACGTTAATAAACAATAATTATCTATTGCAAAATAATTATTAATCTCCATATTTGACATATGGACGTTAAAATTAATTTACCACTACTACCACTTCGAGATATTGTTGTATTTCCAAGTATGGTAATTCCATTATTTGTAGGAAGAGACAAGTCAATTTCAGCGCTTAATGAAGTAATGAAAACTGACAAAAAAATAATATTGGTAACACAAAAAAATTCTGAGGTAGATGATCCAAAAAAAACAGATATTTTTATGTATGGTTGTGAAGGTAATATTTTACAACTTTTAAAGTTACCTGATGGAACAGTTAAAGTGCTTGTCGAAGGCATCAAAAGAGTAAAAATTTTAGATTTTTTTGATAATGAAAAATTTATTTCATGTGATTTCTCTTATCATAATGATGTTGTAGAAAGTGATGAAGATTTATTACCACTAGCGTTGACAGCTGTAAGAAGATTAGAAAAACTTACTTCAATAAATAAAAAAATTTCAAATGAAACAATTAATAGTATTAAGAAATTAAAAGAGCCAACCAAGATAGCCGATAATATAGCATCACACTTAAATTCCACAATCTCAGAAAAACAACAAATTTTTGAAACAGCAGATATCAAGAAACGATTAAATGCAATTATCAAAATTATGGAAAATGAAACCAGTATTATTGGTGTTGAAAAAAGAATTAGAGGCAGAGTTAAGACACAAATGGAAAAGACACAAAGAGAATACTATTTAAACGAACAACTCAAAGCTATCCAGAAAGAACTTGGTGAAATAGAAGATGGAAAAGATGAAACTTCAAGTTTAAATAAAGCAATAGCAAAAGCGAAAATGCCTAAGGAAGTTCACAAAAAATGTATGACCGAACTTAAAAAATTAAAAAATATGAGCCCAATGTCTGCAGAAGCTACTGTAGTAAGAAATTACCTTGATTGGATGATTGATATACCTTGGTTTAAAAAAGATAAAGTTGATATTGATTTAAATAAAGCATTAAAAACTTTGGATGATGATCACTTTGGCTTGCAAAAAGTTAAAGAAAGAATAATTGAATTCTTGGCTGTTCAGAAAAGAATGGAAAAAATCAAAGGACCAATTTTATGTTTAATAGGACCACCAGGTGTAGGAAAAACTTCTCTAGGAAAATCTATTGCAAAAGCAACAAATAGACAATTCGTTAGAATGTCTTTGGGTGGTGTTAGAGATGAAGCTGAGATTAGAGGTCACAGAAGAACTTACATAGGATCTCTTCCTGGTAAGATTATACAAATGATGAAAAAAGCAGGAACTAAAAACCCTTTAATATTACTTGATGAAATTGATAAAATAGGAAATGATTATCGTGGAGATCCATCTTCAGCTTTATTAGAAGCACTTGATCCAGAACAAAATGCAACTTTTAATGATCATTATCTTGAAGTAGATTATGATCTTTCAGATGTTATGTTTGTTACGACAGCAAATACTCTAAATATATTACCTCCTCTATTAGATAGAATGGAAGTAATAAGAATACCTGGATACACAGAAGATGAAAAAATAAACATTGCTAATAAATATTTATTACCAAAACAAATTAGGGAAAATGGTGTTAAAAAGGGAGAATTTGAATTATCTGATGGAACCATCAAGGAGATAATTAGAAATTATACAAGAGAGTCTGGGGTTAGAAATCTTGAAAGAGAAATATCCAAAGTAACTAGAAAAGTCGTTAAAAAAGTAGTTAATGGTGAGGAAAAAAAAGTTTCAATTGATAAGAAAAACCTGCCTGATTTCTTAGGGGTTAAGAAATTTAAATATGGTGAATTAGAAGATAAAGATAAAGTTGGGATAGTAACTGGTTTAGCTTGGACTGAGTTTGGAGGGGAAATTTTAAAAATAGAAACAGTAAATATGCCAGGTAAAGGCAGAATGCAAATTACAGGAAAATTAGGGGATGTCATGCAGGAGTCTGTAAAAGCAGCAAAATCATTTGTAAGATCAAAAAGTTTGGAATATGGGATTATACCTCCATTATTTGAAAAAAAAGATTTTCATATTCATGTACCCGAAGGTGCTACTCCAAAAGATGGACCTTCTGCAGGAATAGGCATGGTTACATCAATTGTTTCATCTATTACAAACAATCCTATTAATAGAGAAATTGCTATGACTGGTGAAGTGACTATTACAGGTCAAGTTTTGCCTATAGGTGGGTTGAAAGAAAAATTATTGGCAGCACATAGAGCAGGAATTAAACATGTAATTATTCCAAAAGATAATGAAAAAGATTTAGTTGATATTCCAAAAAAAGTCAAAGAAGATATAAAAATAACTCCAGTAGAAACTGTTGATGAAGTTTTAAAGATTGCTTTAACAAAAGAATTAAAAAGAGTAGAGTGGACTGAAGTAGAAAATATTTCAAAAACTAAAAAAGAAGATAAATCTCAAGCCAGTATTCAATAATTAGTAATTTACATTAACTTTGCGTTGATGTAATAGTACCCTGACTTTGGGCGGTTAGCTCAGTTGGTAGAGCATCTCGTTTACACCGAGGGGGTCAAAGGTTCGAGTCCTTTACTGCCCACCAAATAGGGGGGGGGTGTAGCTCAGTTGGTTAGAGCGATCGCCTGTCACGCGATAGGTCGAGGGTTCGAGTCCCTTCACTCCCGCCATAAATTGTGAGTTAATTAAAAAAAACTTATTATTAAATATTTAATAAATTAGAATAAATAATTTCAATGTTTTTAAAAAAATTTATTGTGAAAATCTATAAACTGATTTCTAATTTTTATATTTTTATTTTTGGAAGAAAAAGCATGCAATTTTATAATGATATTATTTTGTCTTTATCATTAAATGCAAAAGGTTATAAAAATTACGGTGATTTTAATAAGACAGGTGAAAAAGCATTTATAAAATTAATCAATAAAGAAATTAAATTTTCAATAGATGTTGGGGCCAATATAGGAAATTATACAAAACTTTTACTCAGAGAAACAGATTCTACCATATTTTCTTTTGAACCATTACCTAAAGCGTTTGAAAAGTTAAAAACTATTAAAGAAAAGTTTAGTGACAGATTGAAAATTTTTAATATAGGTTTAGGAGATAAAAATACAAATTTAGAAATTAATTATGGAGATGAAACTTCAGAAAAAGCTTCTTTTTTAAAAAACTTAGAAGGTTTATCATTTGTTAGGGATTATAATAAGCATAGTATGCTAATTGAAGTTAAAAAATTAGATGATTATGAGGAAATTTTATCTGTAAAAAATATAGATTTAATTAAAATAGATACAGAAGGTTATGAATACGAAGTTTTATTAGGAGCTCAAAAAATTTTGTCAAAATATAAACCTAAATTTATACAAATAGAGTTTAATTGGCATCAAATGATAAAAAAGCAAACATTGTATAGTTTTTCAAAACTTATTCCTTTTTCAGATGTTTTTCAAATTTTGCCTAATGGTAATAAACTAATTGAAGTAGATCCAATGCGTCCGGAGAGCAACATATATCATCTTTCAAATTTTGTTTTTATTAGAAAAGATATTTCAAAAAGATTTAAATGATTAAAAAAGATATTATTATATATTATCCATCCTTTGAAAAAGGAGGTGCCACAATTAATTTAATTAATTTTGCAAATTTAAGCTCAAAAAGAAATAATGTTTATTTAATTTCAAATATAAATAATAAAGATAAGAGAAATTTTTTTTCTAAACAGATTAATCTTTATAAAATAAGTAATTTTTCATTTAAACTTATTTCTAACAGGCTCATTACATCACTTCTCTCAATATACAATATGATAAAAATATTTAACAAAATTGGATCTAAAAATTCAATTATTGTATCTTTTCAGAGTCATATTGTTTCGATATTTATATGTAAAATTTTTGGAAGAAAAATCATTATTAGAAATTCAGAAGATGTTTTAGGAGCTACAAAATATGCTGATTACAAAATATTCGCATATTTAGTAATGTTTCTTAAAACAATTTTTTATTTTTTAAGTGATGCAATCATAACAAATTCTAAAAAAGCAAAAAATTCGTTACAAAAGATAACTTTTTATAAAAAAAAAATAGATTTGATTTATAATCCTTATCTAATAAAAATTAAAAAAATCAAATCAAAGAAAAGAAAAAATATAATTTTATCAGTAGGAAGACTTTGTAAGCAAAAAAATCAGGAATTATTAATAAAAGCATTTAGTATTTTTTTAAAAAAATACCCAGATTACAAACTTGTTTTAATCGGTCATGGAGCAGATAAAGTAAAACTAGCAAATGTTTGTAATAACTTAAAAATAATGAATAAAGTTGAATTTAAAGGTTGGCTAACCAACCCAAATTATTATTATGAAAATTCAAAACTTTTTGTTTTTCCATCCTTGTATGAAGGTTTACCTAATGCTTTAATTGACTCAGTGAATAATGAATTACCTTGTATAAGTTCAAAATGTAGTGGTGCCGAAGATATTTTGACAAATAAATATGGAACTTTTTCAAATACCTATGATTATAATTTATTGTCAAAAAAAATGATAGACTCAATTAAAAATTATAACAATAGTTTAAAAAAAGTTAAAAAAATTAAATATTATCTTCATCGTTTTTTAGCCAAAGAGCAAATTTCAAAATATTTGTCATTAACAAACAAAATATTAAGCAAATAACCAAAGATAACTGCATAATGTGACTTTTACTGCACTTTCTTTTAATTAAAAAGATTATATATAATAGTTAATTATGCTACACGATTTTTTAAAAGATTACCTGCCAATTATTTTATTCCTAATAATTGCTTTGACTTTAAGTTTAGCTTTTATAATGATTAATTTTATTTTATCTCCTAAAAATCCTGATCCTGAAAAACTTTCAGCTTACGAGTGTGGCTTTGAACCATTTGAAGACTCAAGAATGGAATTTGATGTCAGATTTTACTTGGTAGCAATATTATTTATAATATTTGATTTAGAGATTGCTTTTCTATTTCCTTGGGCAATTTCTCTAGGCAATATTGGTTTGTTTGGGTTTTGTTCAATGATGATTTTTTTATTTATTCTTACTGTTGGATTTGTCTATGAATGGAAGAAGGGTGCTTTAGATTGGGAGTAAAATCTTTTGCTTAAAAAAATAAGGACCAAATATGAATATAGATAATAGATATGATAAAATTCCAAATGAATTTAAACAATTAGCTAAAGATTTTAGTAAAAATGGTTTTATAACTACTTCTTTGGATAACTTAATTAATTGGTCACGTGCTGGTTCACTTCATTGGATGACATTTGGTCTAGCTTGTTGTGCAGTTGAAATGATGCATACTTCAATGCCAAGATATGACCTAGAAAGATTTGGTGCTGCACCAAGGGCATCACCAAGACAGTCAGACGTAATGATTGTTGCTGGAACTTTAACTAATAAAATGGCACCAGCACTAAGAAAGGTTTATGATCAAATGCCAGAACCTAGATATGTAATATCTATGGGTAGCTGCGCGAATGGAGGGGGATATTATCATTATTCGTATTCTGTAGTCAGAGGATGTGACAGAATTGTTCCAGTAGATGTGTATGTTCCAGGGTGTCCACCTTCAGCTGAGGCTTTACTTTATGGAATTTTACAGTTACAGAAAAAAATTAGAAATAAAGGTTCATTAGAAAGATAAAAATGAATAATCTTATAGATTTAGAAAAAAAAATTAATTCAGAATTAACAACAAAAATTAATAATTCAAAGATTTTACATAATCAACTTTTTTTAGACATAGATTGTTCAGATTTAATTGAAGTTACACTTTTTTTAAAAAATAATAATTTAACAAAATTCAGACAATTAATTGATATAACTGCAGTTGATTATCCTGAAAATCAAAAAAGATTTAAAATTGTATACCTTTTTTTGAGTCATGAGTTTAATCAAAGAATAATTTTAACTTTTTTTATTAATGAAAATGAAATTGTTTCATCTGTTACAAAAATTTTTCCAGCTGCAAACTGGATGGAAAGAGAAGTTTTTGACATGTATGGTGTTAAATTTAAAGATCATCCTGATTTAAGGAGAATTTTAACAGATTATAATTTCGAAGGTTTTCCATTAAGAAAAGATTTTCCATTAACTGGCCATAATGAGGTTCGTTATAGCGAAGAAGAGAAAAAAGTTATTTATGAAGATATTAAACTTGAGCAAAATTATAGAAATTTTGATTATGAAAGTCCTTGGGAGGGAACAAAATATATTAAAGACCAAATAAAAAAATAATGGCAAAACAATCTAAAACTTTAAATCTTAATTTTGGACCTCAGCATCCAGCTGCTCATGGAGTTTTGAGATTGATACTTGAGCTAGATGGAGAAGTTGTGGAAAAAGCTGATCCTCATATTGGACTTTTACATCGTGGAACTGAAAAACTTATTGAAAATAAAACTTATATGCAAGCTGTACCTTATTTTGATAGATTAGATTATGTTGCTCCAATGAATCAAGAGCACGCATTTGCTTTAGCTATAGAAAAAATTTTAAAAATTGAAGTACCTATTAGAGCACAATTTATTAGAGTAATTTTTTGTGAAATAGGAAGAATTTTAAGTCATATTTTAAATATTACTACTCAAGCTCTAGATGTTGGGGCTCTAACACCATCTTTATGGGGCTTTGAAGAAAGAGAAACATTAATGACTTTTTATGAAAGAGCCTCTGGTTCTAGACTTCATGCTAACTACTTCAGAGCAGGTGGTGTTCATCAGGATTTACCAAGAGGTTTAGAAGATGATATAAGTAAATTTTGTGAAAGTTTTCCAAAAATTATTAATGATTTAGAGTCACTATTAACTGATAATAGAATTTTCAAACAAAGAAATGTTGATATTGGTATAGTAACCAAACAAGATGCGTTAGACTATTCTTTTTCTGGCGTAATGATTAGAGGGTCTGGAATTCCTTGGGATTTGAGAAAGTCTCAACCATATGATTGTTATGAACAATTGGAATTTAAAATACCCGTAGGTAAAAATGGCGATTGTTATGATCGTTATTTATGTAGAATTGAAGAAATGAAAGAAAGTGTAAAAATTATCAAACAATGTCTAACAATGATACCAAAAGGTCCAATTAAATCTCAAGATGGAAAAATCACTCCTCCACCTAAGCAAAAAATTAAAGAATCTATGGAAGCATTAATTCATCATTTTAAACTTTTTACAGAAGGATATAGAGTTCCAAAAGATGAAATTTATACAGCTGTTGAAGCACCAAAAGGAGAATTTGGTGTATATCTTATATCAGATGGTTCAAATAAACCTTATAAATGTAAAATAAGAGCACCAGGATTTTCTCATTTGCAATCAATGGATTATTTAATCAAGGGCCATATGTTAGCAGATGTCCCAGCTGTATTAGGATCTTTAGATATAGTTTTTGGAGAGATTGATCGATGAGTATAAAAAAAATTTCAAAAGATCAGCCAGATAAGTTTGAATTTAGTGCTGATAACTTACTTGAAGCTAAAAAGATTTTAGAAAGATACCCAAAAGATAAAAAAAAAAGTGCTGTAATGGCATTATTATATCTGGCTCAAAATCAAAATAACAATTGGATACCATTAGCAGCAATAAAATATATAGGAAAATTTTTAGAAATGCCGTATATAAAAGTTTATGAAGTAGCAACTTTTTATTCAATGTACAATTTAACTCCTGTAGGCAAATATTTTATACAGGTGTGTACAACAACTCCTTGTATGCTTCGAGGAGCTTATGAACTTGTAAATCTTTGCAAGGAAAAAATATCAAAAAATGAAAATGAACTTTCGAAAAACCAAAATTGTTCTTGGATGGAAGTAGAATGTCTTGGTGCTTGTATAAATGCTCCAATGATGCAAATTAACAATGATTATTATGAGGATTTAGATAAAGAAAAAACTCTAAAAATTTTAAATGAAATAATAAACAATGTTACGCCAAAACCTGGTTCGTACAGAGGTAGATCAAACTCAGAACCAGAAAATAATAGAAAAACTTTGATGGAAATTAAAAATGCTTAAAGATCAAGATAGAATATTTACAAATTTATATAATGATAAAGGAACTGATGTCGAAGCATCAAAAAAAAGAGGAGATTGGAATAATACAAAAGAATTTTGTGAAAAAGGTAAAGATTGGATAATTAATGAAATTAAATCATCTGAATTGAGAGGTAGAGGAGGTGCTGGTTTTCCTACAGGATTGAAGTGGTCTTTTTGTCCAAAAGAAATAAGTAATAGGCCACATTATTTAGTTATTAATGCTGATGAGTCAGAACCAGGGACTTGTAAAGATAGAGATATTTTAAGATTTGAACCTCAAAAACTGATAGAGGGATGTTTTATCGCGTCTTATGCAGTTAATGCTCATGTCTGTTACATTTATATAAGAGGGGAATATTTTAATGAAGGAAAAAAACTTCAAGAAGCTATAGATGAGGCATATGAAAAAAAATTAATTGGAAAGAATGCTTGTGGAACTAATTGGGATTTAGATATCTACATTCATTATGGTGCAGGTGCATACATATGTGGAGAAGAAACAGCATTATTGGAAAGTTTAGAAGGGAACAAAGGCCAGCCTAGATTAAAACCACCTTTTCCAGCTTTAATAGGATTGTATGGGTGTCCAACAATAATAAATAATGTGGAAACTATTGCTGTTGTACCTACTATTTTAAGAAGAGGAGCGAAATGGTTTTCATCTTTGGGAAAACCAAAGAATACTGGAACTAAAATTTTCTGTATTTCTGGAAATGTGAATAATCCTTGTAACGTTGAAGAAGAAATGGGAATACCATTAAAAGATTTAATCCAAATTCATGCCGGAGGAGTTACAGGTGGATGGGAAAACTTACAAGCTGTTATACCAGGTGGCTCTTCAATGCCATTATTACCTAAAAAGATTTGTGAAACAATAACGATGGATTTTGATTCATTAATAAAAGAAAAAAGTGGTTTAGGAACTGCAGGCATAGTTGTTATTAACAATGATCAAGACATAATTAAATGTATGGCAAGAATTGCACGATTTTATAAACACGAAAGTTGTGGTCAGTGTACTCCATGTAGAGAAGGTTCAGGTTGGATGTGGAGAATGCTTGAAAGAATGGGTAAAGGCGAAGCATCAAAAGATGAAGTTGATATGTTGATGGATGTAACAAAGCAAATCGAAGGACACACAATCTGTGCTTTTGGTGAAGGATCAGCTTGGCCAGTACAAGGATTATTACGACATTTTAAAAAAGAAATAGAAAAAAGAAATAATTTTAATCCTTTGATAGAAAGAAATAAAAATATTCCATATTTAGTAGACCAACATTTATTAGATAAAGATAATGCTTAAATTAAAAGTAAATAATATTGATGTTGAAGTCGAAGAAGGTCTAACAGTCCTTCAGGCTTGCGAGAAAGCTGGAGTTGAAATTCCAAGATTTTGTTACCATGAAAAATTATCTATTGCTGGAAATTGTAGAATGTGTTTGGTTGAAATTGAAAAATCTCCTAAACCAGTTGCTTCATGTGCTATGCCAGCATCTGAAGGAATGAATATTAAAACTAATTCTTCTTTTGTAGAAAAATCACGAAAAGGAGTTATGGAATTTTTATTGGCTAATCACCCACTAGATTGTCCAGTGTGCGACCAAGGTGGTGAATGTGATTTACAAGACCAATCAATGTTTTATGGCATTGATAAATCAAGATACAAAGAAAATAAAAGATATGTTCCTGAAAAAAAAATGGGGCCTTTAATTAAAACTCAAATGACAAGATGTATTCATTGTACGAGATGTATTAGATTTGCAACAGAAATAGCGGGCGTTCCAGAATTGGGAGCTATTGGAAGAGGTGAAGATATGCAGATCACAACCTATCTAGAAAAATCAATTAATTCAGAATTATCCGCAAATGTTGTTGATTTATGTCCAGTTGGGGCCCTAACTTCTAAGCCTTATGTTTTTGAAGCAAGACCATGGGAATTAAAAAAAACGGAGTCAATCGATGTTATGGATGCAGTAGGATCTAATATACGTGTTGACACATATGGTTGGGAAGTTAAGAGAATTTTACCTAGAATTAATGAAGATATTAATGAAGAGTGGATTTCTGACAAAACAAGGCATGCATGTGATGGACTATTAAATCAAAGGCTAGATACACCATATATTAAATATAGTGGAAAATTTGATAGAGCTTCTTGGAAAGAAGTCTTCAATATAATCAAAGGAAAAATTAAAACAACATCTCCAGATAAAATTTGTGGTTTTTCAGGTGATTTAGTTAATATGGAAGCATTATATTTATTTAAAGAATTTTTTTATAAAATCTTAAACTCAAAAAATATTGAGTCTAGAAGTAAAAATACTTATTTAAATCCAGAAAAAAGAGAAAATTATCTTTTTAATTCATCAATAAATGGAATTGAAGATAGTGATTTTATTTTTATTATTGGGTCTAATCCAAGATATGAAGCAACAATGTTAAATGCACGTATAAGAAAAGCATTTCTTAAAAATAAAACAAAAATTATCTCTTTTGATGAATTAGGAGACTTAACTTATTCATACCAAAGCTTAGATGGAAAAATTGAAACATTAAAAAAAATTTTTGATGATGAGCACTATGTTTCAGAATTAATTAAAAATGCTAAAAAGCCAATAATAATTTTAGGACAATCAGCATTAAAATTTGAAATCGGCAAATTTGTTTTTGAATCATTTAAAATTTATCTTGATAAAAATAAAAAAATTTCAAAGGAATGGCATCCATTAAATATTATTTCTGAAAATGCTTCTACCGTGGGAAGTTTTGATTTAGGCGTATACAAAAATACAGTTGGAGAAAATGAAGTATTAAAAAATTTACAAGAAAATAAATATGAAGTAATTTTTTTATTAGGAAATGATAGCTTAGATTTTAAAAAAAAAGATGAATTTATAATTTATATTGGTAGTCATGGTGATAAAGGAGCTGAAATTGCAGATGTTATTCTGCCAGGAGCAGCTTTTACCGAGCAAGATGGACATTATACAAATTTAGAGGGAAAAATTCAGAAAGCATACAAAGCATCATACCCACCAAACGAAGCAAAAGAAGACTGGTTGATAATTAATCAATTAGCTGAAAATATTAGCAATAAAACTTTCTTTAAAAATTTGGATGAAGTTGAAAAAAATATGTTTAATTCTTTAAACATATTAAAGAAAAATGATTCTCAAATTAAACATACTTTCTTGAAAGATATTAAATTTGAAAATCATAATATAATATTAGACAATATCGATTATTATTATTCAAACGTAATAGCTAGAGCATCAAAGACAATGTATGAATGTAGAAATGAGAAAATTAAATTACAGTTAACTGAAACTCAAAACTAATGGTGCTAGAATATTTAAATATTTTTTTTCAAGAAACTTATAAAATTTTATTTCTGCTAATTCCAGTTTTGGTAACAGTCGCTATGATAGTTTGGTTAGATAGAAGAGTTTGGGCATTTGTTCAAAAAAGAAGAGGTCCAAATGTTGTTGGACCTTTTGGACTATTTCAATCTTTGGCAGATGCATTGAAATATATTTTTAAAGAAATTATAATTCCAGCTAGTTCCAACAAGGTAATTTTTATTTTAGCTCCAATAGTTACAATGACTTTGGCACTAATATCTTGGGCCGTCATTCCATTTGGTGAAAATTACGTAATTTCTAATATTAATGTTGGTATACTTTATTTATTTGCGGTCTCCTCTTTAGGTGTATATGGCATAATAATGGGAGGGTGGGCATCGAATTCAAAATATCCTTTTTTAGGAGCAATAAGATCTGCCGCACAAATGGTTTCCTACGAAGTTTCAATTGGTGTAATAATTATTAATGTTCTTTTATGTGCAGGATCTCTAAATTTAAATGATATTGTAATGGCCCAAAAAAAAATTTGGTTTGTAATTCCTTTGTTTCCTATGTTTGTTATATTTTTTATCTCAGCTTTAGCTGAAACTAATAGGCCACCCTTTGATTTGCCAGAGGCAGAAGCAGAATTAGTTGCTGGTTATCAAACAGAGTATTCCGGGATGATGTATGCAATGTTTTGGCTTGGAGAATATGCAAATATTTTATTGATGTGTGCCATGGGATCTATTTTATTTTTAGGTGGATGGTTACCATTAATAGATATTTATCCATTTTCAATAATACCAACTCCAATTTGGTTAATATTTAAGATTTTATTTTTATTTATACTTTTTGCTTTAGTTAAAGCTATAGTCCCTAGATACAGATATGATCAACTTATGAAATTGGGATGGAAAGTTTTTTTACCTTTGTCTTTGATTTGGGTAGTATTTACAGCTAGTTATTTATTTTATTTTGACTTGTTACCGGTTTATTAATTATGAATTTTTTTAGAATAATTAAAACAATTTTTTTATTAGATTTTTTGAAAGCTTTATTAATGGCTATTAAAGAAATTTTTAAGTCTAAGAAAACTATAAATTATCCTTTTGAAAAAGGTAAAATCAGTCCAAGATTTAGAGGAGAACATGCTTTAAGAAGATATCCAAATGGTGAAGAACGATGTATCGCCTGTAAGTTATGTGAAGCAGTTTGTCCAGCTCAAGCAATCACCATTGAATCTTATGAAAGAGAAGATGGAAGTCGTAAAACTTCTAGATATGATATTGATATGATGAAATGTATTTATTGTGGATTGTGTGAAGAGTCATGTCCTGTAGATGCAATAGTTCAAGGACCAAATTTTGAATTTTCGACTGAAACAAGAGAAGAATTATATTACAATAAAGAAAAACTTCTTGATAATGGTGATAGATGGGAAAATGTTTTATCAGCTAATATAAAGGCGGATAACCCTTATAGATAAATCTATGATAGCTCATTCTATTTTTTTTTATACCTTTTCAATAATAGCAATTATTTCAGCAATAATGGTGACTGCTTCAAAAAATACAGTACACTCTGTTTTTTTTTTAATCTTAGATTTTATAAGTATATCTTGTTTATTCATAATGATCGGTGCAGAGTTTTTAGGGATGATTATGCTGATTGTTTATGTGGGAGCGGTTGCAGTTTTATTTCTTTTTGTTGTCATGATGCTAAATGTGGCACAGCAAAAAAATCAATGGTTTTTATCATCACAAAGTTCAAAACATATTCCGATTGGTTTAATTATAAGTGTAATAATTTTTTTTGAATTAATAATAGTAGTCGGGGGCTGGAAATATAAACCTGATTTGATGACTTCTAGCAATTTAATTATTAATGAAAGTATAAGTAATACTCACTCTATAGGTAATATTTTATATACAGAGTATATTCATGTATTTCAGTTAAGCGGGATGATTTTATTAGTAGCGATGATTGGTGCTATTATTTTAACTTTTAGAGAGAGAGCTGGACTTAAAAGACAAAGCTATTTTAAACAAATTTCAAGAGAAAGATCTGATTCTATCAACTTAGTTGAAGTTGAAAACAATAAAGGAGTAAATATTGATGATTGATATTGGATTAGGACATTACCTAACACTTGGTGCAATAATCTTTACTATAGGTGTGGTAGGAATTTTTTTAAATCGAAAAAATATTATTGTTATATTAATGAGCATAGAACTAATTTTATTAGCGGTTAATATAAACCTAGTATCTTTTTCTGTTTTTTTGAATGATTTAACTGGCCAAATATTTACATTATTTATTTTAACTGTTGCAGCAGCCGAAGCTGCTATAGGACTTGCTATTATAGTTGTTTATTATAGAAACTCTTCAACAATTAGGGTTGAAGAAATAGATAGTCTAAAAGGATAATATGGAAATTATTCTTTTATTTCTTCCATTGTTAGCATCAATTATTTCAGGTTTTTTTGGAAGATATATTGGTGATAGAGTTTCAGAAATTGTAACAAGTTTATTTGTTTCAATTTCAGCAATTTTATCAATAATTATTTTTTATAAAGTAATTTCTGTCAACTATGTAAATAATATTATTATTGCTGAATGGATAAATTCAGGATCATTGAGTGTTAATTGGTCAATTCAAATTGACACATTGTCATCAGTGATGTTAGTTGTCGTAACTTTAATTTCTGCATTAGTACACATTTATTCTATAGGCTACATGTCTCACGACTCTCACAAACCAAGGTTTATGTCTTATCTATCATTATTTACATTCTCAATGTTGGTATTGGTTACTTCTGATAATTTTCTTCAATTATTTTTTGGTTGGGAAGGAGTTGGTTTATGTTCTTATTTTTTAATTGGTTTTTGGTTTAAAAAAGAGGCTGCTAATGCTGCAGCCATTAAAGCTTTTTTAGTAAATAGAGTAGGAGATTTTGGTCTTGCTTTAGGAATTTTTTTAATTTTTTATTTGTTTGGCACTGTAAATTATATTGATGTATTTCAGCAAACACCACAACTTTTAAATCATGAAATATTGTTTCTTGGAATTAGGATTAATTCAATTGATTTAATATGCATACTTTTATTCATAGGTGCCATGGGTAAATCAGCACAAATATTTTTACATACTTGGCTTCCTGATGCTATGGAAGGTCCAACTCCAGTTTCTGCTTTAATACATGCTGCAACAATGGTAACTGCAGGTGTATTTTTAGTTGTCAGATGTTCACCAATTTTCGAATATTCTCAATTAACATTAAATTTAATTATTATTGTCGGTACAAGCACTGCTTTTTTTGCTGCGACTGTTGCTTTAGTGCAAAATGATATAAAAAAGATTATTGCTTATTCTACTTGTAGCCAGCTAGGATATATGTTTTTTGCTGTAGGTGTAGGCGCTTACAATGTAGCGATGTTCCATTTATTTACTCATGCTTTTTTTAAAGCTTTATTATTTTTAGGAGCTGGATCTGTAATCCATTCATTTAATGATCAACAAGATATTAATAAAATGGGAGGTGTATGGAATAAATTACCATATACTTGGGTTTTAATGGTTATTGGTACTTTAGCTTTAACAGGATTCCCTTTTTTATCTGGTTTTTATTCAAAAGATGCAATTATTGAGTATGCATACTTGCATACTAGCGGATTAGGATATTATGCAGCAGGAGTAGGAATTCTTACTGCCATGTTAACTGCAATTTATTCTTGGAGATTAATTTTTAAAACTTTTCATGGCTCATATAATAATGGAGATTTAAATATAGATAAAATTCATGAATCTCCGCTTGTTATGCTCTTACCATTGGTAATTCTCGCTGCAGGTTCATTATTTTCAGGTTTTTTATTTAAAGATATGTTTATTGAAATCAACTTAACTCAGAAATTCTGGGGAGAGTCTATTAAATTTTTAACACCTCTAAGCACAGATCATCCACCAATGTGGTTTATTTTGGCGACACCAGTAATAGTTACTTTAGCTATACCATTTTCATATTATTTGTTTATAAAAAATAAAGAAATCTTGAATAATTTAATAGATTTAAACAGACCATTATATGATTTTTTAGTTAGAAAATGGTATTTTGATGAATTGTATGATTTCATTTTTATTAAAACTTCAAAAAAAATTGGTTTATTCTTTTGGAAAATAATTGATATTAAATTTATTGATAGATTTGGTCCTGATGGAATTTCAAATTTAATTAAATATTTTTCATTAAAAGCATCAAAATTTCAAAGTGGTTTTATATATCAATATGCATTTATGATGTTATTAGGATTTTCAATTCTTTTAACTTTTTTAATCTTATACTAATGAACTTCCCAATTTTAACTTCTATAATATTACTGCCATCTTTAGGGGCACTTTTTTTATTATTTCTTAAAAATGATTTTTCTAATGATTATAAAAGTAGTAAATATATTTCAATTTTTGTCACTTTTTTAAATTTTTTGATTTCTTTATATATTTGGTATTTATTTGATACATCAAATCCAGATTTTCAATTTGTTGAAGAAAGAGAATGGTTAAAAGGTTTTGTTAATTATAAAATTGGAATAGATGGAATTTCAATTTTATTTATTTTACTTACTACATTTATCACACCACTATGCATAATTTCTGTTATTAACACCACAAAAGAAAGACTTAAAGAATTCCTAATAGCAATTCTTATTATGGAAAGTTTAATGATTGGTGCTTTTTGTTCACTTGATTTAGTAATTTTTTACTTATTCTTTGAAGGTGGATTAATTCCAATGTTTTTAATAATTGGTATTTGGGGAGGTGCAAGAAGAGTTTATTCTGCATTTAAATTTTTTTTATTTACATTGTTCGGTTCAATTTTAATGCTAGTTGCAATAATTTCTATTTATTGGCTAAATGGTACTACAGATATTGTAAAATTATATGAGTTAAGTATTGATAGTAAATATCAAAATTTATTATGGTTAGCTTTTTTTAGCTCTTTTGCTGTCAAGACTCCTATGTGGCCAGTTCATACTTGGTTGCCTGATGCTCATGTTGAGGCTCCAACTGCAGGTTCAGTTCTTTTGGCAGCTATTTTACTTAAGATGGCTGGTTACGGATTTATAAGGTTTTCTATAGGATTATTTCCTGTAGCATCAGATTTTTTTACACCTCTAATTTATATTTTAAGTTTAATAGCGATTATTTACACTTCTCTTGTAGCATTAATGCAGGAAGATATGAAAAAACTAATTGCATATTCTTCTGTAGCACATATGGGTTTTGTTACTTTAGGAATTTTTACTAACACTACACATGGACTTGAAGGAAGTATTATTCAAATGATTAGTCATGGATTAGTTTCTGCAGCTTTATTTTTTTGTGTAGGTGTAGTTTATGATCGAGTACATTCTAGAATTATTAGTACATATGGAGGTTTAGTTTCCATGATGCCAAAATATGCCGTATTATTTATGATTTTTACTTTAGCAGCTGTTGGTTTACCTGGAACAAGTGGTTTTGTAGGAGAGTTTTTAATTTTATTAGGTACTTTTCATGATAATTTTTTAGTCGCAACTATAGCAAGCATTGGTATCATTCTTGCTGCAGCCTATATGCTTTGGTTATATAAAAGAGTTATTTTTGGTAAATTAGTTAATAAAGAATTATTAAAAATAAAAGATTTAAAAAATTTTGAATTAATAATATTAATATTTTTAGCAATACCAACTTTATTATTTGGTTTTTATCCTGAACCTTTATTTAATACTATAGAATCATCAATAAAGAGTTTATTAGAAATGTATAATTATAATTTAAGCCTTAATATTAATAATTAATATGATGAACAATCTAAACTTTGTATATCCAGAAATTTTTATTTCAATTTCAATAATGTTTTTACTTATATTAGGCGTTTTTAAAAAAAATAGTTCTAATTTAATTTATAATTTATCAATCATTACATTAATTGGAACACTTGTGCTTACTTTTAATTACCCAATAAATACAGATAACATTCTTTTTAACGAAAGTTATAAAATTGATTATCTTTCAACTTTTATGAAAATTTTAGTTTTTATTGGTGGTATCTTTACCTTGATCGTTTCATTTAAATATTTGAAAATATTTAAGATTTTACAAATTGAATATTCAATCTTAATTTTAACTTCAATTTTAGGCATGATGGTGATGATAAGTTCAAATGATTTAATTGTATTTTATATTGGACTTGAATTACAATCATTATCTTTATATGTACTTGCTTCTTTTAATAGAGATCAAATAAAATCTTCAGAAGCAGGATTAAAATATTTTGTTTTAAGTGCTTTATCATCAGGTTTGTTGTTGTATGGATGTTCATTAATCTATGGATTTTCAGGTACTACAAATTTTGATTTGATTTCAGACTCATTTGATAAAGTAGAATATGGTTTAACTTTTGGATTAGTTTTTATACTTGTGGGTTTAGCTTTTAAAATTTCAGCTGTACCATTTCACATGTGGGCACCAGATGTTTATGAAGGTTCTCCAACATCAGTAACTTTATTTTTTGCTATAGTTCCTAAATTAGCGGCTTTAACAGTTTTTATAAGATTTTTATATGTTCCTTTTATTAATATGATTGAACAATGGCAAATGATTATAATTTTTCTCTCAATTGCTTCTATGGTTTTTGGAGCAATAGCTGCAATTGGACAAACTAATTTAAAAAGATTAGTTGCTTATAGCTCAATAGGACATATGGGTTATGCCCTAGCTGGCTTATCTACGGGAACAAACCAAGGAATCCAATCTTCAATAATTTATATATCAATTTATTTAGTAATGAATTTGGGTTTATTTAGCTGTTTGTTCATGCTCAAAAGAAACGATAAGTATTATGAAAATATTGAGGATTTATCTGGTTTATCAAAAAATCATCCACTTTTATCATTATCTTTTTTAATAGTATTATTTTCTCTGGCAGGAATACCACCACTAGCAGGTTTTTTTGCAAAGTTTTATATTTTTAAAATTGTAATAGAACAATCTATGTATTTTTTAGCTATAGTAGGACTATTGGCAACTGTAATTTCTGCATTTTATTATCTAAGAATAATTAAGATAATTTATTTTGATAAAGAAAAAGAAAAATATGATTTAGATTATAATATTGGCTTAAAAATATCATTAGTATTATCAACATTATTAGTTGCTTTTTATTTCATTGCACCAAGTAAATTATTAGAAATCATTTCTAATATTGTGATTATTTAATGAAACTTAAAATATTTAATTTTAAAAGAGTAAATAGTACAAATGATGTGGCAATAAGAATGATAAAGAACTCTAAGAGTAAATTGGGCATGATTGTTTCAGAAACTCAAAAAAAAGGTAGAGGAAATCATGGAAAAAAATGGATTTCTTATAAAGGAAATTTGTTTGTATCAATTTTTTTTTGTATAGATAGAATTAACTTATCAATTAAACAACTGACAAAAGTTAATTGTTTTTTAATTAAACGTTTAATCTCTATTTATTATAAAAATCATATATCTATAAAATATCCTAATGATTTGCTTATAAATAAAAAAAAGGTAAGTGGAATATTACAAGAAACTTTGAAAAAAAAGAATTCTACTTATATTATAGTTGGAATAGGTATAAATTTAGTAAAAAGTCCAAAAATTCGTAATTATAAGACAACTAATCTTTCCGATATAACAAAAATTAAAATTAATAAAAAAAGAATTATTTATGATTTAAAATCTATATATGAAAATTTTATTCCACTATTTTTTAAAAAAAATGTTAAAAGTATAATTAGTATATGATATGATTATTATTGGAGATATAGGTAACACAGTAACTAAAATTTGTTTTGTAAATTCAAAATTTAAAATTATTAAAAGATATAATTTTGACACAAAACATATAAATAATTCTTTATTAAAAAAATTGGCAAAAACAAAGTTTTCAAAAAGTGTAAATAAGGCTGTTTTTTGTAGTGTTGTTCCTAAATCATTTAAGTTAGTAAGAAAATTTTTAATAAGATTTTTAAAAATCAAAGTTTATGAACTAAAAGATCTTAAATTAAACTCTTTATTAAAGATTAAAGTAAATAGAACACAAATTGGATCTGATCGTATTTCAAATGCATTAAGTGTTGTAAATAACAAGGATAATTTTATAATTTTAGATTTTGGCACCGCAACTACATTTGATGTATTGATAAAAAATGTTTATTATGGAGGAGTAATTGCACCTGGAGTTCAACTTTCTTTAAATACATTAATAAAGAATGCAACTTTAATACCTAATCTCGATTTAAAAAAAGTTAGCAAAGTTGTTGGATCTAATACAATTAGTGCTGTTCAATCAGGATTTTTTTGGGGCTACAATGGGCTAATTATGAATATTATAAATTTAATAAAAAAAGAGACTGGTAAAACTTATAAAATAATAACTACTGGTGGTTTTTCACATTTATTTAAAAACTCAATAGATAAAAAAATTATAATAGATAAGGATATTACAATTAAAGGCCTTATAAAGGCTTGTAATTTAATTAATTAATAATGAAGGAAGAACTTTTATTTTGTCCATTAGGAGGATCCGGTGAAATCGGAATGAATATGAATCTTTTTGCATATGGAAAGCCTAACTTTCATAAATGGATTATGGTTGATATAGGTGTCACCTTTGCAGATGATACTTTGCCAGGTATAGATTTGATTTATCCAGACCCTGGTTTTATTGTTGAAAAAAAAAATGATTTATTAGGAATTATTTTAACTCATGCACACGAAGATCATATTGGAGCAATTGCACATTTATGGCCAAAGTTAAAATGTAAGATTTATGCAACACCTTTTACTGCTCTTTTAATTAAAGAAAAATTTAAAGAAAAACATATTGATATTACGAAAGATTTAGTCACTGTAGATTTAAATGGAACAGTCAAATTAGATCCTTTTGTTATTGAATATATAACCCTTACTCATTCTATTTTAGAACCTAACGGTCTAAGAATTAAAACTCCAGCTGGAGTCGTGTTACATACTGGGGATTGGAAAGTTGATCCAAATCCTCTTATAGGAGGAAAAATTAATTCTGACAGATTAAAAGAAATAGGTAAAGAAGGAGTTTTAGCGATGATATGTGACTCAACAAATGTTTTTAGTATAGGAAGATCAGGATCTGAATTAGATGTAAGAAAAAGCATGTTAAATATAATGAGTAGACTTAAAAAAAGAATTATAATTACATCATTTGCCTCAAATGTAGCAAGAATGGAAACTGCTTTTTATTGTGCACAAAAAGTAGGAAGACAAATTTCTTTAGTTGGAAGATCTATGCATAGAATTTTTAAAGCAGCAAGACAATGTGGTTATTTAAAAGATGTTATTGAACCGATTGACTCACGTGATGCAAAAAATATATCAAAAAATAAAATTGTTTATTTATGCACAGGAAGTCAAGGTGAACCAATGGGAGCTATGATGAGAATTTCTAAGCACATTCATCCAGATGTATTTATTGAAAAAGATGATGCGGTAATTTTCTCATCCAAAATTATACCTGGTAATGAAAAAAAACTTTATAATTTACATAATCAGTTAGTAAAAGAAGGAATTGAAGTTATTTCGGAAGAAAATGAATTTGTGCACGTCTCAGGGCATCCTAATCGAGAAGACTTAAAAGATATGTATAACTGGGTAAAGCCTAGGTGTGTAATTCCTGTTCATGGTGAACATAGACATATGATTGAACATATAAATTTTGCTAAAGAAATGCAGGTTAAATATCCTGTTCAAGTAGAAAATGGCGATATAGTAAAATTATACCCTGGCAGCAAACCTGAAGTTTATGATAAAGCTCCTAGTGGAAGACTTTATCTTGATGGAAATATAAGCGTTGAAGAAGATTCACAATCTATCAAAGATAGAAAAAACTTAAGCACTAATGGTTATATGGAAGCCACAATTATTATTAATTCGAAAGGCAATATATATAAGGAACCAATAGTTACATTTAGAGGCCTACCAATAGAAGATATTGAAGAATTTATATATGGGCTTGAGGATCAAATAAGCAATACAACAAAAAAATTCGCACTTAATAACAAAAAACAAGAACATAACCTAATTGATGCTCTTAAAATCGTTTGTAGAAAATATTCAAAAGAAAAAATAGGAAAAAAACCTTTTACAAATATAAATATAGTGAGAATTTAATTGAATATTTTAATTTAAGAATCATAATACTAATAATGTATTTATCTAAAGCATTCATACCAATCCTTAAAAACAATCCTTCAGAAGCTAAAATTAAATCTCATCAATTAATGTTGAGAATTGGGATGATCAAACAATCGTCAACTGGAATTTATTCTTGGTTACCTCTAGGTTTTAAAGTTATGAAAAAAATTGAAAAAATTGTAAGAGATGAACAAAATAACATTGGAGCTCAAGAAATTTTAATGCCAACAATTCAATCAAGTGAAATTTGGAAAGAAAGTGGTCGTTATGATGACTATGGAGATGAAATGTTAAGAATTAAAGATAGACAGAATAGGGAAATGCTTTACGGGCCAACGAATGAAGAATTAATAACAGACATATTTAGGTCAAGTATTAAATCATATAAATCATTACCTCAACTCTTATATCACATCCAATGGAAATTTAGAGATGAGCTAAGACCTAGATTTGGAATTATGAGGTGTCGAGAATTTTATATGAAAGACGCATACTCATTTGATATTAATGATGAAGAGGCTTTTTTTTCATATAATAAATTTTTTTTATCTTATCTTAGAACTTTTAAGAAATTAAATTTAACAGCAATTCCAATGGCTGCTGATACAGGACCAATCGGTGGTAATTTATCACATGAATTTGTAATTTTAGCAGATACAGGAGAAAGTAAAATTTTTACTGATAAAAGAATTTTTAATTTGGATAGTGAAGGATCTGAAATTACAAAAGAATCATTAGAAGATCTAAGAAAAAAATATGAACAATATTATGCTGTGACAGATGAAAAATTTAATAAGAATGAATTTGAAAAGGAAGTTTTGCCAGAAAATAGATTAATCACAAAAGGTATAGAAGTTGGTCATATATTTTATTTTGGAGATAAATATTCAAAACCTTTAAATGCCTCAGTAGACCTTTCAGGTGGAAAAAAAGATTTTGTTAAAATGGGATCATATGGAATAGGTGTTTCAAGATTAGTTGGGGCAATAATAGAGGCAAAATATAATGAGAAAGATGAAATAATGAAATGGCCATTAGTAGTTGCTCCTTACGAAGTTGCGGTAATACCAGTCATTAGTAAAAATGACTCAAAAAATTTGGAAAAAGCAATTAATGTTTATGATTATTTAAAAAAACAAAATATTGACGTTATTATTGACGATACTGATGAAAATCTTTCATCTAAACTTAAAAAGGTTAATTTAATTGGAGTTCCATATCAGATTATATTAGGAAAAAAATCTGAAGGAGATTTACTTGAATTTAAAGAAACAGGTAAAGAAACAACTAGTTTATCAATTGAAAAAATAGCAAAATTTTTACACCAACAAAAAGAACAAATTTGATTTCAACTTTAGAAAAAGAAATTGCATTTAGATATTTGAAGACCAAAAAAAAAGATGGTTTTCTAAATGTTATTTCAATTTTTTCCTTCATTGGAATAAGCCTCGGAGTAGCAGTTTTAATAATAGTAATGTCTGTAATGAATGGATTTAGATCTGAGTTAATTAATAAAATTGTAGGCTTTAATTCACACATAACCATTCAGCCTTATGATATTTCAATAGATAAAAGCAAACTAAATAATAAAGATTTGAAATCAATTTCAAATAAGATGATTTTTTCTAGTAAAGGTGAAGCAATGATAATCCATAAAGATTATACGAAAGGTATTCTTTTACGAGGTTATTCTAGAAAAGATTTTATGAAATTAGATTTAACTAATAACGATAATTTTATTAGCAAAACTAATAATTTAATAGAAAACAATATTTCATTAGGAAAAGATTTGAGCGATAGTTTGAATCTAAAAATTGGGAGTAAGATTATGATAATGTCATCTTCGGGAGTTCAAACTATTATTGGTAATTTACCTAAACAAAAAACCTTTATTGTTAATTCAATTTTTGATAGTGGACTTTCTGATTTTGACCAAAACATTGCATTTATAAATATTGATACTTTAGACGAATTTTTTGACTTGAATGAAAAAGATAGAAATTTAGAAATATATTTAAAAAACCCAACTAAAATTAAAAAGATTAAAACTAGAATTGAGGAAATCTTCGATAATGAATTTGTATTTACTTGGGCAGATTTAAATAAAGCTCTTTTTTCAGCTTTAAAGGTCGAAAGAAATGTAATGTTTATAATTCTTTCACTGATTATTATTGTAGCTGCATTCAATATTATTTCAGGTTTAACTATTTTTGTAAAAAATAAAACTAGAGAAATAGCTATTTTAAAATCAATTGGAGTTTTAAACAAATCAATAGCAAAAATTTTCTTTTTAGTTGGTGTAATTATAGGTACTTCTGCAACATTATTTGGAATTTTTTTAGGTGTTTTATTTTCGATAAATATAGAAAAATTGAGATTTTTTTTAAGTGAAATTTTTAATATAAGTTTATTTCCTGAAGAGATCTATTTTTTAAGTAAAATGCCATCAGAAATTAATTTAAATTCGATTATATTAATTTCTCTGTCTTCAATTTTAATAACCATTATAGTCTCAATAGTCCCTGCTTTAAAAGCGTCAAAATTAGATCCTATTAAATCAATCAAATATGAATAGTATAATTTCACTTAATAAAATTTCAAAAATTTTTAAAATAAATAGAAATATAAAAGTTTTAAATAAAATAAATTTTAAATTTCAAAAAGGTAAGATTTATTCTTTGATGGGTCCCTCTGGATCTGGAAAATCTACTTTATTAAATATTCTATCTTTAATTGATAAACCCACGCAGGGGAAAATAAAATTACAAAATAATGAAATAGATTTTTTGAACTCTGACGTTAATGACTATATCAGATCAAAGAACATTGGAATTATTTATCAGGAAAAAAATTTACTCTCAGATTTTACAGCATTAGAAAATGTTTATTTAGCTTGTTTAGCTTTAAATAATGATAAACAAGATGCAGTTTTAAAAGCAAAAAGAATTCTAAGTAAAATGGGCTTATCAAATCGTATGTATCATTATCCTTCAGAGTTATCAGGTGGTGAAATGCAAAGAATTGCTATTGCAAGAGCTTTAATTAACAAACCAAAAATTATATTAGCAGATGAACCGACTGGTAGTCTTGATCAAAAATCAGCAAAACAAGTTTTTAAAATTTTATATAAACTTAAAAATGCTGAGCGAGTAATTATATATGCAACTCATAATAGAGTATTTGCCAATATGGCTGATTGTAAATTGGAAATGATTAATGGTAATATAAGATCTATCAATGCAAGATCTAAAAAATCAAAAATTTAATCATTTTAAAATACACACTCAATATTCTATATGTGAAGGTGCTCTTAAAATAGAAAATTTAAAAGATTTTTGTAAGGAAAATAAGCTACAAAGTATAGGTATATCTGATACTTCAAATTTATGTGGTGCTTTAGAATTTGCAGAAAATATCTCTAAAGTTGGAACAAAACCAATTATTGGAACTCAGATTAATTTTAAATTTGGAGAAACTGTTGGACTTTTGCCTTTAATAGCAACTAATGAAAATGGGTATAAAAGAATTATTGAATTATCTTCTAAATCTTATTTAGATAGCAGAGATGACTTAGACCCAAATATAAATATTGAAGAATTATATATTAAATCAGATGGGATAATATTACTGTCAGGTACAATTAATGGATTATTTGGAAAATTATTTTTAAAAAATAAATTTGATGAGATAAAAAATATTTACAAAAATTTATTGTCATCATTTGACGACAGATTTTACCTAGAAATTCAAAGACATAATGATGAAAATGAGTTAATTTTTGAAAAATTTAATTTAAAAAATTCATCTGAAATTAAAATACCTATTATAGCTACAAATGAAGTCTTTTATTTAGAAAAAAATATGTATGAAGCTCATGATGCTTTAACTTGCATAGGAACTAAAACATACATTAATGAAAAAAATCGTATTAAGTATAGTGATAATCATTATCTAAAATCTCATAAAGATATGATTGATTTGTTTTCTGATTTACCGGAAGCATTAGAAAATAATTTTAATTTACCTTATAGGTGTAATTTTAGACCAAAATTTTCTAAGCCTATGCTTCCTGATATAAGTTCAGAAAAAGGAGGTAATGCTGAAGAGTTATTAATTAAAGATTCGGAAGCGGGTTTAAAAATTAAACTTAAAAAAATTTTAGAATTAAATGATAATAATTTATTAACCAATGAAGAATATATTTTGTACAAAGATAGATTAGATCATGAGTTAAAGATTATTATTAACATGAAATATGCGAGTTATTTTTTAATTGTGGCAGATTATATAAAATGGGCAAAACAAAATGATATACCTGTCGGTCCAGGCAGAGGATCTGGAGCTGGATCACTAGTGGCATGGTGTTTATCTATAACTGATTTAGATCCTATTAAATTTAATTTGATTTTTGAAAGATTTTTAAATCCTGATCGTATTTCTATGCCAGATTTTGATATAGATTTTTGTGAAGAAAAAAGAGATTTAGTATTTGAATATTTAAATTCGAAATATAAAGAAAGTGTAGCTCATATTATTACATTTGGTAAATTAAAAGCCAGGATGGTTATTAGAGATGTAGGAAGAGTTCTTGGTTTACCTTATGGCTTTGTTGACAATATCTCAAAAATGATTCCTTTTGATCCATCAAGACCCCAGAGCTTGACTGAATGTATTAATACTGAACCAAGATTAAAAAAATTAATAGATGAGGATCCTAGAGTTAAAAAATTAACAGATCTTTCATTAAAGTTAGAAGGATTAAATAGAAATGTAGCTACTCATGCAGCTGGTGTAGTTATAGCAGATAAAAAACTAACTGAGACGGTACCACTGTATAAAGATAATTCATCTAATCTTTTATTACCCTCAACACAATTTGATATGTATTCAGCAGAAAATGCAGGATTAATAAAATTTGATTTTTTAGGTTTAAAGACATTAACAGTAATAAATAAAACAGAAAAATTAATTAATGAAAAAAATAAAAATTTTAAAATAGAAAATATAAAATTTGATGATCAATTAGTCTTTGAATTACTTTCAAGTGGTAACACGGTTGGTTTATTTCAAATAGAAAGTGCTGGAATGCGTGAAGCATTGATTCAAATGAAGCCTAATCATATTGAAGATATTATTGCGTTAGTTGCGCTTTATAGACCAGGACCTATGAGCAATATATCAATTTATAACGATTGCAAACATGGAAGACAAAAACCTGATTATTTACATCCATTATTAGAAGAAATTTTAAAACCAACATATGGAGTAATAATCTATCAGGAACAAGTTATGCAAATTGCACAAAAATTATCAGGATTTACAGCTGGTGAAGCTGATATTTTAAGAAGAGCAATGGGTAAAAAAAAAAGAGCTGAATTAGAAAAACAAAAACAAAGATTTATTGATGGAGCAATTAAAAACAAAATTAGTAAAGAAGTAGCAGCAAGTATTTTTTTAAAGATAGAACCATTTGCTGAATATGGTTTTAATAAAAGCCATGCTGCAGCATATGCAATAATATCTTATCAAACTGCTTTTTTAAAAAAATATTATCCAAATGAATTTTTTTCTGCATCAATGACTATGGATATCTCTAATCAAAATAAATTAAGTGAATTTTATGAAGAGCTTAAAAGATTGAATATTAAGATTAATAGACCAGATATAAACAAATGTTTTGCCGATTTTAAATCAGAAGATAATAATTTTTTTTATGCATTAGGTGCTATAAAAAGTGTTGGATATGAGGCAATTTCAAATATTGTAGATGAAAGAATTAAAAATGGTAAATTTAATTCAATTAATGATTTTATAAACAGAGTAAATCCAAAAGATATTAATAAACTTCAGTTGGAGGGCTTAGTAAAAGCTGGTGCTTTTGATAATTTAAACAATAATAGACAATCTCTATATAATTCAATACCCAATTTTATCCTAAAATCTAAAAATATTTTTGAAAATAAAGTTGCAAATCAAATTGATTTATTTGAAAAAGAAGAGATAAAAGATGATGATTTTATTAACTCATCTAAAGATTGGAATTTTGATGAAAGACTTTCAAAAGAATTTGAAGCATTAGGTTTTTTTATTTCAGATCATCCACTTAATCAATTCAAAGAAATTTTTGAAAATAATGAGATTATTGATTATATTGAATTTAACTCGAATGAACAAATAAAAGAATCAAATATAGCAGCTACTCTTTTAAAGATTCAAGAAAGAAAAACATCAAAAGGTAATTCTTATGCAATATTAAAACTTACCGACTTAAAAAGTGTTTTTGAACTTTTTATTTTTTCAGATATATTAGAATTAAATAGAAAAATTTTAATAGAAGGAAATTCTTTAATTATTTCTTTGTTTAAAAATATCAATGAACAAGAAAATCGTTTTAAAAAAATTAATGTAAAAAAAATAGCTTCATTAAAGGATTTATACAATAAACCTATTGATGAAATTCAATTTAATGTAACAAATCTTAGTCAGATTGAGATAATTTCAAATTTAATAAAAAAAGAAGGTCCTACTGAAGTGAAAATAAAAATTAATGATAATAATTCTAAATTACTTTTTAAATTAAAGAATAAAAGGTCTATTGATAAAAAATCAATAAATATCTTAAAAAATCACCATATTTCTGCAATTATTAACTAAAATTTACTTGTTTCTTCTAAAAATAATTTGTAAATAATCCATAAATTAACACGCACACAGTATGTGGTTTTAAACCTCCGGTCCTTTTGTGGCAGTTACTGTGGTGGCATAACCGGGAATAAATATGAAAATACCAAACGTAACAATACAACAACTATTAGAAGCAGGCGTTCACTTAGGTCATAAAACGCTTAGATGGAATCCAAAAATGAAAAAATACATTTTTGGCAAAAGAGACTCAATTCACATCATTGATTTAACTCAAACTTTAGAACTTACAAATGTTGCTTTACAAAAAGTATACAGCACAATTATAAACAATGGCAAAATTTTATTTGTTTCAACAAAAAAACAAGCTTCTGAAGCAATAGCTCAAGTCGCCAAAGAAACTGACCAGTATTTTGTTAATTATAGATGGCTTGGTGGCATGTTAACAAATTGGGGAACTATTTCTGGATCAATAAAAAAATTAAAAAAGATTGAATTAGATTTAGTTTCAGAAAATAGGGGATTTACTAAAAAAGAACTTTTAAAGATGAGTGTACAAAGAGACAAATTACAAAGATCACTAGGAGGTATTGTAGAAATGAAAAAAATACCTGAATTAGTCTTTATAATTGATACAAATTATGAATCTTTAGCAATTAAAGAGTCTATTAAATTAAATATTCCAATTATAGCAATTTTAGACACAAATTCAGATCCAGAAGGAATTGAATATCCAATACCAGGAAATGATGATGCTAGAAGATCTATTGATTTATATTGTTCGTTAATAAAAGAAACTATTGAAAATGCGAAGAAGGATGCACCAAAAGTGATTGAGGAAAAGATAAATTTAGAAGAAAAAAATAAATCAGAAAAACCTAAAACTTTACAAGAAATTGATAGAGAAAAATTGGATAAGAAATTTGCTAAAAAAGAAAAGAAAAAAACAAATTAAAATGAGCGAAATAGAAAAAATAAAACAACTAAGAAAATTATCAGGCGCTGGTTTTAAAGATTGTAATGCAGCTATAAATGAAGCTGCAGGAGATATTGAAAAAGCCATTGAAATACTTCGCGTTAAAGGAATTTCAAAAGCGTCAAAAAAAATGTCTCGTGTTGCAAAAGAAGGAGTAGTCGCAGTAAGTGGTGATGAAAATAAAACTTCAGTAATAGAACTTAATTGTGAAACAGATTTTGTAGCAAAAAATGAAGACTTTATTAATTTTGCAAAGGAATTAAGCGAATTAAATAATGAAAGTAATTCTGAATTAATAAAATTAAATAAATGTAAAATGAAAAACGATAAATCCGTGGAAGAAAGTTTAGTTTCTCTAATTGCAAAAATGGGTGAAAAAATAACAATAGGTCGAGTTAAAACTTTAAAAAATGACGGTGTAAAAAACTTTAATTATTTACATACAGTGGTTAAAGATAATTTGTCAAAACTTGCAGTTATAGTTGCTTTAGAAACAAAAGAAAATTCTAAAAATATTCAGTCTTTTGGAAAACAATTAGCCATGCATGTTGCAGCTTCTAATCCCATAGCCTTAGATAGTAATAAAATAGATAAAGAAATCCTTGATAAAGAACAAAGTTTAATTACTGAAGAATTAAAAAACTCGGGCAAACCAGACGAAATTGCAAAAAAGATAAGTTTAGGAAAAATGAATAAATTTAAAGAAGAAAATAGCTTACTTACTCAACCTTGGGTAATGGAGCCAAAAAAAAAAGTGCAAGATATAATAAAAGAGCTTAGTATTAGTGATCTAAAAATTAAAGATTTTTACAGGTTAAAAATCGGTGAATAAATGTTTAAAGAAGAAAATTATAGTGAAAAAATGGGCAAGACCCTTGAGGTTTTTGTAAAAGAACTTTCATCTTTAAGAACTGGTAGGGCCAGTTCCAGCATGTTAGATTTGATTAAAGTTGAAGTCTACGGTCAACAAATGCCAATTAATCAATTAGGAAGTGTTACAACTCCTGACCCTAGAACTATTAATATTCAAGTATGGGATCTTAACAATGTAAGTGCAATAGATTCTACAATTAGAAAATCAGAATTAGGTCTCAACCCACAAATTGATGGTCAATTAATTAGGCTACCTGTTCCAGATTTAAGTGAAGAAAGAAGATCAGAGATGAAAAAGATTATTAAATCAATGGGAGAAAAATGCAAAATATCAATAAGAAATATACGGAGAGAAGCCAACGATGATCTTAAAGCTTTATTAAAAAAAAAAGAATTAAGTGAAGATGATGAAAAAAAATTTGAAAAAATCATACAAAATTTTACTGATACACATATTAAAAAAGTAGATGAAAAAGTAATTAGCAAAGAAAAAGAAATAATGACAATATGAGCCCAATAAAACATGTGGCCATTATAATGGACGGCAATGGTCGCTGGGGACTAAAAAAAAGAAAATCAAGAAATTTTGGACATAGAGCAGGTTTATCAACTGTAGAAAAAATATTAGAAGTGACAATTAAAAAAAAGATTAAATATTTAACACTTTTTGCATTTTCAACTGAAAATTGGAAAAGACCCAAAAAAGAAATAATTTTTTTATTTAATTTATTAGAAGAATTCTTAATTAATAAAATTGATAATTTAAAAAAAAATAATATTAAATTAAAGATTATCGGAAATAAGAAAGTTTTTCCAAAAAAACTCATTAAAATATTAGATAAATCAGAAAATATGACAAGAATGAATAAAAAATTACAAATTAACCTTGCTTTAAATTATGGATCAAAAGATGAACTAATTAATGCTTTTAAAAAAATTCATAAAAAAAAATTATTAATCAATAAAAAAAATATTGATAAAAATCTTTATACTTCAGATTGTCCAAATCCAGACATATTGATAAGAACTGGTGATACCAAAAGATTAAGTAATTTTTTATTATGGCAAATTGCTTATGCTGAGATTTTTTTTGTCAATAAACTTTGGCCAGATTTTACTAAAAATAATTATACTTTAATTTTAAATAAATTTCTAAAAATTAAGAGAAATTTTGGATCAATATAATGACAAAGGAACTTAAAAATAGAATCTTAACTTCATTTTTCTTAATTATATTACTATTTCTCATATTCGAGTATTCTTATATATTAATTTCATCTTTAATAATTGTTTCCATAATTTCTTGGATAGAATTTTATGGTTTAATTGTCAGAATATTTAAAAAAAAATCTTTTAATTCAATTATTATAAGATTTTTATTCAAAGCTTTAGGTTTAATTTACTTAGTTTTTTTTTCATATTTAGTATTTAATGGCATAAGCACAATAGATTTTAAACTAAATATGATCTATCTATTATCTATTTGTATTAGTTCAGATATTGGTGGTTTATTGTTTGGCAGGATCTTTAAAGGAAAAAAACTTACTAAAATTAGTCCTAATAAAACTATAGCAGGCACACTTGGATCATTCTTTCTGTCATTGATGATGGTACCTTATTTTTACTATTTCTATTTAAATTCTTTTAATCCTTACCATTTAATAATAATTACAATAATTGTATCTTTAACTTGTCAATTAGGAGACTTGTTTTTTTCATATTTAAAACGAGTTGCAAAAGTGAAAGATACAGGTGATTTATTACCTGGACATGGAGGTATATTAGATAGAATAGACGGAATTATTTTTGCCATACCTTTAGGAATGGTGATTTGGAAATTTTTATAATTTATTAAATGAAAAAAAAAATTGTCATACTTGGTTCAACAGGTTCCATTGGTAAAGCTACTTTAAACATACTTAAAAAAGATAAGAAAAAATTTAATTTTATTTTATTATCTGCTCAAAAAAATATAAAAACTTTAATAAATCAATCAAAAGTATTTAATGTTAAAAATTTAATAATTACAGACCCAAATTCATACTCAATAGCTAAAAAGATCTTATCTAAGAAAAAAATTAATGTATTTAATGATTATGAAAGTTTTAATAAAAGAAATAAATATAAGATAGATTATACTATGTCTGCAATAATTGGCTTGGATGGTTTAAAGCCCACATTGGATGCAATTAAATATAGTAAAAAAATAGCAATAGCAAATAAAGAGTCATTAATTTGTGCATGGGATTTAATTAAAAAGAGTCTAAAAAAAAATAAAACTGATTTTATTCCGGTGGACTCTGAACATTTTTCTATATGGTCACTCATAAATCAATTTAGAGATAATAATATCGAAAAACTAATTATTACTGCATCAGGAGGACCATTTTTAAAAAGACCACTTAACAATTTTAAAAACATAAACTTAAATGCTGCTTTAAATCATCCAAGTTGGAAAATGGGAAGAAAAATTTCCATAGATTCTGCCACTATGATGAATAAAGTTTTTGAGGTTATTGAAGCACAAAGAATTTTTGATATTGATTTAAAAAAGATAGAAATATTCACACATCCTAAATCATATGTTCATTCTATAATTAAATTTAACAATGGTTTAATTAAGATACTAATACATGATACTAATATGAAAATACCAATTTTTAATACAATATATGATCAAACTGATAATAAAAAAATTAAAACCAAAGATATAAATTTTTTATCTCTTAACAATTTGGATCTAAAAAAAATTAATAAAAAACGATATCCAGTCATAAATCTACTAAAAGATATAAATAATAAATCATCATTATTTGAAACTGTATTGGTTAGTATAAATGATGAATTAGTAAATCTATTTTTAGAACAAAAGATTCAGTTTGTTGATATTTCTAAAAATATAATCAAACTTTCTAAACTAAAGGTATTTAACAAATATAAAAATGTTAAACCGAGCAATTTTAAAGAAATTGCAAAACTTAATAATTTTGTTAAATTGAAAGTAAGGTCGATGTATATATGAGAACAAAGCTATATAAATTATTATTAAATTTAATCTTTATTCTTTTTATTTTTTCACCAGGCTATTCAGAAAAATTAAAAAATGTAGATATTAAAGGTAATTTAAGAATATCAGAAGAAGCAATTATTATGTTTGGTAATATAAACATTGATGATGAATTAAATGCTGAAGATTTAAATAATATACTAAAAAAATTATATGAAACAAATTTTTTTAAAGATGTTTCAATAGATTTCTCAAATGGAATTTTATTTGTAAATGTTGAAGAAAATCCAATTATTCAAACTCTAAAATTTAATGGAATTAAAAAAAAAAGTATTAAAAAAGCTTTATTAGAAGTAATAAAAATAAAAGATAGATCTCCATATATTGAAAGTGTAGTTTCAGAAGATTTAAATAAAATTACAAATATTCTAAGATCCAAAGGTTATTATTTTGCTGAAATAGATTTATCAAAAAAATTTAATGATAATAATACTATTGATTTAATTTATAATATTAATCTTGGAGAGAAAGCTCTTATAAAAAAAATAAAATTTATTGGAGATAAGAAGTTTAAAGATCGAAAATTAAGAAATGTTATTCTATCTGAAGAAAGTAAATTTTGGAAATTTATCTCACAAAGAAAATATTTAGATCAAAATCGTATTGATTTTGATAAGACACTATTAAAAAATTTCTATATTAATAAAGGTTATTATAAAGTCAAAGTTGAAAATTCTTCTGCAAAATTTATAGATAATACTCAATTTGAATTGACTTATTTAATTAATTCAGGATTACAATATAAATTTAATGAACTGTCCTTAGAGCTACCACTTGACTATAATGCAAATAATTTTGACAAAGTTTCAAAACTCTTAACAAATCTAAAAGGTGAAGTTTATTCTTATAATAAAATTGAAAATATTTTAGATGAAATAGATAATATTGCTGAATTTAAACAGTTTGAATTTATTAATGCTAGTGTTGAAGAAACTATTGTTTCTAATAATTTAATTAATTTTAAGATTATAATTGAGGAAACTGAAAAATATTATGTAGAAAAAATTAATATTTTAGGAAACAATATTACCGAAGAATCAGTTTTGAGAAATCAATTATTAGTTGATGAAGGAGATGCTTTTAATGAAATCTTACATAATAAATCAATAAATCAAATTAAATTTTTAGGAATTTTTGCCTCAGTTGAAGCTGAAGTTATTGATGGATTGGAACCTAATCAAAAAATTATCAATTATAATGTTGAAGAAAAAGCTACTGGTGAAATATCTGCTGGAGCTGGAATTGGAACCTCAGGTGAATCAATATCATTTGCTGTAAAAGAAAATAATTTTTTAGGACAAGGTATAAGATTAAATACGAATCTTTCACTTAGCAGTAATTCAATTCGTGGAAGTTTTACGCACACAAATCCTAATTATAAAAATAGTGATAAATCTTTAACTACATCTTTAAGAAGTAGAAGTACTGATAATATGGGCTCTTCTGGTTATAAAAATACGTCAACTGGTTTCTCATTTGGCACTAATTTTGAACAATACCAGGATCTATATTTTTCGCCTGAAATTTCAACTGCTTATGAAACACTAACCACTACTAGCTCTGCTTCCAGTGCATTAAAGAAACAGGAAGGAGATTATTATGATGTCACTTTTAATTATGGTTTAAATTATGATAAAAGAGATCAGCGTTTTCAAACAACTGACGGATATAGAAGTTTATTTAATCAGTCTATTCCTTTAATCGCAAATAGCTACTCTATAATAAATGCTTATCAATATTCTACTTATAACGAAATTAAACCAGATATGATAACTCAACTTTCATTTTATGGAAAAACAATAAACTCAATAAACGATGAAGATGTTCGTATTTCTAAAAGATTATTTATTCCATCAAAAAGATTAAGAGGTTTCGAAGCCGGAAAAGTTGGGCCTAAAGATGGGGAAGATTTTGTAGGAGGAAATTATATTACAGCAGTAAACTTTTCTACAACTTTACCAAATATTATGCCAGAATTTCAAAATGCTGATTTTTTATTTTTCATTGATGTTGCCAATATATGGGGAGTTGATTATAACGAAGCATTAGATGATGGTAGCAAAATAAGATCATCAACTGGAATTGGTATAGATTGGTTTACACCTATCGGTCCTTTAAATTTTTCACTTACACAACCAATAACGAAAGCATCTTCAGATGTTACAGAAACATTTAGATTTAATTTAGGAACAACATTTTAATGAAATTTTTTTTTAATTATTTTATAATTATTATTTTAATCTTTAGCTTTAATTCTGTATCAGCAGAAAATAAAATTGCCTATTTGGATATGCAAAGGGTTTTAAATCAATCCAAAGTTGGTATCTCGGTTAATAAAAAATTAACAAAAATGCATAAAGAAAATATTGATAATTTTAAAAAAATAGAAATTCAACTAAAAAAACAGGAACAAGATATAATCTCCAAAAAAAATATTCTTGAAAAAGCTGAATTAGAAAAAAAACTTAATGAATTAAGAAAAAAATCAAATGATTATAGAGTTGAAAGAAAAAAGAAAATAGATTCCCTGTCAAAAAAAAGAATAGATGTAACAAATAATATATTAAAACAATTACAACCTATTCTAACAGAATATTCTGACTCAGAATCAATTTCTTTAATTGTTGATAAAAAAAGTATTGTTATTGGAAAAACTGAATTAGATATAACAGATAAAATTATAGAATTACTTAATACAAAAATTAAATCGATTGATTTAAATTAAAATCTATGACTGACTCACTTAATAAAGATCAAATTACGAATTTATTACCTCATAGAGAACCTATGCTTTTGATCGATGAATTAATTAATATTAAGAAATTATTTTCTGCCACTGCAATAGTTAATGTTAAAAAAGATAGTTTTTTTGTACAAGGACACTTTCCTGGAGAACCAGTTATGCCAGGTGTTTTAATAGTTGAAGCTTTTGGTCAAGCTGCTGCTGCTTTAACTGCCCATGGGATAGATAAATCTACTTATGAAAATAAATTAGTTTTTTTAATGAATATAGAAAAAGCCAGATTTAGAAAACCTGTAATTCCCAATTGTAAATTAGAACTCAATATAGAAGCAATAAGATCACATGGAAAAGTATGGAAATACAAAGGAGAAGCATATGTTGAAGGTAATAAAATGGCAGATGCCCAATGGTCAGCTACTATAGTTGATAGAAAATAATTAGTAACAATTCTTGATAAGTAATAAACAATAGTTTTGATAATAACTAAACTATGATCAATCCATTTTTTAAAAATGTAGGACCATTTGATATACAGAAATTACTTAAAAATACTGGTATCAAAAATACAGAAAACTTAAAAAATAGTAAAATTTATAATGTTGCTGATTTACTTTTAGCAACAAATAAAGATTTAACTTTTTTTCATTCAAAAAAATATTCTGAATTAGCATCAAAAACTAAAGCTTCTTACTGTGTTACATTAGATAATCTTTCTCAGTTTTTACCAGACACATGTAAAAAAATTATTGTTAAGAATGTACTATTAACAATGGCAAAAATTACAAAAGAATTCTATCCAAAATCTATTGTTGATGATTTTGATGACTCTGCAAAAGACATTTCCAAAACATCTTTCAAAAAAAAAGTTAAATTTGGAAAAAATGTTTTAATAGGCAAAAATGTTAAAATAGGAAAAAATTGTTTAGTTGGTCATAATACGATTATTGAAAAAAATGTAGTAATTGGTTCCAATTGTTCTATTGGTTCAAATGTTATTGTAAGAAATACAATTATCAAGGATAATGTAAATATTTTGGATGGATGCGTAATAGGAAAAAAAGGTTTTGGATTTTTCCCTAATCAAGAAAAAAATATAAGATACCCACATATTGGAATTGTTATAATAAATGAAAATTGTGAAATTGGATGTGGATCTACAATTGATAGAGGCTCATTATCAAATACTATAATTGGCAAAAATACATATTTAGATAATCAAGTCCATATTGCACATAATAATAAAATTGGAGATAACTGTATTATTGCTGGTCAAGTCGGTTTTGCTGGAAGTTCTACTTTAGGTAATAATGTTATGATTGGTGGGCAAGCCGGTGTTTCAGGTCACTTAAAAGTTGGTAACAATGTCCAAATTGGAGGTGGTAGTGGTGTTATAAATGATATATCTGATAATAAGAAAGTCATGGGATATCCAGCAAAAAATTTAAGAGAATTTATAAAAGACAACAGATGATAGATAAAACTGCAATCATAGATTCAAAAGCAAAATTAGAAAAAAATGTTCAAGTAGGTCCTTATTGTGTAATAGGCCCTAATGTTGAGATTGGAGAAAACACTGTTATTCAATCACATGTAAATATTTCTGGAAATGTTAAAATTGGTAAAGGGAATAAGATATACCCCTTTGTTTCTATTAACGACCCACAAGATTTAAAATATGCTGGAGAACCAACTAATTTGATAATTGGAGATAATAATAAAATCAGAGAGTACGTAACAATAAATCCAGGAACAGTTGGTGGTGGTGGCAAAACAATTATTGGAAATAACTGTTTATTTATGATTTCATCTCATATCGCTCACGATTGTCAGGTAGGAAATAATGTAATAATTGCTAACAATGTTCCTTTAGGTGGTCACGCAATTATCGAAGATAATGTTGTAATCGGAGGAAACTCTGCAGTTCAACAATTCACTAGAATTGGAAAAATGGCAATGATTGGTGGAATGACAGGTGTTTTGCATGACGTAATTCCTTATGGATTGTCAACTGGAAATAGAAACTCATTACAAGGATTAAACTTAATAGGTTTAAGAAGAGCTAAGTTCGAAAATAAGGATATATTAGGCCTGAGTGAAGCTTATAAAGAGATTTTTGCTACTAAAAATATTAATGAAAATATAAATAAATTAAATGGCTCTTTTCAAGAAAATCCATTAGTAAAAAATGTAATTGATTTTATAACAAAAGATAAAAAAAGATCTATTTGCACACCATTTTCGTAAAATGATAGGATTAATTTTTGGTGATACCGATTTTCCAAAGGAAATTCTTAAAACTGTCAAAAAAAGAAAAATAAAATATTTAATAATTGATTTATCAAAATCAAAGAAATTTAAACAAGATAGAAAATCTTATTCAGTTTCCATAGGTCAATTTGGTAAAATCATTAACATTCTAAGGGAAAATAATTGTAAAAAAGTCTTATTTGCAGGAAAGGTAAATAAACCAAACTTTTCTAAACTTAAACTAGACTTCAAAGGTATTTATTATATTCCAAGGATTATCAAAGCATCGAAGCTTGGTGATGCAGCAATACTTAAAGAAATCATTAAGATATTGGCTCATAACAAGATCAAAACTGAAAATTCACTTAAATTTAATCCTGAACTTTCATTAAAAAAAGGCAATTATTCAAAATTTAAACCAAACAAACAAGACCAATTAGATATTAAAAAAGCAATTAAAACTTTAAACAGTTTAAGAGAATATAATTTTAGCCAAGGTGTTGTAGTTAGAAATAAAAAAGTAGTTTCTATAGAAGGTAAAGGTGGAACCAAAAAAATGCTTGAAAAAAGCAGAAGCAAAAAATTTAAAAATCATGGAGTTTTAGTTAAGTTTCCTAAAAAAAAACAAGATTTAAGAGTAGATCTTCCAACAATTGGATTGAAAACTATAAAACAAAGTAAGACTGTAGGATTAAAAGGTATTGTTATAAAAAGTAAACAACACGTTTTTTTAGATAAAAAAAGTTGCATTCAATTTGCCAATAAAAACAAAATGTTTATCGTTGTAAGATGAAAAAGATTTTTATATTAACAGGCGAACCCTCTGGAGATAAACTTGCCTCCAAAGTTATATCTAAACTCAAAAAAAATAATCCTAATATTGAGTATTCTTGTGTTGGCGGAACACATTTAAATTCCTTAGGAATAAAATCTATTTTTGATCTTAAAGAAATTACCTACATTGGATTCACTAGTGTTTTATTTAATATTTTTAAAATAAAGAGTAGAATAAATAAAACTGTAGAAGAGATAATAAAATTTAACCCAGATATTTTATTTAGTGTAGATAGTCCCGATTTTACATTAAGAGTTGCTGAAAAAGTTAAAAAGTTAAATAGTGGGATTAAGACAGTTCATTATGTGGCTCCACAAGTATGGGTTTGGCGAGAGGGTAGAGTAAAAAAGTTTAAAAAATTCTTAGATCATATTTTATTATTATTTGATTTTGAAAAAAAGTATTTTGATAAAGAAAATATTCCCAATACTTTTGTTGGACATCCATTATTAGAACATGAAACTAAAGATAAGATAGATCTGTCTAGTATCATATCAAATGATAAAAAAATTATTTCTCTTTTTTCTGGTAGTAGATCATCCGAGGTAAATTTACTTTTGCCTATCTTAATAGATTTTATAAATTTGATGAATGCAAAATTTGATAATTTAACCTTTGTATTTCATGCAACCGATGAAAATAAGAATTTAATTAGCGAAAAAATCAATAACGTAAATTTAAAAAATGTCGAAGTTATTTCTGATGAAAATATAAAAAAACAAATACTCAATAAATCTACTTTTGCAGTTTCTAAATCTGGTACAGTTTCTCTTGAAATCTGTAATGCAAAAGTTCCCTCTATAATTATCTATAAAATGAATTTTTTAAATTTTTGGATTGTTAAAATGTTAGTTAAAATCAAATTTGCTAACATTATCAATATTATAAATAACAAAGAAATAATTCCAGAATTAATACAAAAAGAGTGCAATCCTAAAGAGATTTTCAATTCAGTTGTCTACTTTTTAAAAAATCCAGAATTAATGAAAAAACAAATTAATGATTGTGAGGAGACTTTAACTAAAATCAGATCAAAAACTTCATCTTCTGATGAAGCCTCCTCGGTATTAACTAAGTTTCTTATTGGTTAATCTTTTTGTTACTTCTTCTTTTCCAAGAGAAATAATTATATCATATATTCCAGGTCCAAATTTTGAGCCTGTTAAAGCTATTCTTAAAGGCTGCCCAACTCCTTTAAAATTAGTATCATTTGATTTAATCAATTCGTTAACTATTGGTTCTAATGTTTCTTTGCTTAGTTTATCAACGTTACCAAATTTAGCACTAAAATCTGATATGACCTTTTTGGCTTTATCATCAATTAATTTGATATCATCTTGATTAAAATTAATCTCATCTACCATTATATATTGACCATTATTAAATATATCTTCTAAAGTTTTAGCTTTATTTTTTAGGAAGATAAGGGATTTTTTAATCTTATCTTTTTTATCTGATTTAATTTCGCTTTTATGTAATTTGCAGTAATCGATTAGTTGATTAAATAAATCAGTTTCATCAATATTTTTAATATAGTGCTCATTCATTGATAAAATTCTACTCATATCTAATTTAGATGGAGATTTACCAATTCCATCGAGATTAAAATGTTTAATACTTTCATCTAAAGTGAATATTTCTTTATCTTTATAGGACCAACCTAGTCTAAGAAGATAATTCCTCAGTGCTTCTGGCATAATACCAATTTTTGAATAATCATCTAATGTTGAGGCTTTATCTCGTTTTGATAGTTTTTTCCCCTCAATTGTGTGTATTAAAGGTATATGAGCAAATGATGGTATCTCCCATTTCATAGCTTGATAAATTTGTATTTGTTTAAAGGTATTAATTTTATGGTCATCACCTCTAATTATGTGAGTCATATTCATTTGATGGTCATCAACTGATGCTGATAAGTTATATGTCGGAGTTCCATCATTTCTTAAAATAATAAAGTCTTCAATAGTATTATTGTCAATTTCAACATCACCTTGAACTAAATCTTTCAATATAGAAGTTCCATCTATTTTACTTTTAAACCTTATAACTGGTTTAATATCTTTTGGAGCATCAGTTTCTTTTTTGTCTCTCCACTTTCTATCGTAAATATAAGGAATTTTCTTTTGCCTCGCTCTTTTTTTTTGATCCTCTATTTCTTCACTCGAACAATAACATTTATATGCATGACCATTTTTGAGTAATTCATTTGCAACTTTTATGTGATCTTCAATTTTCTTTGATTGTATATATTCATCACCATCATAGTTAATGCCAATCCATTTAAGAGATTGTATTATTTGATTTTTATATTCATCTTTTGATCTGTCTTTATCAGTATCTTCAACTCTTAAATAAAAATTACCTTTTTGGTTTTTAGAATACAACCAATTAAATAAAGCTGTTCTCACACCACCTATGTGCAAAGGTCCAGTAGGAGATGGAGCAAATCTTGTTGCTACTTTTTTCATTAAAATTGTTTAGACTATTTTTCTAGAAGTTTCTATATAAAGATACTAAAACACCTTGAACTTTTACTCTATCAGGACCAAAAATTTTAGTTTCATAGTTTTTATTTGCACTTTCAAGCGCTACTACTTTGCCTTTTTTTCTTATCCTTTTTAACATTGCTTCATGTTCATCAATTAAAGCAACAACTATCTTGCCATTATCAGCACTATCTGTTCTTCTAATTATAACAGTATCTCCTTCATGAATTCCTGCTTCAATCATAGAGTCTCCTTGTACTTTAAGACCAAAATAATCACCATTTTTTTCTAAATTAGTTGGCAAAGGTATTCTAGATACTTCATTTTGAATAGCTTCTACAGGTGTTCCAGCAGCTATTTTACCTAAAACTGGTACTTCAGTTTCATTTGATGAAATTTTATCTTCATCAAGACCACCTTTAATTACACTTGGTGAAAAACTATTATAAATATCGTTTGCAGAAGCAGTTTCTGGTAATTTTATTACCTCTAAAGCCCTAGCTTTATGAGCTAATCTTTTAATAAAGCCTCTTTCTTCTAGAGCACTTATTAAACGATGAATTCCAGACTTAGATTTTAAATTTAATGATTGTTTCATTTCTTCATAAGAAGGAGATACACCAGAACTTCTCAACTTCTTGTTGATAAATAATAACAGGTTTTTTTGTTTTTTTGTTAGCATAAGAACAAATATCGTACAAAATATGTTCTACAAAAGTTCTCTAGAATTCACAATAGTAAAAAAAGCTAATAAAGTAGGGGATTATTTGACTAAAGAACGGAAAAAATAGAATTATTATCTAAATCTTTCAAAAGTGATTCACCAATTAAAAAAGTTTTAATAGAAGTTTTGTTTGAGAGTTCTAAAAGCTCATTCTTTGTTTTAATTCCACTTTCAGAAATTAATGGACCAGAGTGATTAACTAAAACATCATGAATATCAAAAGTTGTATTTATATCAGTTTTTAAAGTTTTTAGATTTCTATTATTTATTCCTATCAAAGCGTCTTTAAATCTTAAAGCTCGCTTCGCTTCTTCAACAGTATGAACTTCAACAATTACCGACATGTTTAATCTAAGTGTTTCGTTATATAGATCATCAGCAAGTTTATCACTAACACCTGCTAATATAATTAATATTGCGTCAGCTCCATAACTTTTTGCTAAAGATATCTGAAATTTATCTACAAAAAAGTCTTTACATAAAATTGGTAAATTAACTTTTTGTTTAATCTTGCTAATATGTATCAAGTTTCCTAGAAAAAAATCTTCTTCAGTTAAAACTGATAAACAAGTAACTTTATTATCATTATATGTATTAGCTATTTTAACAGGATCATAATCTTTTATAATTATACCGGCTGAAGGACTAGCTTTTTTAATTTCAGCAATAATTGAAAACTTGTTTTTTTTTATATTTTTTTCAATTTTTTCTTTAAAATTGATAAATAATTTATTGTCCTTTATTAATTCATTTAATTTTTCAAGTGAAGTGGTTTTTTTTAAATTAAGTATTTTTTCACTTTTTTTTTGAATTATTTTTTCAAGAATATTTTCAGCCATTTTTTATTTTTTCTAAATGTTTAACAACTTTTTTTGATAAAATATGTTCTCTTGCATTCTTATATGCGTCAGAAAAATTTTGATGAGTTTCATTTACCATCAATCCTGCTGCTGAATTTAAACAGACAGCTTTAGAAAAATCATTATCCTCACCTTTAAATATATTAATCATTTTATCTGCATTAAATTTTGCATCATCACCAACAAGATTATCAAATTTATCTGCATTTATATCTAATTTTTTAGGGTCAATAACAATTTCAGAAATTTTATTATCTTTTAATTGAATTACATTTGTTTTAGCATAAGGAGAAATTTCATCTAAACCATCTTCACTATTTACAATCCATGCAAATTTAATATCTAAATTATTTAAAGCATTTGCAAATATCTTTAAAAGTTTTTTATCAAAAACGCCTACTACTTGTCGTTTAACTAGAGCAGGGCTACTTAAAGGTCCAATCATATTAAATATAGTTCTTTTTCCAATTTTTTTTCTAGTAGGACCAACAAACCTCATTGCACTATGATAATTAGGTGCAAACATGAATCCAAAATTATTTTTATTAATTTGTGTCTCTATATCATTTGGTTCTAAATTAATTTTTATATTTAAAGCTTCTAAAACATCACCTGACCCACACTTAGAAGATACAGCTTTATTTCCATGTTTTGCTACCTTAACACCCATACTTGCAAGTAATAACGCAGATGCTGTAGATATATTAAGTGTATTCATACCATCTCCACCCGTGCCACATGTATCAACACAATTTTCTACATTTACTCTTTTTGACTTATTTCTAAGAACAAAAACTCCACCAGCTATTTCATCTGAAGCTTCACCCTTAGCTGATAAAAGTGTCAAAAAATCAAATATTTCTTGGTCTTCAGCTTTGCCTTCCATTAATAATTCAAAAGCTGCTTTACTTTCTTCAAAAGTTAAATTTTTTTTATTCTTAATTTTTTCTATGAATTTTTTCATTAATCTTAAATTCTAATAAAGTTTTTTAAAATTTTAATACCTATCTTAGTTTTAATACTTTCAGGGTGAAATTGCACTCCATGAACAGGATAATTTTTATGCTGAACACCCATAATTATTCCTTCTGTAGTTTCAGCAGTAATTTCAAGATCTTTAGAAAGTGATTT
>CACFAF010000007.1 GCA_902564245.1 uncultured Pelagibacteraceae bacterium | reverse complement strand
AATTTTTCTACCTGTTAATCCACTATCTCCATCTGGTCCACCTATAACAAAATTACCGGTTGGATTAACATAAATTTCTGTATCATCTAAACCATTTATTAAATTTTTTGGTATAGATTTTTCAATATAAGGTTTAACTAATTCTCTGACTTGAGCTTGATTAACATCAGCTGAGTGCTGAGTCGATATAACAACTGATTTTACTGATGAAGGTTTTCCATCTTTATACTCAATTGTAATTTGACTTTTTGAATCCGGCTCAATGTTTTTTAATTTTCCAGATTTTCTATCTTCCGCCATAAGTCTTAAAATTTTATGAGAGTAATGAATTGGCGCTGGCATTAAAACATCTGTTTCATTACAAGCATAACCAAACATAATACCTTGGTCTCCAGCTCCTTCATCTTTATTTCCTGCTGAGTCTACACCCATCGCAATATCAGCCGATTGAGAATGTAAATGAAGATCTATCTTTGTAGCATCTTTCCAAGTAAAGCCTGATTGGTCATAACCAATATCTTTTATACAGTCTCTTACTTTTGAAATTAATTCATCCTTGTTTATTTCAGGGCCTCTAGTTTCACCTGCTAAAACAACTTTGTTTGTGGTTGTTAATGTTTCACATGCTACTCTTGCCTGTGGTTCTTTGCCTAAATATGTATCAACGACCATATCTGAAATTCTATCGCATACCTTATCTGGGTGTCCCTCTGAAACTGACTCACTTGTGAATAAATAATCTTTTTTCATTTGCTCCCTTTTTTGTTAATAAAAAAAAACAAACTAATATAAATTACCAATAAATAAAAGAATATCTTGTTACCATTTTGTGAAAAAAATGTTTGTTTTTCCTCATTAAAATTAACTATTTCTATAACACCACTCTGAGTTGACTTTAGCTCACTTATAATAAGTCCATTATTGCCAATATGCGCAGTAATCCCGTTATTAGAAACTCTAATTATATCTTTTCCTTCTTCAATTGCCCTAAAAATTGAATGAGTAAAATGTTGATAGGGTCCTATAGAATTACCAAACCATCCATCTTCAGAAATATTAATTATGATTTCAAAATTTTTTCTTTTTGAAAGTTTACCTGAATATATTATTTCATAACATATCAACGGTAAAAAATTTAAATTAAAATTTTCGTTTTGTAATTTAATTATATTTCTTTTTTTTCCACTTGAATATGACTCATAACCATAAGAAATAGTTTTTAAGCCCAGATTACTAAGATATTTTTCAAAAGGAAGAAATTCACCGAAAGGAACCAAGTTATTTTTATAATATATTGCTTTTATTTTTAAATCTCTGTCAACCACGGCTAAAGAATTATAATGTTTAATATTTTTATCAGAAAAAATAAAATCATTTATACCTAAAACAATTAGATGTTTTTCACTAAAATTTTTCTGAAATAATCTCTTATATAGTTTAATATCTTTTAAGTTTAATGGAGATAAAGCCCCCTCAGGCCAAATAAAAATAGTTGATATATCTGGATTGGGTTTACTTAAGTTTATTAAATTTTTTATAATCTTAACTTCAGAGTTATTATCATAAAACATTTCTATATCTATTTTTGGTGATACTAATTTTATAGTAAAATCATTATCTTTTTTAATGATAATATTTTTATCATTTAATTTTTGATTCCCGTAAATGAAAAAAAAACTTGATAATAAAATTAAAAATAAACAAAAGAAAATTTCTTTTCTAGATTTTCTTAGAATAAAGATCGCTGGTATTAAAAAAAATGATATACAAATTAAATTTAAACCATAAGTACCTGTAAAAGACAAAATTTGTAAAAATTCAGTATTTTTAGAAAATGAAAATACAAATAAATTCCAAGGAAAACCGGTTAAGATATTACCTCTGATAAATTCTATACATCCAAAAATTGAAGAAAAAATTAATAATAAAGATATATTATCTTTTTTTAAAAAAAATGAAAAAAAGTAAGAAACCAGACCATAAAAAATACCTAAAAAAGATGGAATCAAAATTAATCCAATAGGTATTAAAAATTTAAAAACTTCATCAAAAGTTAATGCGTAGGAAATCCAATATAAGCTAGATAAAAAATAGCCAAATCCAAATATCCAACCAAAAACAAAATAAATAGATTTTTTTTTAAAATTTTCTTTTTCTTTAATTAAAAATATAAAAAATAAACTTATAGTAAAAAAATTTATTAAAAAAAAATTATATGGAGGTAAACTAAAAGAGCTAAAAACTCCTAAAATAAAAAGATAAATTGTTTTAAAATAAAAATTTTTATACAAGTTTTTCAAAATTTTTATTAATTAAATTATAAATTTTTTTTTCTTCTTTATGCATTTTTTGAAAATCTTTCATTTTAATATGATCATAATTCATTAAATGAAGAAAACCATGAATAAAAGTTTTGATAAGCTTTTCTTTAAATTGAATATTTGTCAAAAACTTAGGTCTATTCATAAACTCATAACTTATAATAATATCTCCTAAATAAATTTCTTTTTTTAAAAAAGGTCTCTTTTCAAAAGGAAAAGATAAAACATCGGTAGATTTATTTTTATTTCTAAATTTTTTATTCAATTTTTTCATATTTCTATTATTAGAGAGTAAAACCGATAAATTAACTTTTTTTTTTTTGAATTGATAACGCTTAGGAAAAATTTTAATCAATTTATTAAAAAAATTATTAGATTTTATAATCTTTTTATTCCAGAGTTTATTGTCTGAAATAGTATTTATACTAATCATTATTTTTTTCTGAATAGGCCTTTACAATTTTTGAAACTAACGGATGTCTAACTACATCAGAATGATCAAAATCAACTACTGAAATTTCTTCTAAATGACCCAATAATTTCTTTGATCTATTTAAACCAGAAAAAATTTTATTAGGAAGATCAATTTGAGATGGATCACCATTTATAACTATTTTAGAATTTTCTCCAATACGAGTTAAAAACATTTTTATTTGAGTATCTGTTGCATTTTGTGCTTCATCTAAAATTGCGAAACAATTTTTTAAAGTTCGTCCTCGCATAAATGCTAATGGTGCTATCTCTATATCTCCTATTTCAATCATTCTTTGGATTTTTTCAAAGTCAAAAAGATCATATAATGAATCGTATAATGGTCTCAAATATGGATCTACTTTTTCTTTCATATCTCCTGGTAAAAATCCTAACCTTTCACCAGCTTCAACTGCAGGTCTAGAAAGAATAATTCTTTCAATCTTTTTTTCTAAAAGCATTGTAAGAGCTACTGCAACTGCTAAAAAAGTTTTTCCAGTTCCAGCTGGACCAGCAGAAATTATTATATCACTTTCTCTTAAAGCTCTAACATATTTTTTTTGTTTTTCTGATCTTGGAATTACAGACCTTTTTGGAGTTTTGATTATATCTGAAATGTTTTGATTTGTTTTTTTTACTTTTTCATTAATCATAAATTTATCTAAAGATGAAATTATATCTTTTTTTTCAATACTTCCATTATTTATAAATTGTGTTGCTAGGAAATAAATAGAGTTTTTTAAAAGTTCATTTTTTTTTGGGTTCGATTTTATAATTATTGAATTTCCTCTCGAATAAAGATTTACACCAGATAATTTTTCTAATTCTTTCAAATTTTCATTAAATTCACCAACTACACCCATAAGTAAATTATTATCGTGAAAAATAACACTTAAAGAATTATTTTCTGAATATACAAATTTTAAATTTAAATCAAATTTTTTAGATGTTGAATTGCTCAATTTTATGCCACTTTTTTATCTTGATTTAATTTAATTTTTCCAAATAAACTATTTTGGTTACTGCCATTTATTTTTACTTTTACAATATTTCCAATATTTTTTTTTTCACCTTCAAATATAACAGAAGTCATACATTTAGTTCTTCCAAATAATTTAAATCGATCTTTCATTTGATTTTCAACTAAAACTTCAATTTCTTTACCTTCTAAGGATTTATTTCTTTTAATTTGACTCTCAAAGAGTTTACTTTGAATAATTTTCAATCTTTCTCCTGTAACTTTTTCATCTATTAATTTCAAGTTTGCTGCTTTAGTCCCGGGTCTAGAACTGAATATAAAAGAATATGAATTTATAAATTCAATATTATTTATTAGATTTAAAGTGTCATTAAAATCTTGATCAGTTTCACCTGGGTAGCCAACAATAAAATCACTTGAAAATTTTATATTTTTGTTAATCTTTTTTAATTTTTTATAAATTGAAAAATAATCTTCAATTTTATGTTTTCTATTCATTAATTTTAAAATATTATTTGATCCTGTTTGAACTGGTAAATGAACAAGAGTCATTAATTTTTTACTATTTTTATAACAGTTTATTAGATCTTCTGTCATGTCTTTTGGATGTGAGGTTGTATATCGTATTCTTTTTAGATCAGAAAGTTTTTCTAATTCCATAATTATATCTGATAGTCTAAAAATTCTTTTTTTATCTAAATAATAATATGCATTAACATTCTGTCCCAAAAGAATTATTTCCTTCGTACCATTTTTAATTAATTCTTTTGCTTCTTTTATTATTTGTTCAAAAGGTCTTGAGTACTCTGGTCCCCTCGTATAAGGCACAACACAAAAGCTACAAAATTTATCACAACCCTCTTGTATTGTTAAAAATGAAGAAATATTACTATTATTATTTTTAATCTTACTTAAGTAATTAAATTTTTCTATTGTATCAAAGTCTGTAATTTCCTCTTTTTTTTTTTGATAAGCATAACTTTTGATAATTTCATTTATTTTATGATAAGATTGAGGTCCTATTACAATATCTATATAAGGTTCTCTACTTAACATTTCTTTATTCTCTGCTTGAGCAACACATCCTGTTACTACGACTATGGGTTTTTTTTTAAATTTAAAAGATTTTTTTAATCTTCCAATTTCGTGATATACTTTTTCTTTAGCTTTATCTCTTATGTGGCAAGTATTTAATATATAACAATCTGCTTCTTCATATTTTTCTGTCTTATTATATCCAATCTTATTAACTGTCTCAAATATACGATTTGAATCGTAAACATTCATTTGACAACCAAATGTTTTAATAAAAACTTTTTTATCCATTATTTTAGATTTTTTTAATACCGTATAACTCTAGTTTATGATCAACTAATTCATATCCATATTTATCAGCTACTTTTTTTTGAAGTTTTTCTATTTCGTCGTCTACGAATTCTATAATCTCACCTGATTTTATATCTATTAAATGATCGTGATGACTTTCACTAAGTTGTTCGTACCGTGCTTTTCCTCCCTTAAAATCATGTTTTGCAATAATACCTGCTTCCTCAAAAAGTTTTACAGTTCTATATACAGTTGCAATGCTAATTTTAGAATCAATTTTATTAGCTCTATTATAAAGCTCATCGACGTCAGGATGATCTGACTTACCATAAATTTTCTTTGAATCTGACATTACCTTGGCGATAACTTTTCTTTGATCAGTAAGCTTAACTCCCTTCGCTAAACATTTTTTCTCAATAGAATCTGACATAGTCTATTCTAACTCAAATAAAGTGGTTTAATCAAATTTTTTTTAACTTTAAATTTATTGCACAAATTTGGTATATCCTTATATTTAAATTCCTTAAAATTACCAAAATCTTTAAAACTAAAACAATAATAGTCAATTTTTTTAGTTAAAAACAAACCTTTTACAATAGAAAGTGAGTTTCTAATTCCGGCAAAACTGCCTGGCCCTCGATTTACATAGATAATATCTATATCATTAATGGAAGTTTTATTATTATCTAGAAAATTATTAATCAGAACAATTAATTTCTCAAAATTACTTTTACTATTTTTGTGAGTACAGATATATATATCAATATTAGTTATGAGAGTTAATACAATTTTTTTTGAAGCTGCATCAATAATTAAATTTTTCATTATATTAATTGTTTTATCATCTAGTTCTACGGCAGAAAACAATATTAAACAATACCATAATGATATGGGAACCCTTGCATTAATGTATCATAGATTTAACGAAAATAAATATCCTAGTACAAATGTTAAGATAGATATTTTTAAAAAACAAATTGAAATAATAAATAGTAAAGGTTTAAATTTTTACAATCCATTAAACTTTAAAGATGAATTTTCTAAACCAAAAAATGAAAAAAAAATATTACTTACAATAGATGACGCATTCAGCTCTTTTTATAAGAATGCATGGCCTTACCTAAAAAAAAATAAAATACCATTTATATTATTTGTTTCAACTGAACCTGTTGGAAAAAATGGATATATGACATGGGAACAGATCAGAGAAATTGAAAAGGAAAAATTTGCTTATATTGGTAATCATTCACATTCCCACGAATACATGATAAATTTTACCTTAGATAAATTTAAAAAGGACATAGATTTATCAATTGAAATATTTAAAGAAAAATTAGGGTATAATCCAATTTATTTTTCATATCCATTTGGAGAATATAGTTTAGCTCAAAAAAAATATATAAGTGAAAAATTCGATTTTGCATTTGGACAACATTCGGGAGTTATAGATGCAAATAAAGACAAATATGAATTAGCTCGTTTCCCTATAAATGAAAAATATGGTGATTTGAAAAGATTCAAGTTTTTGGTAAATTTATTTCCATTACAATACAAAAATTTAATTCCAGAAGAAAAATATATAGATAGTTCAACAAACCCACCTAACTTCTCAGTTGAATTTTTTAAAGAACAAAAAAATATCAATAATATAAATTGTTTTTCTGATGAAGGAAATAAGTGGGAAAAATCAAATATTGCAATTAAGCAAAATATTTTAAAAATAAAATTTAGAGATAAATTTTTGTTTCGTAGGGGAAGAATTAATTGTTCTTTAAATGATAATGGAACCTGGAGATGGTTTGGTACTCAATTTTCAGTTAAGATAAATTAGATAATACTTTTTAATTTAATGCTTGAGGGTTGTAATTTTGCATCATCAAAATCTCTTAAGTTATTTTGATCAATTATTTTTTTTAAAATCTTAACATACTCCTTACCAGTTTCAGCATACTTATCTAAATAATTAGCAAGAATTAAACTATCCAAATCAACATTGTTATCTCTTAATTCTGCTCTAGCCATTCTAAATTCTCTGTAACTCGAATGAGTATTTAAATTTTTTTGATAGGCTCTAACTGAAGATTTTAAGATTTTAAATTTCATAACTTTGTGTGTATCGTCATTGTCTGCCCCTGCTGGCTTAATACCTTCATTAGTCCAAGTCCATTGTCCAAATAAAGCATTTCCCTCTATTGCAAAACGGGAAGTACCCCATCCTGTTTCTTTAGCCGCTTGCGCAATCGCTAAAGAAGCTGGAACAATATCCATTCTTACTTTTAATGTTGATAAATCTTTATTAAGAACTCCGTATTCTTTAAATTTTTGATTTAACCATTTTTTTTCAATATCAGAATTTTTATTTTTATTCAAAATACTGAATAATTTTTTTCTATCTAATCTAATTCTTGTATTTTCTTCAAGAACTAGAGGTAATATTATTTTAATAAATAAACTTTTTCTTTTTTTTGTACTTTCAATTTTTTTCATTTCTTCAGGCAAAAGTGAGAGCACTATAGGCTTAACTAACTTAGTTTCTCTAACATTCTTTAAGTTATAGTTTGTATCCTTAAATAATTGTTCTATGGTCGCAGCACTTAATCTAACTGTATCGCTTGGTAAATCATCAAATTTAAATATATCTTCAAATAAATTTTTAATATTTAGACCTTCATCAACGTCTGATGTTTTTTCTAAACTTTCTCCATTTAATACTCTCTCAAAATTAGTCTTTGAAGTATTTGTAATTTCTTGCTTAGCAATATTTCTATTTTCTTTAAATTCTAAAAATATAGGAATTGTATAAAAAAATATAATTACAAAAATACTACATAATGCAGTTAAATATAAACTTTTAAAATTACCATCTATAATATTTTTTTTATTTTTTTTTATAGTTAAACCTTTTTTTAACAAGATTTTTTTTATGTAATCAATATCTAATGTTTTTTTATTCATATAATATTCTTTTAAATCGCCTCAACCTCTTTTACCTCGGGTATATAATGACACAATAGATTTTGTACACCTTGTTTTAAAGTCATTTTTGAACTTGGACATCCTGAACAGCTACCTTGTAACTGAACTTTAACTATGCCATCTTTAAATCCTTGAAATTTTATATCTCCACCATCTCTTGCAACTGCTGGTCTTATTTTAGTATCTAAGATTTTAATTATCTGTTTTTCTATATCAATCAAATTAGTATCATTATTATTAAAATTCTTAATATCTCCACTAACTACAAACTCTTTTCCTGTTGAATAATAATCATTTATAAATGAAATAATTATATGCTTTATATCTTCCCAATTTGTTTTGTCCTCTTTATTTACTGAAAGAAAGTCAGCTCCTAAAAAAATTCCTTTGACACCATTAACCGAAAGAATATTTCTTACTAATTCATTATTGATTTCTTTTTTATTTGTAATTTCAAAAGATCCAGAACTAGACACAGTTTTCCCTGGAATAAATTTAATAGAATTTGGATTTGGTGTTATTTCAGTTTGGATGTACATATAATCTTATATAATGATAATTTCCAAAATTTAAACAAATTAATATTTTACTAAAATCCCATTAATTCTTTAATTTTTGCAATTTTTTTGGAGGAAATTGTTTCTGCTTTTACAGATCCTTCCAATAAAATATTATCTAAATGCTTTTTATCATTTAATAGTCTCTTAATTTCTTTTGAAATTGGAAGAATTTTTTCAATTAGCAAATCTGATAATCTGTCTTTAAATTCTGAAAAATTTTTCCCTTTAAATTCTTTTTTTGATTTATCTAAATCTTGATTTAACAAACTTGAATAAATTCCCAATAAATTTTCAACTTCAGGTCTTTTTTCTAAAGTATCTTCTATTTCTGGCATTTTGAGTGGATCAGTTTTTGCTTTTTTAATTTTGTTTATGATTTCATCTTTATCATCAGTTAAATTAATTCTACTTAAATCTGAAGGATCAGATTTACTCATTTTTTTTAGTCCATCTTTGAGACTCATTATCCTTGAAAACTGTTTTTGTATCAATGGCTCAGGGACTTTGAGAAAATCTGGAGCTTTAAAATCGTTATTAAATTTTTGTGCAATGTCTCGACATAGTTCTAAGTGTTGTTTCTGATCATTTCCTACAGGAACATGGGTTGCATCATAAAGTAAAATATCAGCTGCCATTAAAATGGGATATGAATATAGTCCTATACTTGCTTTCTCTTTATCTTTACCAGCTTTTTCTTTAAATTGAGTCATTCGATTTAACCAACCCATTCTTGACACACAACTTAAGATCCATGCTCCTTCAGAGTGAGCCGAAACTGAAGATTGATTAAAAATAATACTTTTTTTTGGATCAATTCCACAAGCAATAAATGTTGCCGTAGTTTCCCTTATATTATTTTTTAGTTTAGCAGGATCATGTTTAACTGTGATAGCGTGTAAGTCTACAACGCAGAATACACAATCAGTTTTTGGTTCATTTTGTAAAGTAACAAAATTTTTTATAGCTCCTAAATAGTTCCCTAAATGAAGATTACCAGAAGGCTGTACACCAGAAAAAATTTTTTTATACATTTATTAATACTTTAAATTAATATCACTTATTTTGAAAGCTTTGATCAAAATTGCAATTAACAAATAGAAAATTAGTCCTAATAATACTATTCCAACTACATAAATAGATTTAAAATCTTGATCATGAGTTAAATTATCTTGAAAAAAAATTATTAGATAATTAAAGAATAACCCCATTAAAATTGCTGATATTGATATTCTTAAAAATCGATTAAAAAATACTAAATTAAATTCAAAAAAATTTTCTTTCTTTAAAAAGATAAAAAGTAAAACACAATTGAACCAAGAAGATATTGTAGTTGCAATTGGAATAATTATAAAACCTAAACTGTTAAAATAATAAACGCTAATTCCAATATTTAATAAAATTGATATAGAAGAAATGTAAAATGGTAATTTGGTATTATTTCTTGCAAAGAAAAAACTGGAAAAAACTTTTATCAATGAAAATGCTGGAAGTCCTATACTAAAATAAAATAAAGCTTTCGCAGAATTTTTAACGCCTATTTCATCAAATGAACCATAACCAAATAGAGCTGAAATTATTTCTTCGGAAGCAATGAGTAAAGCAATAGTAGCTGGAATACTTAAAAACAGACTTAGCTCTAAAGCTTTATTTTGTATAATTAATATTTTATCATTATCTTTTTCACTAATATATCTTGAAAGCTGTGGTAAAATTACTGTACCAATTGCTACACCTGCTATTGCTAAATTTATCTGGTAAATTCTATCAGCATAATAAAGGTAAGAAACAGCACTAGCCTGAAAAGAAGCAATAATTGTCCCTACTAAAATATTAATCTGAGTAACACCTGAAGAAAATATACTTGGTAATAATTTTTTAAAAAAATTTCTTACTTTATCATTAATTGAAATTTTAAATGTAAAAGATGGAGAATAAAATTTTTTTACAAAAAAATATAAAAATATAAATTGAATAATCCCAGAAATAGTTACAGCATAAGATAAGTAATAAACTAATTCATCATCTAAAACCTTTCCAAAAAATAAAACACCTATTAAAAGTATATTTAAAATAATTGGTGCAGCTGATGCTACTGCAAATCTATTATGAGAATTTAAAATTGCTGAAAAAAAGGATGATAAACTTATAAAAAATAAAAAAGGAAAAGTAATTCTTGTTAAAATTATTGCTAGTTCCATTTTTTTGCTTTCTCCCTCAAAACCTGGAGCTATTAAATAAATAAATAAAGGCATTAACATCTCAATAATAAGAGTGAAAAAAAGCAATCCAAGAATTAATAAATTAAAAATATCATTTGCAAATTTATCTGACTGCTCTTTACCCTTAGCAATTTCAGAAGCATAACTAGGTACAAATGCGGCATTAAAAGTTCCTTCTGAAAAAAGTCTTCTAAAAGTATTTGGAATTCTAAAAGCAACAAAAAAAACGTCTGCTAAAGGACCAGTTCCTAGAAAGATTGCAATTAATATATCTCTTAAATAGCCTAAGAGTCTGCTAATTATTGTAAAAAAACTAAATGTACCTGTTGACTTAATAAGGTTCATAAATCATATTAGTCTTAAATTTGCTCCATTTGTATAGCTAATTATCATAAATGAAAAAAACAAAAATTGATCATTACACAGATAAAGAAGCTTTAGAGTTTCATAATACCAATAAATCAGGCAAGATTGAGATTATTTCCTCTAAACCAATGACTACTAAAAGAGATTTAGCTTTAGCTTATTCTCCTGGAGTTGCTGCCCCTGTAAAAGCTATTTCGGAAAATCCAGAAGCAGCTTATGATTATACTACCAAGGGAAATTTAGTTGCTGTAATAAGTAATGGTTCGGCAATTCTTGGGATGGGTAATTTGGGTTCATTAGCTTCTAAACCGGTTATGGAAGGTAAAGCAGTATTATTTAAGAGATTTGCAGATATAGATTCTATAGACTTAGAAATAGATTGTTCAAACTCCCAAGAAATAATTAAAAGTATAAAAAACTTTGCAGGTAGTTTTGGTGGAATCAATTTAGAAGATATTGCGGCTCCTGATTGTTTTATTATTGAAGAAAAGTTAAAAGAAATACTCGATATTCCTGTTTTTCATGATGACCAACATGGGACAGCTATAATTACAACTGCTGCATTAATAAATGCACTTGATGTATCAAAAAAATCAATAAAAAAAATTAAAGTAGTAATTAATGGTGCTGGAGCCTCTGCTATGGCTTGTGCCAACCTTTTTAAAAAAACCGGAGTTCCACAAAAAAATATTACTATGATTGACAGAAAAGGTGTAATTTACAAAGGAAGAGATAATTTAAATCAGTGGAAATCTACTCATGCAATTGACACTAAGGATAGAAACTTAGATGAAGCAATTGAAAATGCAGATGTATTTTTAGGTCTGTCTGCAAAAGGTACATTATCAAAAAAAATGGTAAAAAAGATGGCAAAAAAACCAATAATTTTTGCATGTGCTAATCCAGATCCAGAAATTACACCAGAAGAAGTGCTTGAAGTTCGTGACGATGCAATTATAGCTACAGGCAGATCAGACTATCCAAATCAAGTTAATAATTTAATTGGATTTCCTTATATTTTTAGAGGTGCTTTAGACGTTAGATCTAAGACCATTAATGAAGAAATGAAAGTTGCTGCTGCTAATGCGATAGCGGCTCTTGCAAGAGAAGATGTGCCAGATGAAGTGGTAGCTGCAATGGGTGGAGATAGACCTCATTATGGAAAAGAATATATTATCCCATCAACTTTTGATCCTAGATTAATCAGTGTTATTCCAGCAGCTGTTGCAAAAGCTGCAATGGATAGTGGAGTGGCAAGAAAAAAAATAAAAGATTTTGAAATATATAAAGAACAACTCAAACAAAGACTAGATCCTTCTGTAACAATAATGCAAGGTATTAATTCACAAATAAAAAAAACAAAAAAAAAGATAGTTTTTGCTGACGGAGAAGATGAAAACACTTTAAAAGCGGCTATAGCATTTAAAAATAGTGGATTAGGAATACCTATATTAGTTGCAAAAAAAGATATAATAAAAAAAAGACTAAAAGAAATAGGTTATAGTGAAAATTTAGATATTGAAATAACCAATTCAACAGACAAAAATAAAAGAGAAAAATATTCAAGTTTTTTATTTAAAAAACTACAAAGAGAACAAGGATTATTAGAAAGAGATTGTGACAGGTTGGTCAGAAACGATAGAGTTATTTGGGCTTCTTGTATGGTTTCATGTGGTGATGCCGATGGAGCAGTAACTGGAAATACTAGACGTTATGGCGCTTCTTTAGAAAAAATAAAAAAAGTTGTAGAACCTAGACCAGGTGAGATTATGTTTGGCCTTAATATGGTAGTTAATAAGGGTAAAACTGTCTTTGTTGGTGACACTAGCGTTCATGAATATCCAAGTTCTGAACAACTTGCAGAAATAGCAATCTCATCTGCGAGAGTAGTAAGATTATTTGGTTTCGATCCAAAGGTTGCTTTTGTGTCTCATTCAACTTTTGGCCAACCACTTACTAGCAGAACAAAACATATTAAAAATGCAGTAAACATTTTAAAAGAAAAAAATGTAGATTTTAAGTTTGATGGAGATATGCAGCCTGATGTTGCATTAAATGAAGAATACAAAGAACTTTACCCTTTTTCAGAAATAGTTGGGAATGCAAATATATTAATTATGCCAGGCCAACATAGTGCAGCAATTTCATATAAAATGATGAGAGAATTAGGCGGAGCAAAAGTTATTGGTCCATTATTAATAGGTTTAGCTCAACCAATTGAAATTGCCCCACTAAGGTCTTCTACATCTGATATAATAAATTTGGCTTCTGTTGCTGCTTATTCTGCAGGAGTTATTAACTATAATAAAAAAAATTAATTTTTTTGAATTCTTAAATCTTCAACTAATAAAATACTTGCAATTATATCCTCAACATCAAGAATTTGTTTTGCTTCATTAATTACTTCTTTTCTTTCTTCTTGAGTAATTGCTATACCATAAACATAAATCTTTTTTTTATAAGTATCTATTTGAAAATTAGTTGCTTTAATTTTCTTGTTAAATATTAAGGCTGTTCGAAGTTGAGAAGTAATTAATAAATCTTTAGCTGATTGTTTAAAATTAAAATTTTCTTTTATCTTAAGGTCGTTTCTAACTGATCTAACACCTTTTGTTTCCCATGCAAGTTTTGTAATGTGTAATTTTTCCTCAGGATTATCTACTTTTCCAGTAATAAAAATTCTTCCATCAAGTACTTTAGTGTTTACTGATAGTAAATATGTTTTTTCTTTTTTAGCCAATCTAGTTACAAGATTTTTATGCATTATAGAATCATCTATTTGAGTACCAACAGTTCTTGGGTCAAAAGCAACACTTACACCAGTTCCAAAAATTCCTCTTGAAGCAGTTCCAACACAATTACAAATAAATAAAAATATCAATAATAATAATAACTTATTTTTCATTTCTTAATTTTAAACAATAATTGTAAATTTCTTTTTTTGATAATTTTTTATTTTGGCTCATCAAATCTACAATATCTTTTATACTTAAAATTTTAATTATTTTTTTTATATTTTTTTTATCTGATTCTTGAAGATTATTCGAAATAATTCTCTTATTATTTTTTTCAGATAAAACTAATGTTAGCTCACCTTTTAGATCCTTTTTAAATGGCTGTAGATCAGAGATATTCATTCTCATATACTCTTCATAAAATTTTGAAATTTCTCTACATATTAAAATTTTTCTATCAGAAAAAAAGCTTTTTAAAAAATTAATTATTTTATTTATTTTTTTGGGTGAAACAAAAAATACTATGGAACAATCTAAATTTGCTAAAATTTCTAAATCATTATTAATATCTTTGTTCTTTTCAGGAAAAAAACCATAAAAATAATATTTTTTAGAAAAACCACTCACTGAAACTGCAGCAGTTACCGCTGATGCTCCAGGAATAGGAAAAACCTCAATTTCATTTTTTATACATTCATTAATAAGAATTTCTCCAGGATCAGAAATTCCCGGGGTACCTGCGTCAGATACAATTGATACAATTTTCTTTGATTTTAAAATATCTATAATTCTTGCAATATTTTTCTTTTCATTAAATTTATGGTTAGAAATTAATGAAGATCTAATATTATACTTTTTAAACAAATTTTTAGAGATTCTTGTATCTTCACAAAGAATAAACTCTGAATTTTTTAAAATTTCAATTGCTCTTAAAGTTATGTCCCCTAAATTACCTATTGGTGTAGATACCACGTATAAACCATGTTTTGCTTTATTAATTTTTGAGTCTCTTTGTGGAATCATTAAAATAGAAATAATATAGTAATAATATTAAAATGAAAACATTTACTAAATTTATAATTTTGCTTTTTTTTATATCTATAGTTGGTTTGCAAAAAATATCAGCTGAAGAAATTAAAATTGGCTTATTGGTGCCACTATCAGGTAAAAATAGTATAATTGGCAAATCAATAATCAAATCTATAAGGATTGCAATTAACAAAATCAATAATCCATCAATTGAAATAATTCCTAAAGATACAAAATCTAATCCAGAAATAACTTTACGTGAAGCAAAGAAACTAAAAAATCAAGGTATTAAAATAATAATAGGACCAGTATTTAATGAAAATTTAATTTATCTTGATGAATTAGATGGAGTAATTTTTTTATCACTAACAAATAAATCAATTGATAACCCAAAAAATATTATAAGTGCAGGAATTAATGCCACTTCTCAACTTAATACAATTTCAAAATTTCAACAGATGAATAATTTAAAAAAAACAATTTTTTTAATTCCAAAAGAAAATTATAAAGAAGAAATTGAAAAAGCTATTAAAAAATCAAAGATAAAATCTAGAAATGTTTATTATTATGATTCAGATCCAACAAAACTTACAAAACAAATAGAAAATATAACTAAGTATCCTCAAAGAAAACAAAATTTAAAAGATGAGATCTTAAGACTAGAAAATTCTGATGATGTAAATAAAGAGAGAAAAATAGAAAAACTAAAAAAAAAAGATACGATTGGTAAGATAAATTTTGATTCAATTTTAATAGCAGATTTTGATGAAACTTTAAAAAGTATTACTACATCTTTACTATATACCGATGTTTCTCCAAAAGAAGTTTATTATATAACTCTAAACCAATGGTTTGATGAGTCTTTACTAAAAGAAACGAGTTCCCAACCAATATATTTTCCTTCAATAAATAAAGAAAATTATATAAATTTTACCAAAGATTATTATGAAAAATTTAATGAATACCCAAACCAACTATCTTTTTTAAGTTATGATCTAATAGGTTTGATTTATTATTTAATATCAAAAAATAATTTTATTATTGACGAAAAAATATTTTTAAAAAAAGATAAATTTAAGGGAAAAGTAGGAATTTTTCAAATTCAAGATAATAAAATTAATCATATTCTTAATTTTTATAAAGTTGAGAATAGTAATTTTAAAAAAATTTTTTAATTTTTTTAAAAGCCTTAAATCTATGATCTATTTTATATTTATCATTCATTTTCATTTCTCCAAAAGTAACTCTTTTATTTTTTGGAATAAATATTGGATCATAGCCAAAACCATTTTTTCCTCTTTTATTTTTAGAGATATATCCTTCAATTTTTCCAATTGAATTTATTAATTTTCCTCCAGGCCAATAAATAGTTAAAGCACACACAAAGCGTGCTTTAATTTTTTTTAATTTCCAATTTTTATCTTTTTTATAAAGTTCTCGAAAAACTTTTGAAATAGCTTTATTAAAATTATTTTTAGCACCTCCCCATCTAGCTGAAAATATTCCTGGCTTACCATTTAAGATATCAATCTCAAGACCAGAATCATCTGCTAAACATATCAAATTTGTCTTTTCAGAAAAAAATTTTGCTTTAATTAAAGAATTTTTTAAGAAAGATTTTCCGCTTTCTTTAGGGCTCTTTAATTTAAAATCTTTAGTTGAGTAAATTTTGGTTGATTTCGGCAATAAATCCTTAATTTCCTTAAGTTTTCCAATATTATTAGTCCCTATCAAGATTTCTTTAATTTTTTTATTTAACATCTAGCAATTATAAAATTTCTTACCATATAAGTTATAATGGAAAAAGATCAAAACATAAAAGAAGAAAAAAATAATATAAATCAAGAAAATCCAGAAAATAAAAATTTAGAAGATAATAAAAAAACCGAAGAAGAAGAAAAAAGTTTAACTCCTGAAGAAAAAGTTGCAGAACTAGAAGATAAAATAGCTAGAACCTTTGCAGAAATGGAGAATCAAAGAAGAAGGTATGAAAAAGAAAAAGATGAAGCTTTTGAGTATGGTGGTTTTTCATTCGCTAGAGAAAGTTTAAATCTAATAGATAATCTTGAAAGAGCAAAAGAGTCTTTAAAAAATGACGAGAGTTTAAAAAATTCTGAAAGTTTAAAAAAAACTCTAGAACATTTAGAAATAATTAATAAGGATATTTTATCTATTTTTAAAAAAAATAATATTGAACCTATAAATTCAATCAACAAAAAACTGGATCCAAACTTTCATCAAGCGATGATGGAAATAGAAGATGAACAAAAAGAACCAGGAACAATAATACAAGAAATTCAAAAAGGTTTTACAATGAAGGATAGACTATTAAGACCAGCATTAGTTGGTGTTTCAAAAAAAACTGAAAAAAAAGAAACTAATAACGCAAATGATAAAAAAAATGAGGAAAATAAGGAAAAAAAAGAGTCAAAATAGGTGGTAAATAAACTTGTACATTGAAAATTAACACTTATATGAAAGCAAGGAATTAAAAAACTATGAGCAAAGTAATTGGTATAGATTTAGGAACAACAAATTCATGTGTTGCTATAATGGAAGGAACACAGGCTAAAGTATTAGAAAATGCTGAAGGTGCAAGAACTACTCCTTCAGTTGTTGCTTTTACAGAAGAAAATGAAAAATTAATTGGTCAACCAGCAAAAAGGCAGGCAGTAACTAATCCAGAAAATACAATTTTTGCTGTTAAAAGATTAATTGGAAGAAATTTTGAAGACCCAACTGTAAAGAAAGATATTCAATCAGCACCATTTAAAATAGTAAATTCAGAAAAAGGAGATGCTTGGATAGAATCAAAGTCACAAAAATATTCACCTTCTCAAATATCAGCTTTTATTTTACAAAAAATGAAAGAGACTGCTGAAAAATATTTAGGTCAAGAAGTAACAAAGGCAGTTATTACTGTACCTGCATATTTTAATGATGCACAAAGACAAGCTACGAAAGATGCAGGTAAAATTGCAGGATTAGAGGTTTTAAGAATTATAAATGAACCAACTGCAGCTTCTCTAGCATATGGTTTAGATAAAAAGACAAATAAAAAAATTGCGGTTTATGATTTAGGAGGTGGAACTTTTGATGTTTCAATTCTTGAATTAGGAGATGGTGTATTTGAAGTTAAATCTACAAATGGGGATACTTTTTTAGGTGGTGAAGACTTTGATAATACAATTGTAGATTATTTAGTTGCAGAATTTAAGAAAGATAATGGTATTGATTTAAAATCAGATAAACTTGCTCTTCAAAGATTAAAAGAAGCAGCAGAAAAGGCTAAAATAGAATTATCTTCTGCAGAACAAACTGATGTAAACTTACCTTTTATAACTGCAGATAAAACAGGACCAAAACACATTAATTTAAAAATGACTAGAGCAAAATTAGAAGCTCTAGTAGAGGATTTAATTACTAAAACACTCCCTCCATGCAAAACAGCTCTAAAAGATGCTGGGCTTACAGCAAATGATATTAATGAAGTAGTGATGGTCGGTGGAATGACTAGAATGCCAAAAGTTATTGAGACTGTTAAAAATTTCTTTGGAAAAGACCCAAATAAAAGTGTTAACCCAGATGAAGTTGTTGCTATGGGTGCAGCTATTCAAGCAGGAGTTCTACAAGGAGATGTTAAAGATGTTCTTTTACTCGATGTTACTCCGCTTTCTTTAGGAATTGAAACACTAGGTGGAGTATCTACAAAATTAATTGACAAAAACACTACAATACCTACTAAAAAAAGTCAGGTATTTTCAACCGCCGAAGACAATCAGCCAGCTGTATCAATAAGAGTTTTACAGGGTGAAAGAGAAATGGCTTCAGATAATAAAATCTTAGGTAATTTTGAACTAGTTGGTATAGCACCAGCTCCAAGAGGAGTTCCACAAATTGAAGTAACTTTTGATATTGATGCAAACGGTATCGTCAACGTTTCTGCAAAGGATAAAGGAACTGGTAAAGAACAAAAAATTCAAATTCAAGCTTCAGGTGGTTTAAGTGATGAAGAAATAAACAAAATGGTAAAAGAAGCAGAATCTAATAAAGAAGCAGATAAGAAAAAAAGAGAGGCAGTTGACTCGAGAAATCAAGCCGATACTTTATTACATTCTACAGAAAAAAATTTAAAAGAACATGGGCCTAAAGTTTCAGAAGCAGACAAAAAAGCTATAGAAACAGCTTCTGCTAATTTAAGAAACTCTTTGAAAGGAACTGATGTTGAGGATATAAAAAAGAAAACTCAAGAATTAGTTCAAGCATCAATGAAATTAGGTGAAGCGATTTATAAGTCTCAACAAAGCGCTAAGCCAAGTGATGCACCAAAAGATGCAAAAAAAGAAGAAGGAAAAAAAGACGATAATGTTGTTGATGCAGACTTTGAAGAAGTAAAAGACGAAAATAAAGAAAAAAGCGCCTAAGCTAACAACTATTTGTCTATAATTAGTTATGGCAAAAAGAGATTATTATGACGTCTTGGGTGTAAATAAAAGTTCCACAGCAGATCAAATTAAATCAGCTTATAGAAAATTAGCCGTTAAATATCATCCAGATAAAAATGCAGGTGATAAAGCAGCAGAAGAAAAATTTAAGGAAGCTTCTGAAGCTTATCATGTTTTATCAAACTCTGAACGTAAACAGAACTATGATAATTTTGGACATGCAGCATTTGAAAATGGAGGAGGTGGAAGAGGAGGCTTTGGAAACTTTGACTTTTCTGGTCATTTCTCAGATATCTTTGAAGATTTTTTTGGAGAAGGATTTGGAGGAAGTAGCAGAAGAGGTAGAAAGGCAAATAATAGGGGATCAGATTTAAGGTATGATTTATCAATAACTTTAGAGGAAGCCTATAGTGGAAAAAAACAAGATATTAAGTTTTCAACGTCTGAAAAATGTGACACTTGCAAAGGAAGTGGTTCTAAACCTGGTCATGATGCAGGATCATGTTCAATGTGCGGGGGTCATGGGCAAGTTAGATCAAGTCAAGGTTTTTTTACAGTTCAACAAACATGTCCTCAATGTTCTGGATCAGGTGAAGAAATTACAAATCCATGTTCTAGTTGTAATGGACAAGGAAAAAAACAAGCTTCTAAAAGATTATCTGTAACAATACCTAAAGGGGTTGATGATGGAACTAGAATAAGACTTGCTGGAAAAGGAGAGGCAGGCTCAAGAGGTGCAGGAAATGGTGATCTTTATTTATTTATTAATGTCTACTCTCATGACTTATTTAAAAGATCAGATGAAAACTTATTTTTTGAATGTCCAATTTCAATAGCGGATGCTGCTTTAGGAACTTCTATAGAAATACCAACAATAGATGGTGGAAAAGCAAAAATAAAAATACCAGCAGGTACACAAAGTGGAAAACAATTTAGATTGAAAAGTAAAGGAATGCCTTTTATGAGAGGAAGTGGAGCTGGTGATCTATACGTACAAGTTAATACTGAGGTTCCGATATCTTTAAATAAAGAACAAAAGGAATTACTTGAAAAATTTAGAGAAATTGAAAATGAAAAATCAAATCCAAGTATTAAAAAATTCTTTCAAAAAGCTAAGACTTTTTGGAAAAATTAAAAAATGGGAATGGAAGAAATCGTCCCAGCAATATCTTTAATAGCTGTTTTAATATTAGTTCTTCCAGCATTTCTTAGATCTAATTCAAAATTAAAACAGTTTTTAACAAATTTATCTATTTGGGCTATAATTGTTTTACTAGTTATGATAGTTTTATACATTATCCAAGAATGAAAAAAATTAATTTAGCTATCACAGGGTGTATGGGAAGAATGGGTCAACAAATTATTAAATCTGCTAAATTAGACAAAAATTTTAAGTTAGTTACTATTACAGAAAATAGAATTATTAAGAAAAAAATTGGTGGAATTAAACCTAGCTTAAATACAGCACAGGCTTTTAAAAATGTTAATTTAATAATAGATTTTACAGTTCCTAAATGCACATTAGAAGTTTTAAAAATTGCTGCAAAATTAAAAAAAAGAGTAGTAATTGGAACAACTGGATTTTCTAAAAAAGACGATAACTTAATTAAAAAATATGCAAAAAAAATTCCTGTACTTAGAGCTGGTAATATGAGTTTAGGAATAAATTTATTAATGTATTTAACTGAGATTGCATCAAAGTCTCTTGGAAATAATTTTTTAAGTAAAGTTTTTGAAATTCATCATAAACATAAAAAAGACCACCCTTCAGGAACAGCTCTAATGCTAGGAAAAGGTATAGCAGTTGGAAAAAGTAAGAACTTTTATAAAATGATAGGTAAAAAATATTTAAACAAAAAATCTTTTCCTTATGGAAAAAAAATCAATTTTAATTCAATAAGAAAAGGAGAAGTTATTGGTCAACATGAAGTAACTTTTTCAAGTGGTAAAGAAATAATTACTTTAAATCACGAAGCATTTGATAGGGCTCTATATTCAGAGGGAGCATTTTTAGCGGCTAAATGGTTAATGAATAAAAAACCTGGTCTTTATTCAATGAGAGATGTTTTGAATTTTAAATGAATGAAATTCAAAGATCTAAAATAATATTAAAAATATTAAATAAAATTTATCCAAAAACACCAATACCTTTAAAACATCGGAATAAATTTACTCTATTAGTTTCAGTATTATTATCTGCTCAAACCACTGATGTTAACGTAAATAATGTTACAAAAAATATTTATCCAAAATACAATAAGCCAGAACATTTTATTAAGTTAGGAAGAAAAAAAATTGAAAAATTAATTAAAAGCATAGGTATTTTTAGAATTAAAGCCAAAAGTGTCTACTTTCTCTCTAAACAACTAATGGAAAAACATAATGGAAAAGTTCCTGAAAATTTTGAAGAGCTTGAAAAACTCCCAGGTGTTGGTCACAAAACTGCGAGTGTAGTTATGTCACAAGGATTTGGTCATCCCGCTTTTCCAGTTGATACTCATATTCATAGATTGGCACAAAGATGGGGGTTAACTAATGGTAAAAATGTTATTCAAACAGAAAAAGATTTAAAAAGAGTATTCCCTAAAAAATTTTGGAATAAACTTCACCTTCAAATAATTTATTATGGAAGAGAATATTGTAAAGCAAGAGAATGTTACGGTTTAACTTGTAAAATTTGTACTACTTGTTATCCTCATAGAAAATCACCAATAAAAACAAAGAAAGCTTAATTATGAAAATTTTAGGAATAGGAAATGCGATTGTAGATGTTATCTGTAAAGTGGATGATAATTTTATTATTCAAAATCAACTAACAAAAAGTACAATGAAATTAATTTTTGATGAAAGTGAATTCAAAAAATTATTAACAAACCTTAAAATAGAAAAAACTGTTTCTGGTGGATCAGTCGCAAATTCTATAGTAGGTATTTCTCAACTAGGAAATAAAGTAGGTTTCATCGGCAAAATATCTGATGATAATTTTGGAGGAAAATATGAAGAAGGATTAAAAAAAGAAAATGTAAAATATTTTTACTCAAAAAAAAAAGAAAAGTTGCCAACTGGAACTTGTTTAATTTTAGTTACTCCAGACTCAGAAAGAACTATGTGTACATTTTTAGGTACTGCAGGAAAAATTAATGAAAATGATGTTGATACAGATGCAATTAAAAAAAGTGAAATGATATTTCTTGAAGGTTATCTTTGGGATGAAGGTGAACCTAAGAAAGCATTTGAAAAAGCAATTAATAACGCAAATAAAGTTGCAATGTCTTTATCAGATCAATTTTGTGTTGATAGACATAAACCTCATTTTTTAGATTTAGTAAAAAACAAATTGGATATTACATTTGCCAATGAACAAGAAATTACATCATTGATTGATGCTAAAAATTTTAATGAAGTAATGAATTTTGCTAAACAACTTGGTAAATTAATAGTAGTTACTAGAGGTGAAAAAGGTGCAGTTGCTATTAATGGAGATGAAGTTGTTGAATGCGGTATTAAACAAGGACTCAAAATTGTTGATTTAACTGGAGCAGGTGATCTTTTTGCTGCAGGCTTTTTACACGGACATGTGAATAATATGTCTTTAAAAGAAAGTCTAGATAAAGGTACTGAAATGTCTTCAAAAGTAATTCAACAAATAGGAGCTAGACTTTAAAAGATTATTTTTTCTTTCTTTTAAAACTACCTTTACCTTTTTTTGGTTTAACGATTCTTGGCTTATATTTGGGTGATCTTAAATCTTTAGCTATTAGATTTTTTTTTTTATTAAATTGAGTAACCATTGTCTTTACTCAAAATGAAATTTTCATCTTGAAATTTATCCTTAATTTTTTTTCTTAATCTATAAATATGTGTTTCTACTGTATGAGTTTCCAAATCAGTAGAATATTGCCAAACTTTACTTTGCAAAATATCAATAGATTGTGGATCTTTATTTTCTTTAAAAAAAACAAGTATATCAACTTCTTTTTCTGTTAATTTTAAATCAATCTTATTTTTTGTGATTATTCTTGAATTTAAATCTAACGTATAATCTTTTAAAACTATATTTGATTGAAAATCAAACTTTTGCTTTATTAATTGAATGTTTATTTTTTCAACTAATTTTTCTAATGAAATTGGAGTCTTCTCAATAATTATAATATTTTTTTTATTTATTTCTCTATTCTTTAATAATTTATTATTTAAAGATTTTGTAATAATGATTGAATTTTTTCCTTGGTTTTTTTTTAAATTATCTAAGAATTCCTCAGTACTTATAAAGTTTGATATATTAAATAATAATATACTCTTAACTTCAGACAAAATATTATATAAAGTCTGAAACTCTACAATGTTAACAATTTGTTTGATCATTAAATTATAACTTATGCTAATAAGATTAAAAAATAAAGATACGTTAATTGTAGATAATTTTACCTTTAAATGTTGTATAGGTAAAAATGGTATAAAATCAAAAAAAATTGAAGGAGATTATTCAACTCCTAGAGGATTATTTTCTTTAGACAAAATTTATTATAGACCAGATAGGGTAAAAAAACCCATTACTAAACTTCCACTAAAAAAAATTTCTAAAAATCTTGGTTGGTGTAATGATGTAAGAAGTAAACTTTACAACTCCGAAATTACAACTCAACTAAATTTAAAACATGAAAAGTTATTTAGAAAAAGTAATAATTATGATTATTTTTTAGTTATAAATTATAATATTAAAAAAATTCCCTTTAAAGGAAGTGCTATATTTATACATTTGACCAAGAACTATAAACCTACAGAAGGATGTATAGCTTTAGATAAAAAAGATTTTTTAATTCTTGTAAAAATTATAAATAAAAAAACAAAAATAAAAATAAATTAAACTCTTTCACCAAAAATTTTAGTACCAATTCTTACATAAGATGAATTGTGTTTCACAGCTTCCAAATAATCATTAGACATTCCCATGCTTAATTCTTTTAGATTTAAGTCTTTAATAAGTTTTTTCATCATTAAAAAATAATTTGCAGCGCCTGCATTTTTTGGTGGAAGGCACATTAATCCAATTATATCTAAATCAAATTCTTCTATACATTTTTTATAGAAAGTCTCTAAATTACTTATCTCAATACCATTTTTTTGAATTTCATTTCCAACATTAACCTGAATAAAAATTTTAACTTTTTTTTCATATTTAATTTGTTCTTTTGAAATTTTTTCTGCTAATTTAAGATTATCCAATGAGTGAATGTAATCAAATATTTTTAATGCTGATTTAACTTTATTTGATTGTAAATTACCAACAAGATGTAATTTTATATTTTTAAAGTCCTGTTTTATATTTTCCCATTTTGAAATTGCCTCTTGAACTTTATTCTCACCAAAATGTTCATGACCGTGGTTTATTAACGGTAATATTGAACTCATAGGAAAAGTTTTACTTATTGCTATTATGTTAGGTAAATTGTTTACAGATTTATCAAAAAGAAATTGCTTTATTTCATTTTCTATAAGAATTAGATTATTAACGCTTTTATGCATAAAAATTTACCAAAACTATTCTACTTTATAAGTGAATTTGAAAAGAATGAAATAAATAATTTAAATAGAAATATTGCAATAATATATAGAAATTATTTGACTAACCATGATGAAAAAAAAATATCAGAAATTAAAAAATTTTGTAAAAGTACTAACCGAAAATTTTTTCTTTCTAATAATATTAAATTGGCTTTGAAATTAAATTTAGATGGTGCTTATATACCCTCATTTAATAAAGAATTAAAAATAAATTTATTTAGTAGGAAAAAAAATTTTATAATTTTAGGCTCAGCTCACAATTTAAATGAAATAAGAATTAAAGAAAAACAAGGTGTAAAAGCAATTTTTTTATCTCCAATTTTTAAAGTAAAAAAAACAACTAAAGAATTAGGAATATATAAATTTATAAATTTAACAAAATTATCTAACAGAAAAATTATAGCTTTGGGAGGTATTAATAAATATAATTTAAAAAGAGCCATGAAATTAGCCATACATGGTTTTGCTGGAATTTCTTACTTTAAAAAAGTTTAATAATAAATAAAAACAATTAAAATAAAAAATATGATTAATAGTACTGATTTTTTTAATAAAGAGGCACAAAAATTAATGAATTTGTTTAATATTAAAAAATTTATTGATGTTATTCAAAAAGGAAATACCTTATTACGAAAATATCCTGAATCTTCATTTTTATTTAATTTAATTGGATTAAGCTATAAAGAGCTTGGTAAGTTTAAGGAGGCTAAGCATTATTTTTTAAGCAGTTTAAAATTAGATTCAAATAATATTGCAGCACTGAGTAATATAGCAAATCTATTTCGTTTAGCTGGAGAGTTTGAAAATTCTGATAAATATTTTAAAAGAGCTTTTGAAATTGATCCAAATCATATTAATACATTATTGAATTACGGTAATCTTAAAAATGATTTAAACAAAAACGAAGAAGCAATCTTTTATTATAAGAAAGCACAAAATATAGATAATGAAAATTTAACAATATTATATAATTTAGCACTAGCTTATCAAGATATTGGGGATTTTGATAATGCAAAACTTTATTTCAGAAATATTTTGAAATTAAACCCAAAATTTACAAAAGCAGATAGGATGCTAAGTAGAATTTCAAAATATACAGCCGGTGATGAACATTTAATAGAAATGAATAATAAAATCAAAAATATAGACATTAATAAAGTTGAAAAAATTGATTTAAACTTTGGTCTCGCTAAAGCTTATGAAGATATAAATGATTATAAAAAATCGTTTGAGCATATTGCTGAAGGAAATAAATTAAAAAAAGAAAGTATTAATTATAATAAAAAAAAGATTACAAGGCTTTTTGATAATATAATAAAAAATTTTGATAATTATGATGTTGAAAAAAATAAAATAAATAATTTAGGAAAAAAAATTATATTTGTATTAGGTTTGCCTAGATCTGGAACATCATTAGTTGAACAAATTATCTCATCTCACTCTAAAGTTTATGGATCGGGAGAATTACCATATTTAAGATCTTTAATAAGTAAATATTTTTTTAAAGATGGAGAATTAGATTCAACTTTAATAGATTCAGAAAGATTTAAAAAAATCCAAAAAGAATATTTTCATTTTTTAGATAAATATAATATTCAAGAAAAAATTATTACAGATAAAGCTCCTTTAAACTTTTTTTGGATAGGATTTATTAAATCAATTTTTCCAAATTCTATAATTATTCATTGTAAAAGAAATTTAAAAGACAATAGTTTATCATTATACAAAAACATTTTTGACGATGGCCTTGATTTTGCTTATGATTTAGATGATTTATTAAGCTTTTTCAATGATTATAAAAAACTGATGAAGTTTTGGGAAAAAAAATATCCTAAAACAATTTACGAAATTAGTTATGAGAATTTAATTTCAAACACTACAAAAGAAATAAAAGAATTAATAAATTTCTGTGAATTAGATTGGGAAAATAATTGTCTTGAACACTATAAAAATAAGAAAACAATAAGAACCGTCAGTGCTGCTCAAGCAAGAAAACCTATATACAAAGATTCAATGAATATTAATAAAAAGTTTGATCCCTATTTAAATATATTTTTTGAAAAATTAAATTCTTTATAAAAAAAAACGGCCCTATTAAATAAATAATAGGGCCGAAATTTTAAACTTTTAAACTATATTTAGAATGCAAAAGTAAGACCGATATCCATCGCGTCTTCTTCAAATCCTGCAGTTCCACCATAATCATCAACTGAGTTGAATGAAGCTTTTAATGTTGCAGAACCCATAGTGTATGCAGCACCAAAACCTTTTGAAGTTTCAGTTACATCACCAGTATTTCCATCACCATCAAAAGTAATATCATATTTACCCATTGATACTGAGAATGATTCATTAACGTTAAACGCTAATGAGTATGCTTCATGCTCTTGAGATCCATAACCTTCTGTAGTTCCACCGCTTTGGTGAGCAGTTAAGTAACCAACAGAAAATGGACCTGAAGTGAACTTAGCTTGTACAATAGTTTGGTTTGTGTCTTCAGTTCTATCTACCCCACTATTGTTGTCCAAGTTTGCGTAACCAGCGCCAACAGTAATGTTGTCGTTTGGTGCTACAGTGATATAGATATCACTTGCACTACCAGCATTTCCACCACCAGTATTACCTTGGTCACCATTTCCACCTGCACCGTTAGCTTTATTGAAACCACCTGATACAGAAACTATACCAAAAGTATTTCGGTATCCGATTACGTTGTTTGAACTTAAACCAGAAACTGGTCCTGTTCCAACGTGAGTCCAACTTTCTTCGTAAGCATATGGTAATAAATCATCATTAGCTCCAACACCAGTTAAGTCACCACCTTTTGAGTCAAAAGATAGTTTACCAGCATCACCCATATCCAATGTATTGTGTTGAGATAGAGAAGAAGCTAAACCGTCATTAATTGTTCTTGTTAATGAAAGAGTTCCCCAATCAGTTTCACCTGATCCAGAAAAACTCAAAGATGTATTCATACCAAAAGGCGAACCAGTGTGGTCAGCTGCACCAGTATCAGTTTGCCCATCTTCAGAAACGTATGACATTTCAGTACTACCTGAAACAGACATTTCTACAGCACTTGCAGATAGCGCAACCATAGATCCCGCTAAAGCTGAAAGTCCTATTTTTTTCAAGTTATCCATAATTACTCCTTTTAAATTAATATTAATTTATGAATGGCCATTTATAACAATAGCAAACTTACTAATGTCCTATTTTCTTTAATTTTAGGCATTTTTTATCAAGTTTGTGACATATATGTCACTTTATTTTTGTTCTAAATCAAGGCTAATTTGATCTTATATGATATATATAATTAAAACTTTAAAACCTGAAATAATTAGTATTAAAAAGATCAATGTCCTATCTAAAAAAATATACAATGAATTATTCAAAGTTAATCAATTTTATCACTCTTCTAATAATAATATTGGGAATTAACAGTTGCGGAATTTATAGAAAAACCGATGCAACAAAAACACCTGTAAATGCAAAAGAAAGAGTAAAAAAAAATATGGAAGAAGGTCGTGGATTTAGAATAAAAAATTTAGGTAAAATTGGCCAAGGTGGAGAGTTTCAATTTGCAAGTTCAAATGAACTTTGGCGTGCAAGTATAGAAATTTTAGATTTTGTTCCTTTAGTAAATGCAGACTATGGTGGAGGAATAATTATAACTGATTGGTATAATTCCGAAGAAAATGAAAAAGAATATATAAAAATTACTGTTAATTTTTTAACAAATGAAATTAGATCTGATGCTATTAAAGTTAATATTCATAAAAAAATTTGTGAAATTAATAATAATTGTAAAATTAATCTTGTTAAGAGCGAATTAAATAATGATATTAAATTAGCAATTTTAAAAAAAGCTGCTTTGATTAAAACAAAAGATTTGGAGAAGATAAGAGAAGAAGAAGGAGAAGTAAGAGTTGTTCCAACGAAAAAAAAAAATTAAATTAAATTAATCTACTTAAATCTAAAACGTGTCTCGATATAATTTTAAAACCATAGAAAAAAAATGGCAAATTTATTGGGAGGAAAAGAAATTTTTCAAAACTAAGGTCGAGAAAAATAAGAAAAAATTTTACTGCCTTGAAATGTTCCCATATCCTTCAGGAAAAATACACATGGGGCATGTTAGAAATTATACAATCGGTGATGTTTTGGCTAGATTTAAAATTATGCAAGGATATAACGTTTTACATCCTATGGGCTGGGACTCTTTCGGCATGCCAGCTGAAAATGCTGCTAGAGAAAATAATTTAGATCCAAAATCATGGACAGAGTCAAATATTTCTACAATGAAATCACAATTAAAAAAACTTGGGTTATCTATTGATTGGGATAGAGAAATTTCTACTTGCTCGCCTGAATATTATAAACATCAACAAAAATTTTTTTTAGAATTATTCGATAAAGGATTGGTCTTTAGAAAAGAAAATTATGTAAATTGGGATCCAATAGAACAAACAGTTCTAGCAAATGAACAAGTTATAGACGGAAAAGGTTGGAGATCTGGTGTTACAGTTGAAAGAAAAAAATTAAATCAATGGTTTTTTAATATTTCTAAATTTTCGGAAGATCTATTGAAGGGTTTAAATCAATTAGATAATTGGCCAAATAAAGTAAAAATTATGCAAAAAAATTGGATAGGTAAATCTTTTGGTTGTGAAATAGATTTTAAGATTGAAGGAAATAATTCTATAGACAAAATCAAATGTTATACAACAAGACCTGATACTTTATTTGGATTTTCTTTTCTTGCTCTTTCAGTTGATCATCCAATATCCAAATTTTATGAAAATAACGATGAATTTATAAAGTTTAAAAAAGAATGTTCAAAGACCGGCACTACTGAAGAATCTATTGCTTCAGCTGAAAAAATGGGTTTTAAAACAAATTTATTAGCTATTAATCCTTTAAATAAAAAAATAAAAGTTCCAGTTTTTTTTGCAAATTTTGTTCTAATGGACTATGGATTTGGAGCAGTTTTTGGTTGCCCAGCACATGATCAAAGAGATCTAGATTTTGCTATCAAATATGATTTAAAAGTAACTCCAGTAGTAAAACCTGAAAATGTAAAAGATTTTAAGATTGAAAAAGAAGCCTATACTGGACCAGGAATAATTATCAATTCGGATTTTTTAAATAATTTAAAAGTTCCTGATGAGTCTATTAAACAAACAATTGATTATCTTGAAAAAAACAATTTAGGAAAAAAAAAAATTAATTACAGACTTAAAGATTGGGGAATTTCAAGACAGAGATATTGGGGTTGCCCTATACCTATTGCATATGATGAAAATAATAAACCAATTAAAATTCCTTTAAAAGACTTGCCAGTAAAATTGCCTGAAAAAATAGATTTAAACAGCAAGGGCAATCCCTTAGATTTTAATGAAAAATGGAAAAACATTTCTATAAATGGTAAAAATTATGTCAGGGAAACTGACACACTTGATACCTTTGTTGACTCCTCATGGTATTTTTTAAGATTTTGTTCTCCAAAAGAAATTAATTATGGTTTCAATCAAGAGGAAATTAATTATTGGATGCCAGTAGATCAATATATTGGAGGTGTTGAACATGCTATTCTTCATCTCCTTTACTCAAGATTTTTTATGCAAGCTCTTTCTTTCAAAAATGATAAATTTAATGAAACTGAGCCATTCAAAGGACTTTTTACTCAAGGGATGGTATGTCATGAAACATATAAAGATAAAAACAACAATTGGTTAAGTCCAAATCAAGTTTATAGCGAAGATGGAAAAAATTTTTATAAAAAAAATGATCCATCTGAAAAAATAATTGTTGGTGCAAATGAGTCTATGTCAAAATCAAAAAAAAATACCATTGATCCAGAAATGATTATTGAAAATTTTGGTGCTGATGCAGTAAGAATATTTATTTTATCAGATAGTCCTCCTGAAAAAGATGTACAATGGTCAGACCAAGGGATGTTAGCATCTTATAAATTTTTACAAAAATTATGGGCTCTTCATCTTAAAATAATTGAAAAGATTAATTCAAATGAAGATACAAAAAATTCTGAAAAATTAGATAAATTTACAAATCGCTTAATTGATAAGGTAACAAAAAATTTAAATAATTTTCATTATAATGTAATAATTGCTAATTTTTATGAAATGTACAATTTTTTAATAAAAGAAGTTGAAAAACCTATTGATAAAAAAAACTTAAAAAATAATTATAAAAAAATTTTATTTTTATTGTCACCATTTATTCCACATTTTTCATCAGAATGTCTTGAAAATTTAAATGAAGGAAAATCTATTAATTGGCCTGAAGTCAATGAAAGTGAACTAATTGAAGATGTATTTAAATGTGTTGTTCAAATTAACGGAAAAAAAAGAGCAATAATTGATGCAAAAATCAATATTACAGAAAAAGAGATGCTGGAACAAATTAAAAACAATTCCAGTATAAAAAAAATTATGACCAACAAAACTATAAAAAAAACTATATTTATTCCAAATAGACTAATAAACTTAATAATTATTTAAAAGTTATGAAAAAATTTTATTTATTATTTTTATTTATTTTAACAAGCTGTAGTTATGAAGCAATATATTCATCTAAAGAAAATGATTTTGCTATAATTGATATTGAATTGATAAATCAAAATAAAGTTGAAAAACTAATAGCTAGAAATTTAAAAAATTTAACAGATGAAAAAAATAAAAATAAATTTTATAAATTAAAAATTAAAGGGACTAAAGAAATTTTAATTGTTTCTAAAGATAATACAGGTGATGCTAAAATATTTAATATGTCGATTAAAACAAATATTAGTATTTTAAAAGATAACAAAGAAATAAATAATCTCAACTTATCTAAAAATTTTAGTTACAAAAATATGTCAAATAAATTTGATCTAAAACAGTATGAAAATAATATTCAAGAAAATTTAATAAACGAAATAATTAAAGATATAAACTTAAAATTACACTCAATATAATAAGATGATAATAAAATCATTTGAATTAAATAAAATTAATTCAGAAAAGACCAATTTTTATTTATTTTACGGCGAAAATGAAGGTCATAAAAATGAAACTATTGAAAATTTATTCAATACAAACTCGAATAAAAATATTTATAGATATGATGAAAAAGAAATTTTGGATGATACAAACAATTTTTTCAATAGCATTTTATCTAAATCTTTTTTTGAAAACAAAAAAATTGTTATAATTTCTCGAGCTGGAGATAAAATATTTAATATAATTGAAGAAATTATAGAAAAAGATGTAAAAGATATAAAAATTATAATTAATGCTGAAATTTTAGACAAGAAATCAAAATTAAGAAATTTTTTTGAAAAAGATAAAAGTACAATATGTATCCCTTTTTATGCTGATAATTTAAAAACTTTAAATACCTTAGTTAACAAATTCTTTAACGAAAAAAAAATTCCAATATCTCAACAATTAATAAATTTATTAGTAGAAAGAAGTAGAGGAGATAGACAAAACTTGAAAAATGAACTTAACAAAATTGAAGCTTATATAAAAAATAAAAATAAAATTAATTTAGAAGAAATTTTGAAACTAACCAATCTTGCTGAAAATTATAATATATCTGAATTGATTGATAGCTGTTTATCTAAAAATTATAGAAAAACAATTAATATTTTAAATGAAAATAATTTTTCTTTAGATGACTCTATATTAATTACAAGAACTCTTTTGATTAAAACGAAAAGATTATATAAACTTCTATCTCAAATTAATAATGATAAAAATGTTGAAAGCATAATTTCATCTTTTAAACCACCAATTTTTTGGAAAGATAAAGAAATTGTAAAACAACAGATTAAATATTGGGATCTTAAAAATACTGAAAAATTAATATATAAAACGAATGAGATAGAGCTTTTAATAAAGAAAAATGCTACAAATTCAATTAATATACTAACAGATTTTATTATTTCTATAGCTTTTAAAACTAATAGTGGGACTTAATTATTTCTATAATTTTGTTTAATTGATCAATATCTTTGTATTCAAATAAAATTGAACCTGAGTTATTTTTTTTATTTTTAATTAATACATTTAGACCAATTTTTTCTATAAGTAACTGTTCAAGTTCTTTTAAATTTGGATCTTTGTGTGATTTTTTTGATATTTTATTTGTTTTAAAAATTTTTACTAAGTTTTCTGCTTGTCTGACAGAAAGTTTTTTATCTATAATTTTGTTTGCCAAAAAACTTGCATTATCTAAACCTACTAATATTTTTCCATGACCCGGGGACAATTTATTTTTTTCAATTAGATTTAAAACATCCTTAGGCAAGCTTAATAATCTAATGCAGTTAGTAACATGACTCCTACTTTTTCCTATAAACCTTGCTACTTTTTCTTGATCATAGGAAAATTCATTTATTAGTCTTTGGTATCCTTGCGCTTCTTCTATAGCATTTAAATCGTGTCTTTGAACATTTTCTACTATTGCAAATTCTAAAGATTTAAGATCATCAACTTCAGTTACGACAACTGGTACCTCATGTAATCCTGCTTTTTGAGCTGCTATCCACCTTCTTTCTCCAGCAATTATCTCAAATTTAGAATTTTCATTTTCTGATTTTCTAACAATAATCGGTTGAATTATTCCTCTTTCTCTTATGGAATTTGTTAATTCTTCAAGACTTTCTTCATCAAATGATCTTCTTGGTTGATATCTATTTCTAACGAGCTCACCAATTGATAATTTATTAACATTTGACTCAATTTTATTATCTCCAATTAGAGAAGATAATCCCCTACCAAGCCCTTTTTTAATTTTAAATGAATCCATTATGCAGCACTTTCAATTTGATTTTCTTGATTGATAAATTCATCGGTAAAATTAAAATATGCCTTACTACCAGGACATGTTTTGTCATAAACCAAAACCGGAACTCCATGAGAAGGAGCTTCTGATAATCTTACATTTCGTGGAATTACATTATTATAAACTTGATTTTTGAAATAATCCCTTGCTTCCTTTTCTACTTGAGAAGAAAGTTTATTTCTTTTATCGTACATAGTTAAAAGGATTCCTCTAATTTTTAACTCAGGGTTTAAACTAACTTTTACTCGGTCAATTGTTTTCATTAATTGAGTTAGCCCTTCTAAAGCAAAAAATTCTGTTTGAAGAGGCACCAAAAGTGATTTAGATGATACTAAAGCCATGACAGTCAGCAGACTTAGTGATGGTGGGCAATCAATTAATAGATAATCATAATTTGCTCTAGAATCCTTAAAATTAGCCATTAATTGATTCTTTAAAATAAAAGCTCTTTTGTTATCTCCAGCGGTTTCTACCTCTAATCCTGATAAATCTACATTTGAAGTAACAATATCTAAATTGTCAAATTTAGTTTTTTTGATTACTTCAGATAAAGTTTTTGTACCATTCAGTACACTATAAATTGTATCGTTAGAATTTTCTATATTAGACAATCCCAAACCAGTGGTAGCGTTTCCTTGGGGGTCCAAATCTATAACTAAAATTTTTTTATTTTGTTTAGATAAGCCGGCTGCAAGATTTATCACAGTTGTAGTTTTGCCAACTCCACCTTTTTGATTTATTATAGAAATAACTTGCATCAATTTAATTTTTTTTTAATATTTTTTATATTTAATAAAAAAGAATCTTTGTTTGTAAGACTCTTTTTTTTAATATATTCAAAATCCCAAACCTTTAGAGTATCCTCCAAAATTTGTTTTCCATTTTTTCCCATGAACAAAACTAAATTTTTATAACTAATAAAATTTTTGGAGATCAATTCTAAGACAACTGGCAATGGTTTAAATGCCCTTGCCATTATAGTTCCTGTTTGAATTTTATTACTTAAAAAAACGTCCTTTTGAATAATTTCAGTGTCTAAATTTAAATTTCTAGAAACCTCTCTAAGAAACAAACTTTTTCTGTAACTTTTTTCATATAAATTAAATTTCATTCTTTTTTTTAGATTTTTTATAATTATTGCAATTACTATTCCAGGCATTCCACCTCCAGTACCTAAATCAGAGGTTGTATTTGAATTTAAATCAACAAAATCAATTATTTGTGCAGAATCTATTATATGACGTATCCTAATATCATCATTTTTAGCGGTTTTTTTGCTTATAATGTTTATTTCCTTATTTTTCTTAATTATCATTGATATTAAGCTCTCAAAGTCAAAGTAAGTTTCACGTGAAACGTTAAATTTTTTTAATAAAGAATATTTTTTTATAATTTCTTCTTCCATTAAGCTATATGCTTAATAGACTTTCTTTTTACATAAGACAACAAAATATATACTGCAGCAGGGGTAATTCCATCAATTCTTAGGGCTTGTCCCAAAGTTTTAGGTTTTATTAGCTTAAATTTAGCTTTAACCTCATTAGAAAGACCAGATAGCTGATCGTAGTCAATTTTATCTGGTATTATTAAATTTTCATCCCTTTTAAAGGCTAAAATATCAGCTTTTTGCTTCTTTAAATATCCTCTATAATGGGCATTAATTTCTACCTGTTCATCAATTTCCATACCATATTCTGGAACTTCAGCCCAAATTTTTCTAATTTTAGACATATCAACCTCTTTATGAGTCAGAACTTCTTCAGCAGTACGGAAAATTCCATCTTTTGCTATTTTAATACCATGAAGAGCAGCCTTATTAGGTGAAATATTTAGATTAGCCATTTGTAGAGATATTTTGCTCAATTTATCAAACTTATCAGCAAAAATTTCTTTTCGAGGACTTTGCACTAAGCCAATTTTAATACCTTTATGTGTTAATCTTAAATCGGCATTATCTGCTCTTAAGCTTAATCTATATTCTGCCCTTGATGTAAACATTCTATATGGTTCTGCAACACCTTTTGTGACTAAATCATCTATCATAACCCCTATATATGCATCTGATCTATCTAAGATAAATGGACTAGCATTTTTTAAGGATAGTGCTGCATTAATTCCAGCTATTAATCCTTGGGCAGCAGCTTCTTCATACCCTGTAGTTCCATTTATTTGTCCTGCTAGATACAAATTTTTAATTTTCTTAGTTTCGAGGGTCAAAAAAAGCTCTCTCGGGTCAATATAATCATACTCTATAGCATATCCAGGTCTTATTATTTTAACATTCTCTAAACCACTGATATTGTTGCATATTTCCTGTTGTACAACTGCAGGTAGTGAAGTTGATATACCATTTGGATAGATTGTATAGTCATTTAGACCTTCTGGTTCTAAAAAAATCTGGTGTCTTGACTTATCTGCAAATTTTACGATTTTATCTTCTATAGAGGGACAATATCTTGGACCAACACCTTGAATGCTCCCTGAATACATGGCGCTCATAGATAAGTTCTTTTCTATGATCCTATGAACTTTTTGGTTTGTATAGGTCATAGAACATGAAACCTGTTTGTTTAAATTTTTTTGTGTTAGGAAAGAAAAAAAATAAGGATTATCATCTGCTAACTGTTGTTCAAGATTTTTAAAATTAATAGTTCTAGAATCTAACCTTGGAGGTGTTCCTGTTTTAAGTCTACCAATTTTAAATTTGTATTTTTTTAATTGCTCACTCAAACCAGTACTTGGTTTCTCATTGTACCTTCCGGCAGGAGTTTTTTCTTCTCCAATATGGATCAAACCATTTAAAAAAGTACCAGTTGTTAAGATAATCTTACTGCAAGTAACTTTATTGCCATTTAATGTTTCTACACCATTTATGCTGTTATTATTAAAAATGAACTTAATAATTGGATCAGAAAAAACCCTTAAATTACAGTAGTTTAGCAGTTTTTCTTGCATAAATTTCTTATATAACGATCTGTCAGACTGAGTTCTAGGTCCTCTTACTGCAGGACCTCTACTTCTATTCAATAGTCTGAATTGTATTCCTGATTTGTCAGCTACTTCTCCCATGACGCCGTCCAAAGCATCTATTTCTCGAACAAGATGACCTTTGCCCAAACCACCAATAGCTGGATTACAAGACATTTCACCAATAGTATTTTTATTGTGAGTGAACAGTGCAGTTGATACTCCAAGACGAGCAGATGCAGCAGCAGCTTCACATCCTGCATGACCTCCACCAATCACTACAACATCAAATACTAAATCATTTTGCATTAGCTAAATTTATATGTGATTAAAATATTTACAAGATTTCAGTTATTTAGGCTAAATAAGCCTTATTTATCAACAAAAACTCTCTAAAATTGCAAGAAAAACCAGATAAATAGCGTTTATTTTCCAATGCAAAAATCGTTGAAAATACTGCCTAATATCTCTTCTACATCGACTTTTCCTACTATCATTCCTAAATGGCGAGTCGCAAGACGTAAATCTTCTGCTGCTTTATCAAAATCTTTTTGGTCGTTCTTTAAATTAAAATTTTTTAAATGATTTGAACATTCAATTAAATTTTCCCTATGCCTTTCCCGTGTAATTAAAACATTATCATTTGTAATAAATTTATTTTTTAATTTGTCTTTAATTAGTAGAATTAATTGATTAACATTTATATCTTTTTTAATTGAAATTAAAACATGACTTAGTTTTTTTATTTTTTCTGTAAGATTTATTTGTTGCAGATCACATTTATTAATTACTAATATTGAATTTTCATCAAAAAGATCATTTAAAAACCCAGCAAAATCAAGGTTTTTTGGCTCTATCACAACTAAACGAAGATCTGCTTCCTCAGCTTTTCTTAAACTTAATTTTATACCTTTTTTTTCAATTTCATCTTTAGCTTCTCTAATTCCTGCTGTATCAGAAATTATAACTGGATAGCCATTTATATTTAAATGAGTTTCAATTACATCCCGGGTAGTACCAGCTATTTCTGATACAATCGCAACATCTCGATTTGATAAATAATTGATTAAACTAGATTTGCCAGCATTAGTTGGTCCAACAATAGCAATTTTAAATCCTTCTCTTATTATTTCACCAACCTTTTCATCGTCTAAAATTTTTTCTATATCTTTTAAAACTTCATTTGATATTTTTTTTACTTTATCTAAAATTTCTTTTGGTAGTTCTTCATCTGGAAAATCAATCTTTGCTTCAATATATGATAAAATTTTTAAAAGCTTTTCTCTTAATCCATTAAATTTTTCTGATGATCTTCCCTTCATTAGTTTTACTGCTTGTTGTCGTTGGATTTCAGTTTCAGAAGAAATTAAATCTGAAATACTTTCTGCTTTTAATAAATCAATCTTCCCATTTTGAAATGCTAGTCTTGTAAATTCTCCAGGTTCTGCTATTCGGCAATTTTTAATTTGGGAAATAGAATTATGTATCGCTTTAATCACTGCTCTACTTCCATGAACGTGGAATTCGGCCATATCTTCACCAGTATAACTTTTAGGGCCTGGGAACCACAAAACTATCCCTTCATCTATTAGCTCAGAAGTGTTGATATTGTTTATTTTTCTTAATGTAGCCACTCTAGGCGGTGGTACCTCAAGTCCTGTTAATGATTTAATAACATTTTGAGTCTCTTTGCCTGAAATTCTAATTATTGATACTCCTGAAATGCCTGGTCCACTAGATAGAGCATATATTGTCATACTCTTAGTATACCTAGAATTTAATAATTAAAAAATTAAATTAAGCTGGTTTGTTCATAGAATTAAAGAACTCTGCATTATTTTTAGTATTCTTTAATTTTGAGTTGATAAATTCTATTGCATCCATTGTTCCCATTGGAGCAATTATTCTTCTTAGTACATTCATTTTCTGGAGGTCATTCTTTTCAAAAATAAGTTCCTCCCTCCTAGTTCCAGATTTTGTAATGTCTATAGCTGGAAAAATTCTTTTTTCAGATATTTTTCTATCTAATATTGTTTCACTATTTCCAGTTCCTTTAAATTCTTCAAAAATTACTTCGTCCATTCTACTACCAGTATCAATAAGAGCTGTAGATATAATTGTTAGTGAACCACCTTCTTCAATATTTCTTGCTGGACCAAAAAATCTTTTTGGTCTCTGAAGAGCATTAGCGTCTACCCCGCCAGTTAAAACTTTTCCTGAACTAGGTATTACAGCATTATAAGCTTTGCCTAATCTTGTTATAGAATCTAATAAAATAACTACATCCTTTTTATGCTCTGTTAGCCTTTTAGCTTTTTCTATTACCATTTCTGCTACAGCAACGTGTCTTTGAGCAGGTTCATCAAATGTGGAACTTATAACTTCTCCTTTAACTGTTCTTTGCATATCAGTAACTTCCTCGGGTCTTTCGTCTATTAATAAAACCATTAAATAACACTCTGGATGATTAGCGGCGATTGAATTAGCTATACTTTGCAATATCATAGTTTTACCTGCTTTAGGCGGTGAAATAATTAATGATCTTTGTCCTTTGCCGATCGGACTTACTAGATCAATTAGTCTAGGAGTTAAATCTGGTTTCTTCTCAACTTTACTGCTTTCAACCTCCATAACTAATTGTTTATTTGGATACAAAGGAGTTAAATTATCAAAAGCAATTTTATGTCTTGCTTTTTCAGGGTCCTCAAAATTAATTTTTTCCGACCTGAAGTAATGCAAAATACCTCTCACCTTCTTTGGGAGCCCTCACAGGACCTTCAACTGTATCACCTGTTCTTAAACCAAATCTTCTTATTTGACTTGGACTTATGTAAATATCATCTGGACCAGGCAAGTAGTTAGACTCTATAGCTCTTAAAAAACCGAAACCATCTTGAAGTAGTTGTAAAACTCCACCTCCAGTTATTTCCTCTTTTTCAGCTAGTTTTTTTAGGATTGCGAACAATATTTCTTGTTTTCTAAGAGTACTTGCATTTTCTATGCCAAGACCCTCGGCCTGAGTTATCAATTGTTCAGACGACTTTGTTTTTAATTCTTGAATATTCATTGTTTGGGATTTTGTTTAAGATTTTTAAGATAACTATAATATATATGCTGATATGTAAATTTCAATACTAGATTGGCTTAAAAATAACAATAAAAACAATCAAAATTAACAATATTGTAGGAACTTCATTGATTATTCTAAAAAATCTTGATGATTTAGTATTATTGCCTAGTTTAAAAGCGTTTAAACATCTACCAAGATATTCGTTATAAATTGTTAAAATGATAACTAATAATATTTTTATCTGAACCCAGAAAAAGGCCAAAGATTCAAGTCCATTTAAATGAATTAAAACAATTCCAAAAATCCAGCTTAATAACATTGCTGGTCTCATGATATAATAATACAGACGCCTTTCCATTACTCCAAATATTGAAGTTACATCTTTTTTTTCTGAATTTTCAGCATGATAAACAAAAATCCTAGGCAAATAAAGTAGCCCGGCCATCCAAGAAATTACTGCTATTAAATGCAAGGATTTAAATAATAAATAAAAATTCATAAAATTATATATTCTTTTCGACTAAATGCTTTAACAAAAAAATATGATCTTTGTTGTCGTTTAAGCAGGGTATGAAATCAAAATTTTCCCCGCCAGATTTCATAAAACTATTTTTACCTTGTATACAGATCTCCTCTAAAGTTTCTACGCAATCCGAAGAAAATCCTGGACATATAACTAGAATTTTTTTTTTTCCACTTTTTGGGATACTTTCTAGAGTTTTGTCAGTATATGGCTGGAGCCATTCTTGAGGTCCAAATCTAGATTGAAAGGTAGTTTGAATGGGAATATCAGTAAATTTTTCTGATAAGAGTCTTGTCGTTTTATGACAATAACAGTGATACGGATCTCCTTTTTCAAAATATTTTTTAGGAATTCCATGATAAGATGCTATTATTAAATCAGGTTTCCAACTAATTTCAGAAATTTTTTTGACAATACTATTTTTTAGAGCCTCAATGTATAAAGGCTCAGACTCATAATGAGGAACTATTTTTAAATTTGGTTGCCATCTCATTTTCATCAAAGTCCTATAAACTTCATCACAAACTGTTGCTGTAGTTGCTGCTGCATACTGAGGATATAATGGCAAAACAATTAAATTTTCACACCCTAGTTCATGTAAGTGTTTAATTTTACTTTTAATACTTGGATTCCCATATCTCATTGCAAAATCAATTATTAAGTCAGTTTTGCTAAATTCTTCTTTTAATTTTAAGCTTTGATTTTGTGTATAAAATCTTAGCGGTGATATGTTCTCTTTCTTCATCCAAATTTCTTTATATGCTTTCGCTGTTTTGGATGGACGAAAGTTAAGTATAAAGACGTTAAGTATAACTTTCCAAATTATAGGATTGACTTCTATAACTCTTTTGTCTGATAAAAATTCTTTTAAATATTTTCTTATATCAAACCAGCTAGTTGAATCTGGTGTTCCTAGGTTAACTAAAAGGACAGCTGTCTTACCAAATTTTACTGGCGGATGATCTTTTATCATTTAAAGTCCTTAACAATATTTACTAAATAATCAATCATTTTTGGATTAGTTTTTGGCATGACACCATGTCCTAGATTAAAAATATATGGATGATTTTTAAATGTATTTAAATACTTTAAAGCTTCTTTCTTTAAATCATCTTTATTTGAGAGTAAAATATTTGGATTAAGGCCCCCTTGGATTGGTATATGAATTTTTTCTGAGATATTAGTTATATTTACGTTATAATCGATATTAATTACATCTGGGTTAACTTCATCACAAAATTTTTTATAATTTTTTATATTTCTAGGAAAACAAACAACTGGAACATCTAATGATTTAACAAATTTTACTAAATTAGAAGTTGGTAAATATACATATTTTTCTAAATCTTTTTCTTTTAATAATCCTGCCCAACTATCAAATATCTGTATAATTGATGCACCATTTTTAACTTGATTTTCAATATGGATTTTTAAAAATTTTTCTAAAATTGATAGTAATTGATCTATTAACATTTTATTTTTAAAAAAATTATTTAAAATCTTATTTTTGGGAGAAGTCTTGTTAATCATATAAACTAACAAAGTCCAAGGTGCTCCTACAAAACCTATTACATCTTTATTTTTAACTATACTATTTTTCTTTACTTTTTTTACTATTTTATAAACTGGATTTAATTTTTCTAAAAATTCTTTTTTTTTAATTCTTTTTAACTTTTCAAAATTTATATCTTCTAGCTGTGGTCCTATTTTCTTTTTAAAAATTAAATTTTGACCCAATCCATAAGGTACCATTAAAATGTCCGAAAAGATTATTGCAGCATCTAAATCAAATCTTTCTAATGGTTGTAAAGTGATTCTTGAAGATTTATTTTCATTTAAACACAAGTTTACAAAATCTGGATTTAATCTTCTTATTTTTCTAAATTCTGGTAAATATCTTCCAGCTTGTCTCATTAGCCATATTGGAGTTTTATCTATTCTTTTATTTAAAATACATTCTTGAATAGGAGTCATATTAATAAATTATTATATAGTTTTAGTAGTTATATGTTATGTGAATAATGAGTATTATTTTTTATTAACATTTTATTCATTTTTTATACCTAAATAATTCTTAATTAAATTAATGTATATTAGTTAATTTGAAGCGCTATTTATTTTTATTATATTAGATGTATATTATTTATTAACATGTGTAATTATGTTTATAAAATTAAGGTTTTACAACATAAATATACATACATTTTAATTATAAAAAAAAAGTATAATTATACTAAGTTATAAACATTTTATTCATGGATAATAAATATCAGATATATTTAATTTCAGATTCAACTGGGGAAACTCTAGATAGAATTTTTTTAGCTTTAAAGGCACAATTTAAAAATTTTGATTATAAGATTCATTCTTATTCTTTTACAAGAACTGAAAATCAAATAATGAAGATATTAGATATTTCAAAAAAACAAAAAAATTCGATAATTTTATACACTATAGTAGATAATCAATTAGCTAAATTTTTAGGCCAGGAAAGCAATAAAATTAAAATACCATGTTTTGGTATATTGGGGGATTTAATAATTAGTTTTTCTAAACTATTAAATCAAAAAGCACTACATGTTCCTAGTGGTCAGTATGCTTTAAATGAAGAATATTATAATAGAATTGATGCTATTCAATTTACAATGAACCATGATGACGGAAATTTGGTTAATGATATAGAAAAGTCAGATATAATTTTGTTAGGAGTTAGTAGAACGGGAAAAACCCCAACATCAATTTATTTAGCAAATAGAGGTTTTAGAACTTCCAATATTCCATTAGTAAATGAAAGTTCAATTCCAGAAATTTTAAAAAGAAAACCAAAGATATCATGTGTAGTGGGACTTACAACAGAACCACAAAGGTTATATGAGATTAGAAAAAATAGAATGAATATATTAAAAGAAACTGAAAAAACCAGTTATACGAATTTAGATAAAATTAAAAAAGAAGTGGAAAATGCTAAAAAAACTTTTAAAAAATACAAATGGCCCATGATAGACATTACTCGTAAGTCTGTTGAAGAGACCGCGGCTTCTGTAATTAAAATTCACGAAATATTCAAAAGTAATGGTTAAAGAAATAATTTTAGCATCTAAAAGTAATGTTAGAAAAAAAATTTTAAATATAAATGGTATAAATTGTGTTGTAGCCCCATCAAATTTAGATGAAGATATAATTAAAAGCAGTTTATTAAAAGAAAAAGCTAGTCCTGAATTTATTTCAAAAAATTTAGCAGAATTAAAAGCTAATAAAGTTAGTTTAAAATTTAAAAACAAAATTGTGCTTGGGGCGGACAGTGTTATTGATTTAAATGGAGAAATTATTTCTAAACCTACCAACAGAGTGGAAGCATTGGAAATATTAAAAAAACTTAATGGAAAACCTCATAAATTAATTAGCTCTGTTTGTATTTCTAAAGAGGGTTCTATGATTTGGAATTATACTGATAAAGCCACTCTTACAATGAAGAAAATGAAAGATGAAGAATTAATAAAATATCTATCTAAAATAAAAGATGAAACTTTATACGCTTATAACGTTTATCAAATTGAATCTGAAGGAAGATTTTTATTTTCAAAAATAGAAGGTGATAAGGATACAATTATGGGATTGCCTATAAAAAAAATTAAAGAATATTTATCAAATTTAAAATGTTAATTTTAATTTGGTTTGTAGTTTGCATTATATTCGCTTTTGTCCAGTTTATTTTGGGTAGCTCAGGACACGCACTAGAATTATTTGCTTTATTAACAGCTATAGCTTTATTTTTATTGAATAAATTTATAAACAGAATGAATATAAAAAAATGAAAAAATATTTAGTAATTGGAAACCCAATAGATCATTCATTATCACCTAGATTACATAATTATTGGTTAGAAAAAAATAATATAAATGGTACTTACGAAAAGAAAAAAATTAATGAGGAAGAAGTTAAAGATATAATCTCTGAAGTGAGAAATAATAAAATTTCCGGATTAAATGTAACGATACCATATAAAAAAATTGTTATTCCTTACTTAGATGAGTTAAGCTTAGAAGCTAAAGAATCACAATCTGTGAATACAATTTCAAAAAAAAATGATAAAATAATTGGACACAACACAGATATAAGTGGATTTGAGCTAGCAATTAGAAGTATTAATTTTGATACTAAAAATAAGAAAATATTTATCTTAGGGGCTGGAGGTGTAGTTTCGTCGATAATTATAGCTTTAAAAAGACTTAATGTTTCAAAAATTATTTTAAGTAACAGAACATTGGCAAAAGCTGAAAACATTAGAGATAGTTTTCCAAATATTCAAATAGTTAAATGGGGTGAAGTTCCTGATTTTGATATGATTATTAATGCAACAAGTCTAGGCTTAAAAGGGTTTGGAGAATTAGAATTTGATAATTTAAAAGTCGGACCAAATAAATTTTTTTACGATATAATTTATAATCCAACAAAAACAAAATTTTTAAAAAATGCAGATTTAAATGGAAACAGAACAGAAAATGGTAAGATGATGTTTATTTATCAGGCGCATCAAGCTTTTACTTTATGGAACAAAAAAATCCCAAAAATAGATAAAGAAGTAATTAAATTATTAGATTAATGATTAGAATAGGTTTAGTTGGAGATATAGGTTCAGGGAAAAGTCATATAGCAAAAAAATTTAGATATCCCGTATTTAATGCTGATAATGAAGTTAATAAAATATATAGAACAGATAAATCTTGTTTTTTTAGATTAAACAAAATTTTACCCAATTATATAAATTCATTTCCTATAAAAAAAATAGAAATTCTTAGAGCAATATTAGCAAAAAAATCAAATTTAAAAAAAATTATAAAAATTGTTCATCCAAAAATTAAAAAAAAAATGAATATATTTTTAAATAAAAATAAAGATAAAAAAATTGTAATTTTAGATATACCTCTTTTATTAGAGAACAAAATAAATAAAAAAAATGATATTTTAATTTTCGTTAAATCAGAAAAAAAAGAAATTACCAAAAGACTTAAAAAAAGAAAAAATTTTAATTTAGAAATATTAAAAAACTTTAAAAGAATTCAACTTCCATTAGAATATAAAAAAAAAAAATCTCTATATATTATACATAACGATTTTACTAATAAGTCTTTAAAAAAGAGTATAAAAATAATTTTAAGAAAAATTTTAAATAATGATTGAAGTAGTTTTAGATACTGAGACAACTGGTTTATCTGTTAAAGATGGACATAGGATAGTAGAAATAGGTTGTTTAGAATTAGATAATCTCATTCCAACATCTAAAAAATTTCATTGTTACCTAAATCCTGAAAGAAAAGTTTCCGAAAAAGCATTAGAAGTTCATGGATACACTGATGAATTTTTATCAAAAAAAAAAAAATTTAAAGAAATAGTAAATGAATTTTTAGATTTTATAAAAAATAAAAGGATTATAATTCATAACGCAGAATTTGATTTATCACATATTAATAACGAACTTGCAATTTTAGGAATAAAAAAAATAGATAACGAAATTGTTGATACACTTACAATTGCAAGAGATAAATTTCCAGGCTCATCTATAAGTTTAGACTCTTTGTGTAAAAGATACAGAATAGATAATTCAAAAAGAGCAAAACATACAGCTATTATTGACTGTGAATTATTATCCAAAGTTTATATAAATTTAATTGATCAAAAAGAACCCACTTTTGATCTTAAAAATCATGATTACAGTAAAACAAATACTGACATAGATTATAATAATACATATTTTAAGAAAATAATTAAACCAACAAAACAAGAAATTGAAGATCATAGGAATTA
>CACFAF010000006.1 GCA_902564245.1 uncultured Pelagibacteraceae bacterium | reverse complement strand
TTTACTTGATATAATAAAAGATATAAGACCAAAAAAAATTTTTATTGCTTCTTCAAGTTCAGTTTATGGGAATGTTTCAAGATTTCCCGTAAAAGAAAATTTTAGATTGAATCCAATTAATCTTTATGCAGAAACTAAATATATTAATGAAATAACAGCAAATTATTATTCAAAGATTTTTAATTTAAAAATTTATGTTTTAAGATTTTTTACATTGTATGGAAAATGGGGTAGACCAGATATGTTTTTATTTAAATTATTAAAAAGTATCTATAAAAAGGAAAAATTTTATCTTAATAATTATGGAAACCATTCAAGAGATTTCACTCATATAGATGATGCTGTTAATATTGTAATTAGATTAATGAATGTAAAAGAAAAAAATAAATTTAACGTTTTTAATATTAGTTCAAATAATCCAATAAATTTAAAAAAGATAATACAATTGTTTAAAGATAAATATAAAGATTTAGATATTACATTGACAAAAAAAAATAAATTAGATGTTAAAAAAACCCATGGATGTAATAGAAAAGTCTTAAATTTAACAAAATATCGAAAGAAAAATTTTGCTAAATTAAGCAACAAGTTGGAGAGTATAATTACTTGGTATACTAAAAATAAAATTTATAAAATAACTTAATTAATTGTGTTCTAAAATGAACTATTCTTTTAAATGTAGATTTTGTAAAAATAAAAATAGTCAAAGCTTATTTTCACTTGGAAAAATTAGCTATACTGGAAAGTTTCCTGACTCAATTGAAAAAGAAATTCCTAAAAGTAAAATAGAACTTGTAATTTGTAGTAAATGTAAATTAGTTCAATTAAAAAATTCTTTTAATTCTAAATATTTATATGCAGATGACTATGGTTATAAAACCGGTTTAAATCAAACCATGAAGAATCATATGAAGAATATAGTTAATTTATTTAAACAAAAAATAAAACTAAATGATAAAGATTTTATTTTAGATATAGCAAGTAATGATGGAACACTTTTAAATTTATATAATAAAAAATTAACCAGAGTAGGAGTTGATCCAATAATAAAAAAGTATAAAGTAAATTATAAAAATATAAACTTTGCAATTTCTGATTTTTTTTCAGCTCAAAAAATAAAAAAATATTGTAAGAATAATAAATTTAAGATTATAACAGCCTTATCAGTATTTTATGATTTACCTGACCCAAATAAATTTTTAAAAGATATTAAAAATATTTTACATAAAGATGGATTATTCCTTTTAGAGCATGCAGATTTAGCATCTATTATAAAGCTCAACATGTTTGATACAATATGTCATGAACACTTAGAATACTATTCAACGACAATTATAAATAAAATGTTGATTCATAATAATCTTAAACTAATTGATGTTTTTTCAAATGATATAAACGGTGGCAGTATGCAATACCTTATATCTCATAAGGAATCTAATTATAAAACAAATTCTAAGAAAATAAATAAGTATTTGTTAATTGATAAAAAACTTAAATTAGAACATGTAAGTACATATAAAAAATTTTTTAAAAAAATAAAAAAGTTAAAAAAAGAATTATTATTTTTAATAAAAAATCTAATCAAAAAAAATAAAATAATTCATGGTTGTGGTGCATCAACAAAAGGAAATGTTTTACTTCAATTTTATGGTTTAACAAAAAAAGAAATTAGTTTAATAGCTGATAGAAATGAAGCAAAAAATGGGTCATTTACTCCTGGTACTAAAATCCCAATTGTTTCTGAATCAGAGTCAAGAAAAGAAGGACCAGATTTTTATTTAGTTCTACCATGGCATTTTAAAAAGGAGATTCTTAAAAGAGAAAAAAAAATTATAAAAAAGGGTACTAAATTTATTTTTCCATTACCTAGTGTAAAAGTGTTATGATAGGCTAAATTTTTTCATCCCAGTTTGATTTCAAATATTTCAATTCATTAAAAATATTCTCATATTTATTGGCAAGTTTTTCTTCTGAACATTTCTCGTTATAATATTTATTCGCTAAATCAATTTTTTTTAAAGCTTCTGTTTTATTATTTAGAATTTCATTATATTTGTCGAAAATATCTTTTGGTATCATAATGTCTGTTTCATAAACAAATTCTTTCAGTGACTCATCTAAAAGGTCTTTTGTAAATATTATATTTTTTCTAAAATAAAACGACTCATATAAAGGCAAAGTAGAATGGCCTACATATGTTGGGCTAATTATAGCGAAACAATTTAGATATAGTGAAATTAATTCAAGGTTATCAACGTAATTAAAAATTTTGAAATAATCTTCTAAATTTTCTTTAGCAATATTTTTTTTTATAAAATTTAAATTACCTTTATCAAAACCAGTAAAAATAAAAATAATATTTTCAATATTATTTTCTTTAAATGTTTTGGCAGCTTTTACTATATAGCCATGATTTTTATGAGGCCAAAATTGAGCAGGATATAATAATATTTTTTTATTTTTTGGAATATCTAATTTTAAGAATATCTCATTAAAATCTTGATCTTTACTATTTTCATAAATATCAGGTAAAAAAGGCACATAAGGTTGAACTTCAATACTTTTTTCATTTGCATTATAAAACTTTTGAAGCAATGATTTATCTTTATTAGTAGCAACAATGGTTTTGAAAGCTCTATGAATAGCATTTATAATAATTATTTCTCTTAAATCGTGATCATGAAAACCTTTATATTCTGGTAAATAATTATTAGTTCTGTGCTGCATTTCAAATAGCATAATTATAAAATTTATATTTGATGCAAGTAGTGAAATTTCTGATGGGTTATTAAAACAAATTAAATTAAATTTATTTTTATAATAAATCTTTTCAAGTTCATTTTTAATAAAAAATTTTTTGTATAAAACTTTAAAAAAATTAAATTTTAATAAAAAACTATCTAATCTAAAAAAAAGGTTTTTTTTAAAAAAAAAAGTTTTACATCCCTGTTCTTCTATTATTTTTTTTAATTCATCAGATGAAACAATATATGTAAAATCGAATTTTTTTTTAAGATATTTATTAAAAATTTTGATAAGATTAATGTTTTGATGAAATGCCCCACCTTCTCTAGGAGAGCTTTCAAAATAAATGGCAATTTTCATAAATATTTATATACTATATGGGTTTAAAATATAAAACATATTAATAATAGGCAATAAATCATTTATTAATGAGAAATCAAAATAATATTTCTGTAGTTATTACTTCTATAAATAAACCTAATAAAGTAATAAAAAAAATTTTTAGTGAATGTAAAAAGAAAAAAATTAAGTTGATTATTGTGGGTGATACAAAAACACCCAAATATGAACAAAAATATGGGATGTTTAATATCAAAGAACAAAACAATCTTAAATTTAAACTATCAAAATCTTTACCAGTAAATTCTTACTCAAGAAAGAATATTGGATATTTAATTGGTATGAAAAAGGGCTCAGAAATTATAATGGAAACAGATGATGATAATTACCCAAAAAATAATTTTTTTATAGATATAGATAAATTAAAAAAGGTAAAAGTACTTTCAGGTACTGATTGGGTTAACATTTTTAGTCTGTTTTCTTTAAATAAAATTAGATCTATATGGCCACGAGGCTTTCCTTTAGATGAAATTAGGAATAAAACTAAAATTAATTACAAATTAAGAAATGTAATATCGCCCATACAACAAAGACTTTGTGATGGCAATCCAGATGTTGACGCCATTTTTAGATTAACTAGAAAATTTAAATTTATTAAATTTAAAAAAAATATTAAATTAGCACTGGGAAAAAATTCATTGTGCCCATTTAATAGCCAAAACACAGTTTGGCATAAAGAGGCTTTTCCTTTAATGTATTTACCTTCATATTGCACAATGAGAGCCACAGATATTTGGAGAAGTTTTGTAGCATTAAGAATTTTAAAATGTTTTAATTGGAAACTTACATTTTTACCTTCAACAGTTATCCAAAACAGAAATTTTCATAACTTATTAGATGATTTTAATTTAGAGATCCCTGTATATAAAAATACTAAAGTATTTAATGAAGTTTTAAATTCATTAAGTTTGAGTGATGATAAATCAAAAATATTATTAAATTTATTTAAATGTTATGATGCTTTAATTAAACATAGAATATTAGATAAAAAAGAATTAAGTTTAGTTTACAAATGGCTTTCAGATATACAAAAAATCTATCCAAATTTACAAAAAATTTAATAAAAAAAATATTAAATAATCTAGGATGGAAATTAATAAAAAGTTCTAATAAGCCAAAAATAATAAGAGAAGAAATTCATTTAGAATATATTAAATCAATAATGGATTGTACTGGTGTGTTACATATAGGTGCCCATAGAGGATCAGAGTCTCATATTTATTATTGGTTTGGAAAAGATGTTATTTGGGTGGAAGCAAATCCTGAAATATTTGAAGAGTTAAAATTAAATATTCACCCTTATGCTAATCAAAAAGCTTTTAATTATTTAATAACAAATAAAGATGATGAATTAGTTAATTTTAATATTTCGAACAATGATGGTGCATCATCTTCTATATTTAATTTTGGTGAAGCACACAAAAATTTTAAAGGTAGAGATTTTAAAATGATTGAAAAAATTAAGTTAAAAACATTAAAATTAGATTCTTTATTCTATAATCACAAATTGGATGAAAAAAAATATAATTTTTGGGTAATAGATGTGCAAGGTGCTGAATTACTTGTGCTTAATGGTTCAACTAATTTAATTGATAACTGCAAGTATCTTTACATTGAAATAAGTAAAGATGAATTTTATAAAGATGCAGTCAAATTTGAAGAGTTAGATAATTGGCTAAAAAAAAATAATTTTGAAAAAGTTTGGGATCCAAAAAAAAATCATACTAACATTCTTTATAAAAAAAATAATTAGCATAAAAAATTTTAATTTTAGATTAATTAATTATCTTTAAACCCCCCTAAAAAATAAGGTAAATTTTTTTTAATATACCATTTAATCTGTGCAAAAAAAATATTATTCGAATTGTATCCATTAAAAATTTTTGTAAAAGGAATTTTTTTTTTTGAAAAATAAATAGATGCATCAGTCAAATTACTATCTATACCTAATAAATGTTTTGAGTGAGCCAATATAAGCATATCTATAATATTTGTTTTTCCTATTTTATATCTTAAATCTTTAATTTGGCTTTCAAAAAAAATTTGATTTTTATTTGTATATAACTTTGAATAACTTATAACATTTTTAAATTCTTTTTTTAAATAATTTAGATAATCTTTTTCTTCTGTCACAAGAAAAATATAATCAAAATTAAATTTTTTTTTAAGTCTATTAATATTTTTGACTATTTGTTTTTTGGTTGCAGGTAATGGGTGTCTTTCTCTGTTTTTATAATCTGTGCCTCTAAAGTGAACACCTAAAAAATTTTTATTTTTTAATTTTCTAGTTAAAAAATTATTTTTTTCTTTAATTAAATATTTCTTAATTTTTATATATTTAAAAAAAATTTTTTTATGGTCATTAGTAAGATACCTTAATCCATCAAAGAACTTATTTTTTTTTGTATTTTTATCTGTAATGACCACATTTTTACTTTTGTAGACTTCTTTTAGAGTGTAAGGAGACACAGGTTCAAAAAAATATTCCCATGAATTTAAAGTTCCCATAATTGATTTATTTTCATTATATAAGGTTGGAAAGTTTGCCATATCTACAACAGGTATAAAATTTAATTTTTCTGCAAGATATAAATGATGAATGACATAATTTAAGTTGGAAAACATTCCACCACCAGGTGACCGTTGAATAACATAAAAAAATTTATTAGGATTTTTATTTCCAAAACTCTTTATTTTAAGATTGAGTTTTTTTTTTTCAATAATCTCTTTTATTTTATTTTTTCTACTTATTATTTTTGCATCTCTTTTATTGATTAAAACTTTTCTAATAATGTTTAACATTTATATAATTTTCATTATTATTTTAAAATATTCTTCACAATTTTTTTTATGATCATAAATTTTATGATTCTTAAATGCATACTTTACTTTTAAAAGATTTTTTTTATTTTTTTTATATTTAATAATTAATTTTGATAAGGTTTTATAATCTTTAATTTTAAATAAATCTCCAAATTTTCCATTATTTAATATTTCTCTAGGGCCAGTTGGACAGTTAGTTGATATAATATATTTCTTAAGGTATTGAGCCTCAATTAAAACATTTGGATGACCTTCAAAAACAGAGGTTAATATAAATATATCAGAATTTTTTATATATTTGTATGGATTAGAATTGTAATTTAGAATTAAAATATTTTTAGATAATTTGTTTTCAACAATAAGGTTTTTTAACTTATTTTTTAAATAACCCTTACCCATTATAATTGCTCTAATATTCTTTTTTTTTGAAGCTAAAAATATACCTTTAATAAAAGTTTCATGGTCTTTTTGTTCTGTAAACCTTCCTACAGTAATAATATTTAAAGTATCATTTTTAAAAAAGTTATCTTTAATTTTCATTAAAGATTTTTTTTTTATTTCATTAAAATCAAATGGATTTAAAATTACTTTAGTTTTTATATTAAATTTTTTATCTAATTCTTTCTTAAAGTCAAAACTATTTACTATAACCATATCTGCCTTTTTTAAAAAAAATTTTAGAAAATAATTTTTTAAAATATTTTTAGACCAACCAGTAGAAGATGAATTTGATCGTGTAATTATTTTCACATTTAGTAAATAACAAACAATAATTGCATAGACATTCGCCTGGAAAGCAAAAACCAGACATTTTTTTTTACATAATATGATTTTAATTATTAACAAAATAAGACAAAAAAAATATTTACTTTTTCTTCCTGCATTATTACTTAATGAAAAAAAATGTGTAAAAATATTAATCTTTTTAGAAAAATTTTTATTTTTGTCACTTGTGATTATAGTTAAATTATCAAATTTTTTAGATAAATAATTTGATATTAAAAATAAATTTTTTTCTACTCCCCCATCTTCAATTGATGGATTAAATAATATAATTTCTTTATTTTTTTTAGTAAGCATTTAAATTAATTCAAAATTAATTTTATATGAATTTGAAATATTTTAACATTATAGTACTTTTTCAAAAAGTATTTTAATAGATTAAATTTAATCAAACTTAAATAAAATATTCTTTATTTTTTAATTGATCATAAATGATTAAGATTATATTAGATTTATATTGAATAAAAAAAAAATATATTACTGGTCACCTTTTTTAACAGAAGTAGCTACTATTAAAGCTGTAATAAACTCTGCATATTCGATGAAAAGATATTTTAAAGAGTATGATACTACTATTATTGATGCTGCAGGAGAGTTTGAAAAAAAAAAAGATGAAATAGATAATAAGAAAATAGGCTTAAAAAATCTTTCTAAAATAAAATATATTTCTTATCTACCAACTTATGGAAAATTAAAAAGTAGATTTTCATATATAGTAATTTTTTTATTATCATTTTTTTCATTAAAGAATATTTTAAAAAAAGATAAACCAGATTTTTTGATTATTCATTTAATTACATCTTTGCCTTTATTATTGTTTAGTTTATTTAATTTTGAAACAAAGTGTATTTTAAGAATTTCAGGATACCCTCAGATGAATAAAATAAGAATTTTTTTTTGGAAAATTTTATTAAAAAAAGTTTTTATAGTTACTTGTCCAACCAAGACAACATATGAATATATTAAAAAACTTAAAATTTGTGATGATAATAAATTGAAAGTGCTTTTTGACCCTATCTTAATTGTAAATGAAATTAATAAAAAAAAAAAAAATAAAATAGAATATGAAAATTTTATATTGTCAGCTGGAAGATTAACAAAACAAAAGAATTTTTCTTTCTTAATTGATTGTTTTCAAGATATAAATTTAAAATTTCCAGATTTAAAACTTTTGATTTTAGGAAATGGAGAACAAAAAAATTTTTTAGAAAAAAAGATTAAAAGTCTAAATTTAAATGGAAAAATAAAAATTTTGCCATTTCAACATAATATTTTTCCATATTTTCATAAAAGTAAATGTTTTTTGATGACTTCATTGTGGGAAGACCCTGGTTTTGTAATTTTAGAATCTGCTTTTTGTAGAAGTTTTATAATTTCAAGCAATTTTAAACATAGTTCTAAAGAGATTATAGAAAGTAATGTTGCTGGTTTATTATATGAGTCTCAAAATAAACAAGATTTTAATGAAAAATTTAATTTTTTCGCAAATATGAACAAAAATGAAAAATTAAAATATAAAAGAAATGCTTTAATTATGAGTAAAAATTTTACAATTTTTAATCATAGTAAAAATTTAAATAAAATTTTAATGAATAAATTTTAGATTATGATTGTTGTAAGTATAATCATTCCATACTTTAAAAAAAAAAAATATTTTTTAAAATCTTTTTTTTCTGCGTATAACCAATCATTTAAAAATAAGGAAATAATAATAATTTATGATGATGAAGATAAAAATGAATTGGATTTCATAAAAAAAAATATACGCAGACTTAAAAATGTAAAATTAATAATTAATAAAAAAAATTTAGGTGTAGGAATTTCTAGAAATAAAGGTATTAAACTTTCAAGAGGAAAATATATAGCTTTTTTAGATAGTGATGACGTATGGCATAAAGATAAATTACGTAAACAAATTAACTTTATGAAAAAAAAAAATATAGAAATTAGCCATACAACATATGAAAAAATAGATGAAAATGGAGTAAAAATTGGAAAATATATTGCTAAAAAAAGGTTATCCTATCAACAATTGCTGAATTCATGTGATATTGGGCTTTCTACTGCAATTATAAAGAAAAAAATTTTAAAAAAATATAAATTTCCCAGCATTTCAACAAAAGAAGATTATGTTCTTTGGTTAAAAATTTCAAAAAAATATGAAATTTTTGGAATAAATCAAACTCTTTGTAAATGGAGAAAAACAAATGACTCACTTTCTTCCGATATAGCTAAAAAATTTTATAATGCTTTCAAAGTATATTATTGTTATCAAAATTTTGGATTAATTAATTCAATCTATAGAGTATTTATTTTATCTTTTTTTTATATAAGAAAAAACTATATTAAAAACAGATAACAAAATTAAATTTTAATGATTATTAAATATATTTTAGGTTTGTGTGTTTTTTTTATTTTTAATAGATTTTGTCAGATTAAAAAGATTTTTTTAAATAAAACAAAATTTTCTGAACATAAAAAATTCATAGAAAATTCTAATCAATTAACGATATTAGCAGGATTATTTCTAGTAATAGGTAATTTAGCTTTAAGTTTTAACTATTTAAACCATATTCAATTTTTCTTATATATTTTATTTTTTCTAATTGGATTTATATCAGATAGGGTAAAAAGTTTTTCACCAATTTTAAGAATATTTTTACAAATATTTGTCATTTATTTTTTTATTAATTTTTTTAATATTAAAATTACCAATGTTAAAATTGATGGCTTGAATGAATTATTACAAATTAATTTTGTTGCTTTTACTTTTACAGTATTTTGTATAATTGTTCTTGTAAATGGATCTAATTTTATAGATGGAATAAATATTTCATCAATCGGATATTTTCTTGGAACCTTAGCAAGCATTTATTACCTTGCAAATAATTATAATTTAATCATCAATAAAGAATTTGTTGAAGTTCAAATCTTACTATTAAGTGTGATATTAGTTTTTAATTTTTTTAATAAAAGTTATCTAGGTGATGGTGGTGTATATTTTATATCTTTTATAACCTCAATAATTATAATTGAATTTGTAAATTTTAATCATTATTACATCTCACCTTTTTTTGCAGTTTCAATTTTATGGTATCCTTGTTTTGAAAATCTTTTTTCAATTCTTAGAAAAAAAATTGATAATCTAAAAGTTTCTGATGCTGATAATAAACATCTGCATCATTTAATATATCTTTTTATGAAAAAAAAATTAAATTTTAAACAATCCAATAATATTACTGGTATATTAATATTGATGTATAATTTAATTATTTTTTATTTTAGCGTCTCCTTTTTTAATCAAAGTAAAAATTTGATTATTTTGATATTTACCTCAATTTTCATTTATGTGTTTATTTATTTGTTTCTTAGAAAAAAATTAAAATCTGTCTCTAATTAATTTTTGAAATGGAATTTCAAAAAATTTATACATAATACAAGAAAGTAAAAATACCATTAGAATATAACTTATAAAAATAATTTCAGAGTTAAAATTTATTTTAACATTCAAACTTACTAAAATTATATAAATTATTATCTGAATTATATAATGAATAAGATAAACTGAGTAACTTGCCTCACCTATAATCTTAAAATTTTTTCCAGTTTGAGAATTATTTAATTGAAAAGCCATCATTATAAGAAGTAGGCTTGGAAATAATAGAGTAAAAGTGATAAATTTTAATAATATTTGATTATTTAATACATTGATAAGAAATATTGATAGAAGAATTAATAGCGCTAAAATTTTAATGATTTTTGAAAGATAGTACTTTTTATTTTCAATTTTCTTAAATATTAAATTAGCAGCACCCCCAATAAAAAAACAATATATTCCGTAACCTAAATATTTATTTAAATAATATACTGGTAAACTAATTAAAATTAATAAAACTAAAATCTTATTATTGTTTAGTTTATTAAAAAATATAGTAAAAAAAATTCCATATAAAAAAAATTCAATTGAAATTGACCAAGCAGGACCATTAAATGAATCTGTATTCTCAAATCCCCAGCTTTGTATTAAAAAAATATTTAAAAAAAAATGCTTAATATCAAATTGATAAATAAAAATTAATGGATTTGTTTCACCAAAATTATAAAATAAAATTGTTATTAAAATTAACATTAAAAAGTGTAATGGATATAATCTTGAAAATCTTAAAAGAAAAAATCTTTTTAAGTTAATCTTTTTAGATAAAATTTTTTCAGAATATAATTCATAAAATATAAAACCAGATAATACAAAAAAAAATTGAACAGCCATCCAGCCATAGTCATATACATAGTTAATATAATTATAAAATGGTTGAGTACTTTGAGAAAATTCATCCAAGCTAATTTTAGGATCATAAAATAATTTATAATGAAAAATTACTACAGCAAAGGCTGCTAATCCTCTTGCAATATCCAGTAAGTAGAATCTATTTTCCTTCACTGATTTTTTAAATTTCAATTATCTTATTAGAAATTTTTTTAACATATAGTAACCTATCAAAAAACCATCTTTAAATTCATTAACTTTTTTTTCACCTTTAAATCTTTTCCTTTCAAAACTTGATGAAAATGTATATTTAAATTTTTTAGTTGCTATTTTTAAAGGTATTTCAATACAAATTCTAAAGTCATGATTTTGAAGATTTAATGATTTAAACTTTTTAGTATCTCCCATTATATAGGTATACAAAATATCATTTAATTGAATATTAAAGAATAATTTTCCTAACAGAGAAAATATTTTATTTCCAATAAAAGTCAAAAAAGTATCATCTTTACTTCCAGCATTTTTTGAATATCTTGATCCAAAAACAAAATTAAATCTTTTTAAAGATTTACTCATTTGAAATAATTCTTTTGGATTAAAAGAACCATCAGCATTAAAGATACATAAGTATTTTGTTTTTATCTTGTATATCCCTTCTTTAATTGCTGAGCCATAACCATTTTTTTTTTGAAAAATTATTTTTGATTTTTTGTCTTTAATAGCTTTTATTGTATCTTTATCGTCTTTTTGTAAGACAATTACTTTTTTAATTTTATATTTTTTTAATTCTTTTAAAACTAATGGCAATGATTCAGGTTCATTTTTAGCTGGAATTAACAATGTAAGATTATCTAATTTTTTTTTCATTAATGTTTAGTTTAATTAAAGATTTTTTGTAACTTGATTTATCTTTTTACAAACAAAACTTATATCTTTACTTGTTGTTCCTATCCCAGAGGGTAAATAAAAGCCATATTTACTAATATAATTTGAATTTGGAAAACTGCCTTTAAATTTAATTTTAAGCTTTTTAAATATCTTTTGTTTATTCATTGGCCAAAAAAAAGACCTAGTTTCAATACCAAACTTAAAAAGTTTTTTTCTCAAAATATCTATATTAATTTTTTTTTTAATAATTATACCAACAACCCAATAAATATTTTCTAAATTATTTAATTTTGGCTTTTGAATAGTTATCGTTTTATTCTTACTAAGAAGTTTATAATATAATTTTCCAATTTTTTTTTTCTTTTTGATAATATTATTAATTCTTTTTAATTGACTTAAACCAAGTGCAGCCTGAAGGTTAGTAAATCTATAATTCCAACCTATATCGTCATGGTTAAATCTATTTATTTTTCCAAAACATAAATTTCTTAAATCATTAACTTTATCATTGATGGCTTTATCATTGGTTAATATCATACCACCTTCTCCTGTAGTAATATGCTTGTTTGCATAAAAACTAAAAACACTTATATCTCCATAATAACCACAATATTTATTCTTATATTTATGACCAAACATTTCAGCAGCATCCTCAATTAAAATAATTTTTTTTTTCTTACAAATTTTTTTAATTTTATCAATCTCAATTGGATATCCATAAATATGAGTTGCAATTATAGCCTTTGTATTTTTGTTGATAGCATTTTCCATCAAATCAATTTTCATATTCCAGGTTTGCAAATCACAGTCAATAAGAATTGGTTTTGCATTTTGTTTAATAACTGCCAAAGCGTTAGAAATTATTGTAAAGTTTGGAATAATTACTTCGTCATTTTTTTTTAAATTTAAAGTTTTAATTGCTATTTCTAGTGCAGCTGTACCATTCGCAACTGCTGAGCTATATTTTTTCCCTATAAATTTTTTTATTTTATTTTCAAAAACTTTTACTTGTGGACCACTAGAAGAAACCCAGCCTTCTTTAACTGCCCTATAAACTTTTTGTGCATCTACTTTTGTAATTTCTGGTTTATTTACTGGTATCATTTAAATTTTAAGCTTTTTTCATTAATAGGATTAAATCTTATTTTATCTCTTTTTTTATTATAAGGACCTTGTTTAATTTCTAAAATATCACATGGTTCTAAAACTTTAAACCCATGTGCACCTTTAATTAAAATTAAAATATCATCTTTAATCAAAATTTTACTAAACAAATATTTTTTTTTATTTGAATATAAATCAATTCTAATTTTACCTTTTTGAATAATTAAAACTTCTGATGTATAATCTATCTTTCTTTTATTTTTTAAATGTAAATGAGGAAAAATCTCATGATTTTTTTTATGTCTTAAACTTCCCACTTGGTGTGTTAATTTTGCTGGTGTAAGGAAATTAACACCTTTTTTTTTCTTATATCTAATAAGATAGCCAAATATAAATTTTTTATATTTTATTTCATTAATCATATAATTTTTTTTATAAATATAATTGTAAAGTTTTCAAAATTAGTCTTATATTATATCAATTATTGTATATTTTAAAAAAATACCAATAATTAATTTATGAAAAAAAACAGTAATTACTCAGTTTTGCTACCTACTTTAAACGAGGCTGGTCATATTGAAAAACTAATTAATGAAATTGTTAAAGTTTTTAAAAATAATCAAAAGAAGTATGAAGTAATTGTAGTTGATGATCAATCTGATGATGGAACTATTAGGATAGTTAAAAGAATCAAAAAAAAAAATAATAATGTTAAAATTCATGTAAGAAAGTTTGGGCCAAAAAATTTAGTAATGTCTTTGAAAAAAGGAATAAAATTGTCAAAATATGATCATGTTATTTGGATGGATGCAGATTTTTCACATCCACCAAAATATTTATCAAATTTTATTAAAATTACAAATAGCAATAAACATTATGATATTTTGGTATTTTCTAGATTTATAAAAAAAAGTAAAAGATATTTTCAGGTAGATAAATCAAATTCAGTTATGATTGATAAGCTAAGTTATTTTTTAAATAAGATATGTAAATTTTTTATTTTTAATAATTTTCATGATTATACCAGTGGTTATATTTGTATAAAAAAGAGTAAATTGAAAAAATTAAAAATTAATGGATATTATGGGGATTATTTTATAAATTTAATTGTAGATGCTTTGATCAGAAATTTTAATATAAAAGAGTTGCCATATATAGAAAAAGAAAGAGCAAGTGGTACTTCAAAAACTATAGGCAATAAAATTGATTTTTTTATCAAATGTTATTTTTATTTTTTATCATTATTGAGAGGTATATTTAAAAAATCATTTAGTTCCCTTTTTTACATATCTAAAAAATAAGTTTTGATCATATATTTTAAATTTGTTTCTAAGATAATACCTTTCTGCAAAAAAATTATTTCTATTATAAGTTGCATATACTCCATGATATTTATTTTTTGTAATTTTTCTATGAAGAGAATTTACAGATATGTCTTTTTTAGTTTTTAATTTCTTTTGTGTATTAATTTTTTTTGTATCTAAAGCTAAATGAAATAATTGAATATGCTTTGATGGAAAAGTATGAATTTTAAATATAAATGAAAAATTTATAACAAATTTTAATAATATTAAGGGATTTTTTAATAAATGAATTATTAGAATTTTTTTTAGTTTTTTTTCAGTATTTTTATCTAAATACGAAACTAGCCCAATTATTTTTTTTTTATTTTTACAAAAAAAAATATTTTCTTGATTCATTTTTAAATATCTTTGAAAAAAATCGATTTTTGAATAATTAAAAATTGAATTAGGAATCATCGTAATTAAAAATTTATAGATATCTTTTATTAATTTATTTCTATTCGAATTATAGTTTTTTACACAAATAAATTTCATTTCTAATTACTATAATAGTAGTTTGCTGAAAATAAAAATAGAGAATAATAAATATATATAAATTTTATATTTAAAGATTTATTAATCATTTGATTTTTTATTAAATTAGATGTCATCAAGCCAAAAAAAATTATTAATAATACTGGATCAAAATATTTTTGATAAATAATTGGAAAAGGATTTGATAAAAATAATATTGTAAGCACTAAAAAATCATTAATGGATGATGAATAAAACAAAAGTAATATTAAAGATAAAATACAAATCAGATAAAAAATAAAATTATTATCAATAATAAGGAAAAATTTGTATATTATACCACCACCAAATTCTATTTGAGGCAAATTAAAATTTATATAAATAGTAGTAAAAAGTAATAATAAAAAAATTAAAAAAATTTTTCTTTCATTTACAAAAAATATAATTTTTCTAATATTATTTTTAGATAAAAAAATTGGAAAAATATAAAAAATAAATATAGATAGAAATATTAAAAAATTAAAACGGTAGTTTGGCGTTATCCTGGAATATTCAAAATTACTTTCGAAATATAAAATATAGTACTTTAAAGCAGGTATTGAGAGTAAAATACAAAAACCTAAAATATATAAAACTTTATTTAATTTCAAATCACGATAGCATTGTAAGAAATATATAATAATAAAAAGAGCATAATGTTGTCTTATGTAGGAAGCTAGAACTAATAGAAAAAAACTATATAAGTAGTTAATAAATTTGTTATCCAATTCATATTTACCTTTAATGAATAGATAAATAGAACTACAAAAAAATAATAAAGCTAAATTATCATTTGTAATCCAAACTGCTGAAGACCTAAAATATGGTGATAAAAATATTATTAGGGATAATAAAAATAAAAAATTTTTATTTTTTTTTTTAAATTTTTTTTTTAAAATTTTATAAAAAATAAATGGTATTAAAGATGAGATAAATATATATAAAATTACTGAAGTTTCATTAGTAAAAAAATTATCCATCAAAAACAGCACATAGTAAAATATTGGAGAATGAATCTGTCTTACATTAATGGAATAATTTATACCCTCCAAAAAACCTAGTGAAAAGCTATCTATGAAAGGTTTTGTAATAATTTTATCAAGTGAAGCACCTCCACTTGAATTTTCATTTAATAGATAAGATAAAATTAGTGATATAAAAAAAGATAGATAAATAAATGATCGAAATTTTCTATCTAAATTAATCATTTTCAATTATGTTTATTTTTTACTTGTATCATTAGTTTATATGAGCATATATTTCAATAATAGAACGATGTTTTACACCGTAAAAATCGTAAACATAGCTTGTGACTTGATTTATCTGTAGAAAAAAAAATTAATGAACTCAATAAAATTTTCAATCTTAATAACAAGTTATAATAAAAAAAAATATATAGAAGAATGTATAGACTCATGTTTGAGTCAAAATCATAATAATTATGAAATAATTTTAATTGATAACTATTCTGATGATGGGTCAGAAAAAATTTTTAAACAATACTCTGATAAAATAAAAATTTTACAGAAGAAAAAAATTAGTAAATATGCACCAGTCAATCAAATAGATTTATTAATCAATGGTTTCAAATTATCATCAGGTTCAATAATAAGTTTTTTGGACGGTGATGATTATTTTTTTAAGGAAAAATTATTTGAAATAGAAAAGATATTCTTAAGCCAAAAAGATATTGATGTGGTTTTTGATATACCAATTATTAAAGATAAAACAAAACTAACAAGATTTGTTAATAAAAAAAAATTTCAAAAAAATATTTGGCCAACAATAATACCTACCAGTTCCATTTGTATGAGAAGAAGTTTTTTTGATTATTGTTTAAATAAGGGTCTTTTTAACGATTTTTTTAATTTAGAGGTAGATTTTAGAATTAATGTTTTATGTAGAAATATAAAGAATAATTATTTTATAAGTCAAAAAAAATTAACAGTTTATAGAAAAGTAGAAAATGGAATAATGTCAAATATAAATAAATATGAAAAAAAATGGTGGCAAAAAAGGTTAGAGGCCCACAATTTTATGAAAATATTGTATTTAAATAATAAAGATGTTTATAAAAATAAATTAGACTATTATTTAACAAAATTTTTATCAAAAATTTAAATATTAAATTAATGAATTTATCACTTTATATTTTATATTATTTTGTAATTTTAAGCTCTATAGTTGGTTACGGTATATTTTTTCATAGAATTTTTTTTTATGAAGAAAGAATAAATTATGGGTACTGTGGTTTATTTGGTATATTTGCCTTAACAATAATTCTTTATTTAACTAGTTTTATTGTAGCTCACAACCTAATATTTAATTTTTCTATAATTCTCATAGGTATACTATTTATTGTTAATCATATTAAAGGTAATTCCATAGAACTTAAAAAAGATCTTATCATTTTATTTTTAATTTTTGTTTTTTTATTACAGTTTATTTTTAGTGCTAAAACTCACGATGATTTTAGTTATTATCATTTCCCATATATTCATTTATTAACTCAAGATCTTCACTTTTATGGAATTGGAAATTTTAATCATGGATTTAGAACACCATCATCTATATTTTATTTATCTTCCTTATTATACCTACCTAAAATAAATTATGATTTAATTCACATAGTACCAGTATTTTTTTTAGGTTTTGTAAATTTTGTATTGATTAAGGATATTATTAAAGAGATAAAGTTGAAAAAGTTATCCCATGTCCTTTATTTCTCACTATTAAATTTTTCGTTAATAAATATTTTTTTTTATAGATTATCCGAACATGGAACTGATAAATCTGCTCAGATATTAATTTTATTGATTGTATCAAATATTTTAATATATCTTATAAATAATATTAAAGATCCATTTAGATTAAATAAGATATTAATTTTAACTTTTTTAACAGTATCTTTAAAGGTTTTCTATTTAATAAATTTACTTTTATTAATACCAATTTTGTTAATACAAAAAAAAAAAATTGATTTTGTTATAAATATTTTTTGTAATAAAATTTTTATCATATGCTTATTTTTCTTATTAATTATTTTTGGAATTAATATAATTAATACTGGATGTATTATATATCCATTGTCCATCTCATGTTTTGAAAGCATTCCATGGTCTATTCAAATAAATGAAGTGAAACAAATGAACGAATGGTATCAGCTTTGGTCTAAAGCTGGGGCAACACCAGAATTTAGAATTTCTGAACCAAATGAATATATAAGAAATTTTAATTGGTTGACAAATTGGATAGAGCTTTATTTTTTTAATAAAGTATTAGACTATATTTTAGGAATATTATTTTTGGGTATAATATTTATTTTTATTTTTAAAAAAAAGAATTTTTTTTTGAAAAAAATTAATTTTAATAAGAATATTTTATTAGTTTATGCAATTATCTTTTTTCTGTTTTTAGAGTGGTTTTATAACCATCCGGCCTTGAGGTATGGTGGCTATCATTTAATTGCAATATTAATTTTTTTACCTTTATCATTTTATTTAGAAAAGATTTCATTTTATGATTCAATAAATAAAAAAAAAATTGGGTATTTATTTTTATTAATTTTAGTAATAGTGACTTCTAGAAATATTATAAGGATTGAAAAAGAAGTTAATTTATACAATTACAATATATACAAAAATCCATCTTATAACTCAGAATTTAAAAATATTGAAATTTTCAATAATGTGATGACAATTAAGAATTGTATCAAAGAAAAAAATGAAGCTTGTAAAAATCAAAAAATCAAGGGTGAAAATTTTTTTAATAGTGTAATGTTTTATAGAGATAAATGAATATTTTTTTAAAATTAATTTTATATTGTATTGATGCCTATAATAAAAGAAAAATTCTAATTTTTTTTAAAAAAATTTTAAAAGAAAAGTTTCTAACAGTTATAGATGTTGGCGCTCATGAAGGAGAAACATTAAAATTTTTTTTTTATAATTTTAAGATTAAATCAATAATTGGCTATGAGGCAAGTAAAATAAATTTTCATAAATTAAAAAATTGTATCAAAAAAATTAAAACTGATAATCCAAACTCTATAATTGAGTATAATAATATAGCGTTAGGTGAAAAGAAAATGCAGATTGAATTTTATCAAACATCTGAAAGTTCCTCTTCCACTTTTTGTAAAATCAATTACGATTCTAATTATTTTAAAAGAAAAAAAAAAATACTAAATTTTTTTTTTAAAAAAAATTATATATCTAAATCAGAAATTATTAATTTAGAACCATTAAAAGATGAACTACAAAAGTATAATTTAGGTGATATAGATATTTTAAAAATTGATACTGAAGGTTTTGAGTTTAATATTTTAAAAGGATTAGGTGATAAAATTTCCTCAATAAAGTATATCTATTTTGAACATCATTTTGATAATATGATTATAAAAAATTATAAGTATAGAGATATAAATAATTATTTAAACAGTTTTAATTTCCACAAAGTATTAAAATTAAGAATGCCATTGAGAAAAACATTTGAATATATATATGAAAATAAAGCCTCTTAAAAAAAAACATATAAACTTTTTAATATTTTTTGTACTTTTAATTTTTATATTTCAAAAAAATTTTATCGTCAAAACCTACAATATAATAAATGAAAACTATGACAAAAGACTAATTTCTATATATGGCTATTGCGAAAAAGAAGCTGCAGGATTTGTTTATGATTTAAAAAAAAAATATAATTTTAAAAAAAACCCAAAAATTATTAACTTTGAAGTTTATCCAAATTCTTCATGGTTATTACATGATACTTATAAAACAAAAGATGATAGTCAATTAGTTTTATTAAATTATTCCAAAGAATTAGCTTTAAATTTTTTTTTAACTGAAAATTTAATTTTTAAAAATAAAGCTCATGTTCAATATTCACAAGGTATTGATTCAATTTTATTTGATATAAATTCACCATTATTTATTGATACGGAAATATTGATTTATAAAAAAGATTATGATGGCACCAAAGAAATTTTAAAATTCAAAATAAATAGATATTTTAAAATTGGTGATAACTATAAATTAGATTTTAAAACAAATGATTTAAATTCAAGGTGGGAAAAAATTTATATTGAAATAAAAAACAAAGAATTAATAAAAAAAATAAATACAGTAAAATTAAAATTAAACCACAAGTACCCTTTAGAAAACTATAATATTATAGAAAATTATCAAAATACTAAAAATCTAAAAAGTTGTCTTTATGTTACAAAATGAAATAACACTCATATTTGCTCAGAATTTATTTTTTATTATTATTTTCTCATTTCCTTTTTTAATTAGTTATTTTAAAAATATCATTTCTACTAATATTGATAAAATTACTATTAACTTAATAATTTTTTTTAATATTTCATTGATTATCTCTTTTTTTCAAGGTTTTTCTTTACTAATTTATTTTTTTTTAATTATAATATTTTTCATTGTATTAATAAAAAAGTTTAAAGATTTAAGAGTAAAATATTATTTTGATAAAAATTTAGTAGTTCTATTTTTTATTTTAATTTTTTTATCTATAGATGTTGTTTATAAACTAGAATTTGATTGGGACACAAAATTATTCTGGTATTTTAAAGTACTAAATTTTTATCAAGACCAATCTTTTTCTAATTTAAATCAATTACCTGTTGGAGATTATCCACACCTTGGAAGTTATGTATGGTATTTTTTTTGGAAATATCCTTTTGATAAATATGAATATTTGGGTCGATTATTTTATATATTTATTTATGTAGTATCTATTTTTTCATTATGTGATTGTTTAAAAGTTAAAAAAAATACTAAATTATTATTTTCTATTTTAACTATATTTATCACATATAAGTATGAATACTTTTCAGGTGATCAAGATATTCTTACTTTTGCTCTTTTAATTATTATATCTAAATATATTTTTTATCTTTTTGATAAAAAGAATTATAAAAATAAAAACCAACTTATTTTTTTAATTCTTTTTTCAATAAATGTTTTATTATGGATAAAAAATGAGTCATTAATATTTTCGTTTATTTTAATTATTTGTCTATTATTTTTTTCTATACTAGACATAAAACAAAAGTTATTTATTTTTTTTGGTTTCTTTTCTTTAGTATTAATAAAATATCTAATTTATGAAATTTATCAAATTACACCCGGAAGTCTTAATCTACAATTAGACCAAACTTTAAAAACTGATTTAAATAAAATATTATTTAAAGTAAAATTTATTACATACTATTTTATTGGTTATTCAGTTTTAATTCCAATTTATATAATTAATTTTTTATCAATTATTTTAACTTTTTTGATAGGAAACTTTAAAAAAGATATATTTTTTAAATTCTTATTATCATTCCTTATTTTAAATATTTGTTTTATGTATTTAGCATATTTACTAAAAAGTGATGATGTTGAGAGGCAAGTTAAAGCCTCAATGAAGTTATTTATGTTTGAATTATCTGGTTTTTATATTTTATTTTTTATTAATTTTTTTAATAAATTCATTTTAAAATATAAATAACTATAATAAATAAACATTCAAATACTTATTTATAAAAAATGTATTCAATTGTACTCCCAGTATATAATGAAAAAGATAATCTAAAAATTCTTATACCAGAAATATTTGGAATTATTAATTTTGTTAAAGTTGAAGTTATAATTATTGATGATGACAGTGATGATGGAACAGAGATTTTTGTAAATACTGAGCTTAGTAAATATGAACATTTAGTTTATGTTAATAGAAAGAATGAAAATAGAAGCTTAGGTATATCTGTAGGAGAAGGGATTAACATTTCAAAATTTGATAATATAATATTAATGGATTGTGATTTAAGTCATGGATTAGAAGATGTTGTGAATCTAATAAAATTACATCAAAATAAAAATTATGATTTAATATGCTGCTCTAGGTTTTTAGATAAAAGGCCCAATGGTTTCTTCCTAAGATATCATTTAAGTAAGATTTATAATTATATTTTAAAACCTTTCTTATCTTTACCTGTTTTAGATAATTTATCTGGTTTTTTTTTAGTTAAAAAGAAACTATTAAATGATTTAAGATTTGATAAAATTTTTTATGGTTACGGAGATTATTATTTTAGATTACTATATTATTTAAATAAAAAAAAAATTTCAATAATTGAGATGGGTTTCGTTTGGAAAGATAGAAAGTATGGCAAGTCAAAGACAAAATTTATGAAAATTTTTTATAACTACACATTAGAGGCAATTAAATTAAGAATAAAAACTTTGTATGAAAAATAAAATTAATTTTGCAGAACCCAATATTGGTAATAAAGAAAAAAAATATTTAAATAAGGCTTTTGATTCAAAGTGGATCGCTAAAGGAGCATATGTAAATTTATTAGAAAAAAAATTAAGTAAATTAATGAATACAAAATATTCTTTGACTGTTAATAATGGAACTAATGCATTTTTATTAATTCTTCTATCACTTAAAATAAAAAAAGGTGATGAAATAATAGTTCCTTCTTTTTGCTATGTTAGTCCAATACATATGATTAAATTAATGGGCGCAACACCAGTTGTAGCTGATGTAGAACAAAATACTTATCAAGTTGATCCAAAAAATATTATTAAAAAAATAACAAAAAAAACAAAGGCAATCTTAATGATCCATAATTTTGGAGGGATTTGTAATATTGAAAAAATTGAAAATATTGCAAGAAAAAGAAAACTTTTCTTAATTGAAGACATATCTGAAACTTTATTATCTAAATTTAAGAATAAATATGTTGGAACAAAAAGTTCAAATGATATAAAAAAAATATCATTTTCATCACTACATGCCACAAAAACACTAACTACCGGAGAAGGTGGTTTTATTACATTAAATAATAAAATTGATTATATTAAGTTAATGCAAATCAGAGATCACGGGATTAAAGATTCTTCTAAATATTTTTATGATAAAATTGGTGGAAATTTTAGATTAAGTAATTTATTAGCTGCTATAGGTTGTGCACAATTAACTAAAGTTTCTTTAATTAGAAGAAAAAAAATTTTTTTAAATAATTTTTACAATATGAATTTTAAAAATAATAAAAATTTAATCTTACAGAATGAAGAAAAAAACTCTGAACTTGTTAAATGGGGCTTTCCAGTCCAATTTAGGACCAAAAGTAACAAAAATCTTGTCTTAAAAAAGCTTAATAAATCGAGTACTTTGGCTAGGCCATCATTTTTATCATTAGATCAAATGAAACATTTAAAACTTAATAAAAATACTAAACAGGACTTTAAAAACTCAAAATTTTTACAGGATAGAATCTTAATTTTACCTATGCATACAAAGTTAACCATAAATAATTTGAAATATATTTGTAAAATTGTTAATTCAGTTTAAATTAAAATTTAAACAATAAATATGAAAAAAAAAGCATTAATTTTTGGTGTTACAGGTCAAGATGGTTCTTATCTTGCGGAGTTCTTAATTAAAAAAGGATATATTGTTCATGGTGTAAAAAGAAGATCTTCCTCCCTAAATACAGCTAGAGTTGATCATCTCTACCAAGATCCTCATGAAAAAAGTAGAAAATTTATTCTACATTATGGAGATATCACTGATGCAATTTCTGTTTCAACTTTAATTAAAAAAATTCAACCAAATGAAATTTATAATCTAGCTGCCCAGTCTCACGTCTCTGTTTCATTTGAAGTTCCAGAATATACTGCTAACGCAGATGCCTTAGGAGCTTTAAGAATTTTAGAGGCTATTAAATTTCATGGTTTTGAAAAAAAAACAAAATTTTACCAAGCAGGAACATCTGAAATGTATGGAAAGGTTATGGAAACACCTCAAAATGAAAAAACACCTTTTTATCCTAGAAGTCCTTATGGAGTAGCAAAAGTTTATGCTCACTGGATAACAGTTAATTATAGAGAGGCTTATAATATTTTTGCATGTAATGGAATTTTATTTAATCATGAAAGTCCTGTAAGAGGAGAAACTTTTGTAACTCGAAAAATTGTTATTGCTTTATGTAAAATTAAATTTGGAATGCAAAAAAAATTATTTTTAGGCAATGTAGATGCAAGAAGAGATTGGGGTCACGCAAAAGATTATGTAGAAGCAATGTGGAAAATGATGCAAAAAAGACAGCCTGCAGATTATGTTATTGCAACAGGAAAACAATATTCAGTAAAACAATTTGTAAATTTAGTATTGAATGAATTAGATATTAACTTTTCTTGGAAGGGAAAAGGAATTGAAGCAAAATGTTATAATGATTTAAATGAATGTATTATTGAAAGTGATAAAGAATATTATAGACCATTGGAAGTTGATACTTTGTTAGGTAATGCAAATAAAGCCAAGAGAGAACTTAAATGGAAACCAAAAACTAATATCAAAAGCTTAGTTAAAGAAATGGTAAGTTCTGAAATGCAAAAATTAACAAATGGTCAGTAAAAATGCTAAAATTTATGTTGCCGGGCATAATGGTTTAGTAGGAAGCGCAATAGTAAGAAGACTTAAAAAAAAAGGGTATAAGAATATTGTTGTAGCAACTAGAAAACAACTTGACTTAACCAATCAATCAAGAGTTTTTAATTTTTTAAAAAAAAAAAAACCAAATTTTATTATTATCGCAGCAGCTTTAGTTGGAGGAATTGTTGCAAATAATAAGTTTAAAGCTGATTTTATCTATAGTAATACTTGTATTCAGAACAATCTTATTCATGCAGCTTTCTTAAATAAGATTAATAATTTGATATTTTTAGGTTCAAGTTGTGTTTATCCAAAAAATTGTAAACAGCCAATAAAAGAGGAATATTTACTAACTGGTCCTTTAGAAAAAACTAACGAACCCTATGCTGTTGCAAAAATAGCAGGTATCAAGATGTGTCAAAGTTATAATGAACAATATAATACAAACTATAAGTGTTTGATGCCAACAAACACCTTTGGACCAAATGATAATTATCATCCATTAAATTCTCACTTTGTTCCGTCTTTAATTAAAAAGATTCATGAAGCAAAGATAAATAATAAAAAACATATTGTAGTGTGGGGAAATGGTAAAGCTAAAAGAGAATTATTATATGTTGATGAGTTGGCAAAAGCTTGTATTTATTTTATGAACAAAAAAACTCAACATTCAATAATAAATATTGGTAGTGGTAAAGATTCATCTATAAGTGACTTTGCAAAATTATTTTTAAATATCATTGTACCAGAAAAAAAAATTAAGATTAAATATGATCTATCTAAACCAAATGGTACTCCACGAAAAGTTCTTGATATTTCTTTGGCTAAAAAATATGGATGGAAACCAAATTATAATTTGAAAACCCAGATCTTACAAACTTATCAATCATATTTAGAAACAGAAGCTTAGATAAATGAAAAATATTATTGTTGTTACTGGAGGCGCAGGTTTTGTTGGTTCTAATTTAATAGAAAAATTGGCTAAAGATTCAAAGTATAAGATTATTAGTATAGACAATTATAGTTCTGGATCAAAAAAAAATCATATTAGAAACAAAAAAGTAAAATATATCAGAGCAAACACAAAAGATATTTCAAAAATCTTGGCACGTATTAAAAAGAATATTCATTCAATCTTTCACTTTGGTGAATTTGCAAGAATATATCAAAGTTTTATAAAGATGAATGAGTGTATTAATTCAAATTCAATTGGGTCACATGAAGTTTTTAACTTTTGTTTACAAAATAATATTAAATTAATTTATTCAGCAACATCAGCATCTTTAGGAAACAGTGGCAATGACAAAAATTTATCACCATATGCATTTACTAAATCAAAAAATTTAGAAATGTTAGAAAATTTAAAAAAATGGTATAGATTTAAATTTGAGATTATATATTTTTATAATGTTTATGGGCCAAAACAAATTTGTAAAGGTAGTATGGCCACAGTAATTGGTATTTTTGAAGATCAATATAAAAAAGGAAAGCCTTTGACAGTTGTTAAACCAGGCACTCAATCTAGGAGATTTACTCATATTTCGGATACAGTTAAGGTTTGTTATAATGCATGGAAGCAGAAAAAATGCAGACACTATAGTATTACAAATAAAAAAAGTTATTCTATTTTACAAGTTGCAAAAATGTTTAATTGCAGAATAAAATATTTACCCCCAAGAGCTGGAGAAAGATATGCTTCAGCTATGACTAGTATGAATCTCTCAAATAAGGTTTATAAAATATATGGAAATATTAAACTTAAAAATTACATAAAAGAAGTAACTAAAATTAGTAAAATTTAAAGACAATTCATTGTTTACAATATCTTTTTTTAGTCTATAAGTTTTCTGCCTGGTGATTATTGCGAAGGGGTAATACCCGATCCCATTCCGAACTCGGAAGTCAAGCCCTTCAGCGCCGATGGTACTTTGTCTTAAGGCACGGAAGAGTAGGTCGTTGCCAGGCTAAAAAAATTATGAAAATAAAAAGTTCTTTAAAATCCCTAAAAAAAAGAGATCTAAATTCTAAGTTAGTTAGAAGAAGAGGCAGAGTTTACATAATTAATAAAACTAATCCAAAGTTTAAAGCAAGACAAAAATAATCTTAAGTTTTATGATAATAGGTTCAATATCAGAGAACAAAGATATAGAAAAAAGAATTTCTATTACTCCAGAAATTGCAAAAAAATATATAAATTTAGGATTTCAAGTACAACTCATCAAAAATTACGGAAAGCATTTAGGATTTGAAGAAAAACAATATACAGATATAGGAGTTAAGTTTGTTGCTGAAGAAAAAGAATTAATAGAAAATTCAAATATTATAATTCAAATGAGCTTATTAAACGAAGAAAGTGCATCACTTTTAAAACCTAATCAAACATTAATAGGTATTTTAAATCCTTATGAAAATAAAATTAGACTTGATGAATTAGTAAAAAAAAAAATAAATTTATTTTCTCTAGAATTGTTGCCCAGAATTACAAGAGCACAATCTATGGACATACTTTCATCTCAAGCAAATTTAGCTGGATATAAAGCTGTATTAGAGTCATTTTCAACTTTTGAAAAAGCTATACCAATGATGATGACTGCAGCAGGAACTATACCTGCAGCTAAAGTTTTAGTTGTTGGTGCAGGAGTAGCAGGTTTACAAGCAATCGCTACAGCCAAAAGGATGGGAGCAATAGTATTTGCAACTGATGTAAGAATGGCTTCAAAAGAACAAGTTGAAAGCTTAGGTGGAAAATTTTTAACTGTTGAAGGAGCGGAAAATTTAGAAACTAAAGGTGGGTATGCAAAAGAAGCTTCTGATGAATTTAAAAAAAAACAAGAAGACCTAATAAGTGAGACTTTAAAAAAAATTGATATAGTTATTTGCACAGCCTTAATACCTGGAAAAAAAGCACCATTAATTATAAAAGAAAACATGTTAAAAAACTTAAAAGCAGGTTCAGTAATATATGATCTAGCTGCTGTTCAAGGAGGAAATGTGGCATTTACCGAGGTAGATAAGATAGTAGACAAAAATGGTGTTAAAATTATGGGTGAAAAAAATATTTTAAATAAACTGCCAACTTCTTCATCTAGTCTTTATGCAAAAAATGTATTTAATTTTGTTTCAAATTTATATGATAAAGAAAATAAAAAACTTCATATTAATTTAGAAGATGAAATTATTGCACAAACACTAATTAAATAAATTTATGGAAATAGATCCTTTTATATTCAGACTTAGTATTTTTATACTTTCTATTTTTATAGGGTATTATGTTGTTTGGAGTGTAACTCCATCTTTACACACACCTTTAATGTCAGTAACAAATGCAATTTCTTCAGTAATTATAGTTGGGGCTATTATTGCAGCCTTAGCAGGAGAGTCAGAAAATATATTTGATTCAGCAAATATTTTTGGTTTTTTAGCTATAATTTTAGCTGCTGTTAATATTTTTGGTGGGTTTTTAGTTACTCAAAGAATGTTAGCTATGTATAAAAAAAAAAGGAAAGATAAAAAATGATTTCAGCAAATTTATTAGCAATTTTTTATCTTATATCTGGTGTATTATTTATACTAGCTTTAAGAGGCCTTTCATCTCCTGAAACTTCTAGACAAGGTAATTTATTTGGAATAATTGGAATGGCAATAGCAATTGGGGTTACAATTATTTCGGTTGGTAGTTTTTCGACTGGATTTATATATTTGTTGATTTTACTTTTAGTTGGAGGTTCAATTGGAGCATTTATTGCATTTAAAATTCCGATGACTGCAATGCCAGAACTTGTAGCAGGTTTTCATAGCTTAGTGGGATTGGCTGCTGTTTTTGTAGCAATATCAGCTTTTTTAAATCCTGAAGTTTTTAAATTAGGTTCTCCCGGCAATATTAAAATAGCAAGTTTAATAGAAATGTCTTTAGGAGCATCAATTGGAGCCATAACATTTACAGGATCTGTTATAGCTTTTTTAAAATTAAGGGGATTAATGTCAGGGTCTCCAATAACTTTTTTTGGCCAACATTATCTAAATTTAATTCTAGGTTTAATTGTAGTAGGCTTGATTTTTTATTTATGCAAAACCCAAGTTAATAATTGGTTTTGGATTTTAATTATTATTTCATTTTTACTTGGTGTTTTATTAATTATTCCAATCGGAGGCGCTGATATGCCTGTAGTAATTTCAATGCTAAATTCATATTCAGGTTGGGCTGCAGCTGGGATTGGTTTTACTTTAGAAAATACTGCATTGATAATTACTGGTGCTCTAGTTGGTTCTTCAGGGGCAATTTTATCATACATAATGTGTAAAGGAATGAACAGGTCATTCTTTAATGTGATACTAGGAGGTTGGGGCGCAACTGATCAAACTTCCTCAAAAAAATCTGGGGAACAAAAACCTGTTAAAAGTGGAAATGCAGATGATGCAGCTTTTTTAATGAAGAATGCTTCTTCTGTAATAATTGTTCCTGGATATGGTATGGCAGTTGCACAAGCTCAACATGCTTTAAGAGAAATGGTGGACGCATTAAAGAAGAACGGTGTTAAAGTAACATACGCAATTCATCCAGTAGCTGGAAGAATGCCAGGACATATGAATGTCCTTTTAGCTGAAGCAAATGTTCCATATGATGAGGTTTTTGAATTAGAAGAAATTAACAACGATTTTGCAAATTGTGACGTTGCTTACGTAATTGGGGCAAATGATGTAACCAATCCAGTAGCCAAAACAGATCCACAAAGTCCAATTTATGGTATGCCAGTTTTAGATGTAGAAAAGTCCAAGTCAGTATTATTTGTTAAAAGAAGTTTATCTCCTGGTTATGCTGGAATTGATAATGATTTATTTTATAGAGATAATACTTTAATGTTATTTGCTGACGCAAAAAAAATGACTGAGGATATAATTAAAAGTTTATAAGAAATGACTAAAATTTTTTGTGATATTGCAGATAAAAAATTAATAAAAAAATTTGATAAAAAAAAAATTGTTAAGGGTTTTACTACTAATCCTAGCTTAATAAGAAAAGCAGGTGCAAAAAATTATTCACAGTATTGTAAAGATATTTTAAAAATAACTAAAAAACCTGTTTCTTTTGAAGTTTTTGCAGATGAAAACAGGAATATAATTAATCAAGCTATAAAGATTAATAAATGGGGAAAGCAAATTTATGTTAAAGTGCCTGTGACAAACTCTAAAGGAATTTTTCTTGGGAATGCAATAAAATATTTAAATAATAGAAATATTAAACTAAATATAACAGCAGTATATACCTCAAGCCAAACTCTTAAGATTTTAAAAAAAATAAATAAAAAAACAAAGGTTATTATATCAATTTTCGCTGGAAGAATGGCAGACACAGGCAAAGACCCAATCCCAGAATTTAAAAAAAGCATAAATTACGCAAGAAAATTTAAAAATGTAGAGATTTTATGGGCAAGTGTTAGGGAGCCTTACAATTTTCTTCAAGCCAAACAACTTGGTTGTCATATAATTACTGTACCACCAGCTATAATTGAAAAAATAGAAAAATTTGGAAAATCTTTTCAACAATTAACAAAAGAGACTGTTAAAACCTTTTTAATTGATAGCAAAAAATCTCGATTTAACATCTAAAATTTGTCCTTGCTTCAATAATTTTGTCTTGTTGATATTAATAATTGGTAGATACTTATAAAATAATGAAAACTTTTTTAGAGCAAGATATTGAATCTTTTAAATTACTTTCAGGAAAAAAATTTTTAATTACTGGTGGGAGTGGAATGCTAGGTAGTTCTTTTGTTAATCAACTTTCTAAAAATATTAAAAATGCAAAAGTATATTCTTTTGATAAAAAAAATTTAGATGTTTCTAATATTAATTCTGTAAATAAATATCTAGATATACAACCTGACTATATTATACATTGCGCTGCACTAGTAAATGCTGATGAATGTGAAAGAAATTATGAAAATGGAAAAAAAATTATAGTTGATGGAACACAAAATATTATAGAATTTGCAAAAAAAACAAATTCTAAAATTTTTTACCCTCAATCTTTCTTAATTTATAATTATACTAATAAGATTATTGATGAAAATACTAAACCCATGCCTTTAAACAAATACGGAAAATTAAAGTTAGAAGCAGAAAATTCTATTTTAAGATCTTCTCTTGAATATTTATCAATACGAATGGGAGGTTTTTTTGGAGGATTTCAAAAAGATAATAATTTCGTAGGAAAAATAACAACTCATATTTCTAATTTGATAAAAAATAAAAAAAAATCGATTGAAATAGGTGATCGTGTGTGGCAACCATCATATACTGAGGATCTTGCATACAATTCATTGCTTTTGTTATCAAAAAAAAAGATTGGTCAATATTGCATGGCTTCACATGGATCATGTTCTTTCTTTGACTTAACTAAGAAAATAATAAATATTTTAAAGATTGGAAATTTATTTGAAGTTAATTCTGTCAGTGCAGAAATTTTGGCAAAAAAAGAAATAGCTGTCAGACCAATATCAGCAATAATGAATAATAATAAGTTGATAAAAGAAAAACTTGATAGGCAAAGAAAATGGGAAGTTAGCCTTGAAGAATACTTAGATAGCCCATATTTTAGAAATTTATTTAAATGAGTAATAAAATTTTATCAGAAATTAAATTAAATAACGTTATTAATTTAAAAAATCGTGTTGTTATGTCTGCTATGACCAGAGGATTTGCAGATAAAGATCATTGTTGTACCGAGGAGATTTCAAAATATTATGAAAGAAGAGCAAAAAATGGAATTGGATTAATTATAACAGAGGGAATTATAGTTCATCCTTCGGGAGATGGTTATAATAATGTTACTCATATGCATTCGAAAGAACAAATGCTGAGTTGGAGGAAAGTTGTTCAAAAAGTACACAATTATGAAACAAAAATTTACGCTCAACTTTGGCATTGCGGAAGAATATCTCATAAAGATTATACCTCTGGTTATGATGTTGTAAGTTCAACTAATAATCGAGCTTCAGGAATGAATAGACAAAACCAAAAACCATTTGGAATACCCCGAGCACTTCGTCTAGAAGAAATGCAATCAATTTATAAAATGTTTGTTCATTCTGCTGAGCTTGCAATGGAAGCAGGATTTGATGGAGTCGAAATTCATATGGGACATGGTTATCTGATAGATCAATTTTTGGATGGCAATGTAAATGATAGGAATGATGCTTATGGTGGACTGGTAGAAAATAGAATAAGGTTTGCAAGTGAGTTACTTAAATCAGTAATAAAAAAAATCGGAAACGATCGTCTAATGGTAAGAATTTCGCCATCAAGAATGATGGGTGGATTATATGAGTGGCCTGATAAATTTGAAATATTAAAAGAATTGATAAAAGATTTTGATTTAAGTGGTTTGAGACAACTTGATATAAGTTGTGCAAATTCAAATTATTTTGAGACCTCTGGTAAAACAATAAAGAAAATAAGAAGTTTGTGGCCACACACTATGGTAGGTGGTGCTTCTCTTAAGGTTGAAGAGGCTGAAAAAGAAATAGAATCAGGAAACTTAGACCTTGTAACATGGGGAAGATTAATTCTTGCAAACCCAGATTTTGTGAGATTAATTGAAAAAAAATTACCCATCAAGCCTTTTGAAGAAATAATGAGAAAGAAACTTTATTAATAAAAATTTTTATTTTAACCAATCAGGTTTAAAGATTTTTATCGTAGCATTTTTACATTTGAATTCTAAAGATATGTCAAAAAAGTTATCTGTAAATTTAATTAATCCAAAAGGATATTCATTATTTATTAAGACTTTGCCAATTTCATCTTTTTGATTATAAATTGAGTCATTTTCACTTAGCTCTCCACTAATTAATTCTATTGGTAATAATCTTTTTTTTAATTTATTTTTTAATTTTATTCTTGCAGTATTCTCTTGCCCCACATAACAACCTTTTTTGAAATCTATTCCATTTAATTCTTGAAAATTACACTCTATACCAAATAATTTATTTTGAAGTTTATTTAAATTTTTTTGAGGAATTCCTAATTTATGGCTGTATTGATAATATTCTATTGTATCTGAAATATTTAAATTCATTTTTTTTAAGGATAAATAAAGTTTTTCTAGATTTATAATTAATCTTCCTCCAAGCTTAATATTTCTTGGATCTAAAATTATAGGATCTTCTCTAAATTTAAATGTAAAACCAGCTAGATTTTTTGCCTCTTTAAATGTAATAAATTTTTCATAAGAAAAATTAGCAACAACAAATTCATTACTCAGATTTAAGATTTCAACTTTAGATCTAAGTTTATAAGTATTTAGTTGTTTATATAAATCTTCAACCAGCTTTTTTTCACAATCAAGAAAATAACCGTCTTTATGTTTAATTATTATAAAATCAAAAAGAAATTTACCCTGTGGATTTAATAAAGATGCAAAGCAACTATTATCATCTGTTACTTTGTATATATCATTAGTAATTAGATTTTGTAAAAATTCTTTTACATCTTGACCTTTTATAAATAAAATTCCTCGATCTTCTAATATATATACATTTTCAACATTCATAATTGATTGATCTTCATATATAATATAATTACTTTTCTAAAAAATGTTAGATCTAATAATAAAAAATGGCTCTTGTTACATAGATAAAGATCTTAAAAATCAAAATATTGCAATTAAAGATGGTAAAATTATTAAGATTGGAAAAATTGATGAAGAAGCTTCTAATATATTTGATGCAAAAGGATTAATTGTTTTACCAGGATGCATAGACACCCAAACACATTTTAGAGAACCTGGTTCTACCGATACTGAAGATCTTCACTCAGGCAGTAAAGCAGCGATTGTAGGAGGAATAACCAGCGTATTTGAAATGCCAAATACAAATCCTCCAACATCAACTAAAAAAGAATTTCAAAGAAAATTAGATCTAGCTAAAAATAGAATGTATTGTAATTACGCATTTTATTTTGGAGCAACTGCAAATAATGCTAACGAATTAGCAGATTTAAAAAATTTAGAGGGTTGCTGTGGAATTAAACTTTTTGCAGGTTCTTCAACTGGTAACCTATTAGTTGCAGATGAAAAAGATATTGAAACTGTGTTCCAAAATAGCTCTAAAGTCGTTGCAGTTCACTCAGAGGATGAAGAAATCTTAAATATAAACAAAAAATTAATTAAAAATGGTGACGTAAATTCTCATCCAATCTGGAGGAGTGAGGAATGTGCCATTTCTTCTACAAGAAGAATCGTAAGAATTGCCGAAAGGTATAATAAAAAAGCTCATGTTTTGCATATAACAACTAAGCAAGAGATTGATTTTTTATCACAACATAAAGGCAATATTACTTTTGAGATAACTCCGCAACATTTAACAATTTATGCACCAGATTGTTATGAGAAACTAGGAACTTACGCTCAAATGAATCCTCCCATAAGAGATAAGTCCCATTATGATAGATTATGGTATGCAGTAAAAAATAATATTAATGAAACAATTGGATCTGACCATGCCCCACATCTAAAAAAAAATAAGGATAAAAATTATCCAAATTCACCATCAGGAATGCCAGGAGTTCAAACTTTGATGCCAGTAATGTTAAACCATGTAAATAATGGAAAATTAAGTCTTGAACAATTGATGAATTCCGTATGTGAAAATCCAGTTAAGATCTTTGGAATTAAAAACAAAGGTTTTATTAAAAAAGGATTTGATGCTGATTTTACGATAATTGATTTAAATAAAGTTATAGAAATTAAAAATGAAAAAATAGAAAGTAAGTGTGGCTGGTCTCCTTTTGATGGATATAAGTTTAAAGGTACACCAGTTGCAAGTATCATAAATGGTGAAATTAAAATGAAAGATGGAGAAATTATTAGTAGCCCTACTGGAAAACCTCTAAAATTTAGCAACTAATAAAAAAAGCTAAAAAAATATGAGACACCCCCATCATTATAAAATTTCAATTGCTTTAGCAATATCAGCGGGAGCTTGGGGAGTATATTGGTTACCTCAAAGAATTCTTGAAGAGGGTGGTCTTACTGGAGGTTGGGGAACTATTTCGCAAATGATAATAGGAGTTTTATTATTATTGCCAGTTGCTTTATGGAGAAAAATAAAAAAAAAAGATACTGGTTTTGAACTTCCACTTACAGGCATGTTAATTGGAGGAGGTTTTGTTTGTTATGCTCTAAGCTTTCTTTTAACTGATGTTGTAAGAGCATTAATTTTATTTTATATGACACCTGTTTGGACAACTATTTTTGAGATCCTGTTTTTAAAAAAAAAACATGGCTGGCAAAGAATTATTACACTGGGTTTAGCAATCGGAGGTTTGTGGATAGTTTTTAGCAAGGATACAATTATTCCACTTCCCCAAAATGTTGGAGATTTAATAGCCTTAGCTGGTGGAATCATTTTTGCTGGTGGAATGATAAGGCTTGAAATAATTAAAACGGATGGAGTTTTTCCAATTATTTTTTCTTTTTTCTTTTATGGTGGTTTATTTAACATAATTGTTGGTTTTTTTTTAGTAGAATATCTTGGGCAGCTTCCACCAATTGAAGCTTTTGTTTCTATGTCTACTTTTTTAATTATGTTATCTGTTTTTTATTTTATACCAACTGGAATAATAATACTATGGTCCCCAAGTCAGCTCGGCGCAGGACTTTGCTCTATATTATTTTTAAGTGAAATATTAGTTGGTGTAATTAGCTCCAGTTTATTAACAAATGAACCATTTGGTTGGCGTGAGATTGTTGGAAGTTCTATGATTATTTTTGGAGGAATTTTAGCGGTTGTTCTTACTCCGAAAACTAAAGCAAAAAATTAAATTATTTTAAAATATTATTTTTAATTAAATCATTCTTAATCTCATCTAAGATTTTTGGATCATCAATTGTTGCAGGTATTTTATAATCTTCTTTATCTGCAATCTTTCTTATTGTTCCTCTTAGAATTTTGCCTGATCTTGTTTTTGGTAGTCTTTTTATTACAATTACAATTTTAAATGCTGCAACAGGTCCTATTTTATCTCTAACCATTTTAATACATTCTTTAGAAATAGTTTCATTATCCTTGTCCACTCCAGATTTTAAAACTACTAATCCTATAGGTAATTGTCCTTTCAGTTTATCCGCTATTCCTAATACTGCACATTCTGCAACTGATTGATGTTCAGACAAAACTTCCTCTATTGCCCCAGTTGATAATCTATGCCCAGCAACATTTATAATGTCATCAGTTCTAGACATAATCCAAATATAACCATCATCATCAATATGACCTGCATCATATGTTTGGTAATAACCTTCATAATTGCTCATATAAGTTTTTTTATATCTTTCATCAGCATTCCATAAAGTAGGAAAGGTTCCAGGAGGTAATGGAAGTTTTACTACAATGTCTCCCATTTCATTTGGTTTAGCAATTAGATTGTCATTTTTTAAAACTTGTACATCATAACCTGGAACTGCCTTACAAGCAGAACCATATTTTGTTTTTTGCATTTCTATCCCTGTACAATTTGAACTTATTGCCCAGCTTGTTTCTGTTTGCCACCAATGATCTATTACTGGAACTTTTAAAAGTTTTTCTGCCCATTTTATAGTATCAGGATCAGCCCTTTCTCCTGCTAAAAATAATGACTTAAATGAACTTAAATCATATTTTGAAAAAAATTTTCCTTCAGGGTCCTCTTTTTTAATTGCTCTAAATGCTGTAGGTGCTGTAAATAGTGATTTAACTTTGTAATCTGAAATTATTTTCCAAAAAGCTCCTGCGTCAGGGGTTCCTACAGGTTTGCCTTCAAACAAGATAGTAGTACATCCTTTGAACAATGGAGCATAAACAATATATGAGTGACCAACAATCCACCCAATATCACTAGCTGACCACCATATGTCATCAGTTTCGATATTATAAATATTCTTCATTGTCCATTTCAACGCAACTATATGTCCTCCTATATCTCTTACAATTCCTTTTGGTATCCCTGTAGTTCCAGAAGTATAAAGAATATATGCAAAATCATTAGCATTCATTTCTACACAATTTTCATCCTTGGCATTTGATAATGCTTCATCCCAACTGATCTCTTTAGGAGCATTTAATTTTACTTCCTGACCTGATCTTTGATAAAGAATTACCTTTTCTGGTTTGTGAGAAGCTAATTTTAATGCTTCATCTACTAAAGGCTTATATTCCACCACTCTTCCAGGTTCAAAACCACATGAAGCTGTAACTAATAGTTTTGCCTTACTATCGTCAATTCTGCTAGCAAGTTCATTTGAAGCAAATCCTCCAAAAACAACTGAGTGAATGGCACCTATTCTTCCACACGCCAACATTGCGATTACCGCTTCTGGAATCATAGGCATATAAATTATTACTCTATCACCTTTTTTCACGCCTTGATTTTTTAAAGCTCCAGAAAATCTAGAGACTTTTTTTTTCAATTCATTGTAGGTAAACTTTTTTTTATCACCAGTGATTGGACTATCGTAGATTAACGCAATTTTATCACCTCTGCCTTGATCAATATGTATGTCTATAGCATTATAACATGTATTAGTTACTCCATCCTCAAACCATTTGTAAAAAGGAGGATTGGATTTATTTAAAATTTTAGTGGGTTTTTTAAACCAAAAAATATCATTTGAAATTTCTTGCCAAAATTCCTCAGGATTTTTGATAGATTTTTCATAAATTTGCTTAAAATTATTCCCCATCTATTTCGATTCTATATTGAGTTTTTGTTTATTTATTAAATTAATAATTGTATTTAAATTTAAAAAGTAAGTAAAATCAACCCTAATTCGATGCAAATAAGACTTCAATTAACTATTTATATTTGGTATTTACACACCAACTTTGGTTAAAGCTTTGCTTTTGCCTAGTTTATATAAACTAAATAAAAACTAACTAAAGAGGGAGTTTTTTATGAAAAAACTTAAATTGTTTGCTCTTGCTGCTGTAGCCCTAATGGGTTTTTCAGGAGTAGCGAACGCAGAAACTGTGTTGTTAGCTTCTGATGACTTTGTTGGAATTTCTTTCTGGGTGATTTCAATGGGTATGTTAGCGGCTACTGCTTTCTTTTTCATGGAAAGAAGCAGCGTAGCAGCTGGTTGGAGAACATCAGTAACAGTTGCTGGTCTAATCACTGGTATTGCATTCATTCACTACATTTATATGAGAGGTGTTTGGGTTCAAACTGGAGATTCACCAACTGTCTACAGATATATTGACTGGTTGATAACAGTGCCATTACAAATGGTAGAATTTTATTTAATTTTAGCAGCTGTTAGAAAAATGCCTTCAGGTATTTTCTGGAGACTGTTAATTGGATCATTAGTAATGCTTATCGGTGGATACATGGGAGAAGCAGGATACATTAATGAAATGCTTGGCTTTATCATTGGTATGGCTGGATGGATTTATGTATTATATGAAATCTTCTCAGGTGAAGCTGGAAAAGCTGCAGCAAAAAGTGGAAACAAAGCACTTGTAACTGCTTTTGGTGCATTAAGAATGATTGTTACAGTAGGTTGGGCTATATATCCATTAGGTTATGTATTTGGTTACCTAACAGGTGGAGTAGATGCTAACTCACTGAACGTTATTTATAACTTAGCTGACTTTATAAACAAAATTGCATTTGGTCTAGTAATCTGGGCTGCTGCGATGAGTTCTACAAGCGGTTCACGTAAATAACTATTAAGTTTAATATTTTAAATAGGGCGAGTATGTTTTACATACTTGCCCTATTTTTTTTAGTGGGTATATATTAGAGATGCCTAAAATTAATTATATCGAGCATAACGGAAAACTACATAAAATCGAAGTAGCTAATGGCCTAAGTGTAATGGAGGGCGCAGTACAAAATGATATTCCTGGCATAGATGCTGACTGCGGAGGTTCAATGGCCTGTGCAACTTGCCATGTTTATGTCAAAGAAGAATGGTTTGATAAGTTGGAAAAAAAAGAAGATGGAGAAGAAGATATGTTAGATATGGCATACGAACCAAATAAGTTTAGTAGGCTAAGCTGTCAATTAATTGTAACAGATAAATTAGATGGATTAGAAGTTACTATACCAAAAAAACAAGCTTAATGAATAAAACAGATGCATTAATAATTGGGGCAGGTCCAACAGGTTTATTCACTGCACATCAATTAAAATTAATTGGTCTTGATTGTCATATAGTAGATAATTTAGATAAAATTGGTGGTCAATGTATTGAACTGTATCCAGATAAACCAATTTATGACATTCCAGCAATACCAGAGTGTTCTGGTAAAGAACTTATAGATTACTTAATTAAACAAATTAAACCATTTGATATTAAGTTCCATTTAAGCGAAAGAGTAGAGCAGGTAAAGAAAGAAAAAGATCATTGGATAGTTAAAACTAATAATGAAACAACTTTTTTAACACCAAATATAATAATAGCTGGTGGTGTCGGATCTTTTGAACCAAGAAAATTCACATTAAAAGAATGTGAAAAATTTGAAAATAAATCAGTATTTTATTCAATTAAAGATAAAAATATTTTTGAAGGCAAAACAGTATCTATATTTGGAGGAGGCGATAGTGCTTTAGACTGGGCAATTGAGTTGTCAAAGAATTCAAAAGTTAATTTAATTCATAGAAGAGATGATTTTAGAGGTGCTCAAGCCACAGTTGATAAAGTTAAAGAACTTGCAAAATCTGGAAAGATTAATCTATTAACCAAATATCAGATAAGTGATGTTAAAGGATCTGAAAAACTTGAAAGTATTGATATTAAGTATGATGAAAAAGAGACAAAAAATCTTAAGACGGATTTTGTTTTAGGTTTTTTTGGATTAATTATGCAACTTGGACCAATTGCTAATTGGGGACTTAATATTGATAAAAAAACTATAGAAGTTGATACTGAAAAATTTGAAACCAATCAAAAAGGTATATATGCGATTGGTGATATTTGTAACTACCCTGGAAAATTAAAACTTATTTTATCTGGTTTTCATGAGGGAGCGTTAGCTGCAAGAGCATGCTTTAAATTAGCAAGACCTAATGAAAAGTACAGATTTGAATTTACAACTTCATCTAAGACAATAAAAAAAAGACTTGGTGTAAAAAGTGATTGAGTTATTTACCGCTGATACTCCTAACGGCAAAAAAATATCAATAATGTTAGAGGAGATAGGCTATAAATATAAGGTAACAAAAATAGATATTTATCAAAACGAGCAGTTTAAACCAGAATTTAGAAAGATAAGCCCTTTTAGCAAAATACCTGTAATAATTGATCATGAGAATAAAGAAACAATATTTGAATCTGGAGCTATACTTATATACCTAGGAGAAAAAAGTAATAAATTTTATGAAAGCAATAATAAAAATAAAATTAACCAATGGCTGATGGCTCAGATGGGTTTGATAGGACCTCTTATTGGACAACACCATCAATTTCATCATTTTAATCCTGGAAAAAGCAAATTTGGTGAAGAAAGATATTTTAAGATTACAAAACAACTTTATGAAGACTTAGATGAAAGACTAAAAATTTCTAAATTTTTAGCTGGAGAAAATTATTCTATTGCTGATATTGCCACTTGGCCCTGGATAGCGAGACATGAGTGGCATGATATTGGATTAAAAGATTATAAAAATTTAACAAGATGGTATTTAGATATTGCAAGTCGTAAAGCTGTAGTTAAAGGATATGATCTAATGAATACGGGAGCAATTATTCCTAATCCTTAATCGTCTGCGTAAACTTTTTCCTCTTTTTCATGTTTTTCTTGTGCTGCAATACATAGCTCAGCAACAGGTCTTGCCATTAATCTTTTAATTCCGATCGGATCACCTGTCTCCGAACAAAATCCGTAGGTTCCATCTTTAATTCTTTTTAAAGCTTGATCAATTTTTGAAATAAGTTTTATTTGTCTATTTATAGCTTTCATCTCAACATTTTTATCAGTATAGGAACTAGCTTGATCAACAATATCAGCTGATACACTGTTATCATCCATAGATCCGTTATATAAAGCTTCATTATTTGCTCTTACTATTTCAGCCTTCCACTCAGTTAGTTTTTTTTTAAAATAAGCTTTGTGTTTTTCACACATATATTTTTCTGTTAATTTTGGTTCGTATGTTTTTGAGATTTTTACCATATGTTCTAATAAGAATTGCCGGAGTATATTCAGCAATTAATTAGTGTCAAGTAAGGTTAATTCGTATAATTTATTATAATGACTGTAAATAAAACAAAAATAAACAATCTATTTTACATTTTTATTATAGTTCATTTGTTAATTTGGACTTTGGTTCCATCATTAACAAATAATAATTTACCGTTAGATACTATTGAAGCTTTGGCCTGGGGAAGTAATTTAGATTGGGGATTTAACAAACATCCGCCTATGAGTGCTTTTTTTGTAGAAATTTTTTATCAAATTTTTGGCCCTCTAGACTGGGTATATTATCTTTTAAGTCAAATATTTGTCTTAATTTCTTTTTACTATGTTTTTAAATTTGCCTATGAAATTTTCAAAAATGCTAAATTAAGCTTAATTTCATTATTATTATTAGAGTCTATATATTTTTATAATTTTACTACTCCTGAATTTAATGTGAATGTGAGCCAACTACCTTTTTGGTCTTTAGTTGTTTATTATTCTTGGAAAATTTATGAGACAAAAGAGATTAAATTTATAGATTGTTTTTTAGTTGGATTATTTGCAGCCTTAGGTTTTTTATCAAAATACTTATTTATCTATTTATTGGTATCTATTGACCTTCTTTTTATTTGGATAATATTTATTAAAAAGACTAAAAAATTTGATTTTAAGTATTTAATAACCATAGAAGTATTTTTAGTTTTATTGGTGCCACATTTTATCTGGCTTTTTAATAATGATTTTGTAACAATTTTGTATGGTTTAAAAAGATCAGGTTTAGAAGCATCAGCTATCTTAGATCATATTCAATATCCATTTATATTTCTATTTAAACAATTGGGAATTTTAATTCCATTTTTCTTTTTAATCTTTTTATTAATAAAAAAAATAAGATTTAAAATAAATTTAAATGATAAAAAATTACTATTTTTAATATTCATAAATATTTTACCTATTATTTTAATGTTTATGACTTCTGTTATTACGGGATCAAAAATTAGAACTATGTGGATGACTCCATTTTATTTATTTTTTGGAGTTTTATTTGTTTATATATTCCAATCTCAAATAGATATAAAAAAAATGAATTCATTTTTTTATGGATTTATATTTTTATTTTTCTTGTCACCAATTCTATATTCTTTTGAATCTATTAATAAGACAGATAAAAGAACAGATTATCCTGGAAAAGAAATTGCAGCTAAAGTTCAATTTATTTGGGATAAAGATTTCGATAAAGAAATTGAATTTGTAACTGGAAATGAATGGAAGGCGGGGAATCTTTCTTATCATTTAAAATCTAGACCTAAATGGGAAGGTTTTACAAATGATGAAATATTAAACAATTCTTCACAATTTATTTGCGTAGACGATGTTTGTTTGGGAAGATATTAAATAATGAAAATCAAAATTTTAATTCCTATTTATAATGACTGGCAGTCAGTCTCTAAACTTATAGACAAAATTAATGATCTATCAATTAATCCAGAATTTCAAATTTCTATAATTATCATTAATGATGCATCTAATTATGATCGTCAAGATGATGAAAAAAATTTAGATAATATTGACTCCATCAAAATTTTGAATATGAAAAAAAATCAAGGTCATTCAAGATGTATTGCTACTGGATTAAAATATATTTATGAAAAAGATGATTTTGATTATGTTATTCCGATGGATGGAGATGGCGAAGATAGACCTGAAGAAATTAAAGAGTTTATAGATCAAATCAAAGATTCAAATGGCAAACCTATAGTGGGGGAAAGAATAAAAAGATCAGAAAATTTTTTTTTTAAAACTTGCTACCAAATCCATAAGCTAATTACTTTAACTTTTACCGGTAAATCAATTAAATATGGAAATTATACTTGCTTACCCAAATCTACTGTTGAAAAAATGATTAATGAAAAAGCTACTTGGAATAGTTTTTCAGGTGCATTAAGTAAAATTGAAAACGATTTATTTGCAGTACCCTCTATTCGAGGAAGTAGATATTTTGGACCTTCTAAAATGAGTTTCTTTAATTTATTAAATCATTCTCTATCCATTATAAGTGTTTTTAGAAAAACAGTTTTAATTCGTTCTGCATTATTTATTGTTTTTTACATTTTGTTGATAAAAAGTAATGCTACTTTAATAACCTCAATACCTTTAATATTACTATTAGTAATGGTCTATTTAGTCTCCAATTTAGCTCTAAGAGAAAATATGGAAGAATTTAATAGTTCTCTCAAAAATATTGGTGATATTAACAAAATTAAATAACTCTAATTTTTGGTAAACAATAAAAATCAGCAGTATCTATTTTAGATGAATATTCTTTTCTCATGTTCCATTTTTTTTGAACCCCAGCGCTTGCAAGACTTAAAGTAGATCGACCATACTTGTAATTTGTATTATCAATTGATCTCATTAAATTATTTATTTTTTCATCTTTTTCAGATGAAAATAAATTTTTTTCTTTATCATCATTATGTAAGCCTGTTAGCATAATGCCAGCTTTTTGATATCTATAACCATTTTTAAAAATATTATTCAATATTAAAACTGCAGTTTTAACAATTTCAATACTATTATTTGTTGCAATTGGAAAGTCCATAGTTTTTGAGCTTGAATAATAATTTGAATTTCTTTGAAATGGACTTGTTCTAATAAAGACAGTTATCGCTTTTGCGACTAATGACTCCGATCTTATTTTTTCAGAGGCATTTAAACAGTAATTTGCAACTGCTTCTTTTAATTCTTGAAAGTGCTTAACTCTCTTACCAAAAGAGCGCGACACTATACAACTTTTTCTTTTAGATAGAGTTTTTTCAAGCTTGATACAAGAGATACCTCTAAGTTCCATGGCAGTTCTAGAACTTAAAACGTTAGAGCTTTTTTTATCCAAGTGTTAGATATATTCTTTAGTTGTTTTGCATTATAAATTCCATTTTTATAATAAAATTTAGTAAGTTGTTTTCCAACTCCCCAGACATCATTAATATCTATTTTTTCTAGTATTGGGTCAATATTTTTAATTCCAATTAGACTAGTTACACCAGATTGTTTTTTTTTTGCAATATGATTAGCTATCTTGCTTAAAGTTTTTGTTTTTGCGATACCAATACTTGTTGGTATACCTGTCCATTTTAAAACAATATTTCTAATTTCTTTTCCAACATCTTCCACTTCATTATCAGAAAAATTACTCAGATCTAAAAAAGCTTCATCTATAGAATATATTTCTAATTCAGAATTAAATCTTTTTAGTGTCCTCATAACCCTTCTAGATAAATCTCCATACAGAGAATAGTTTGAAGAAAAAACATAAACTTTGTTTTTAAGAATTATGTCTTTAGCCTTAAAGTAAGGTTCACCCATTTTAATTCCCAAAGCTTTTGCTTCATTAGATCTTGATATAATACAACCATCATTGTTTGATAAAACAACCACAGGTTTATTTATCAACTTTGGATTGAATAGTTTTTCACATGAAACATAGAAAGAATTACAATCAACTAGTGCTATTTTTTTAGTATGTTGCATGAATGACATAAGTTACAACACCCCATATAGATACATCAGACTCATTATTAATAGATATTTTATCTTCAATTCTTCTTGAGCCAGACGTTAGAAACTGGCAATCTTTAGATTTAATAAAGCTTTTAACAACTAGTTCGTCATGAACATTTGCAACCACTGTTGAAAAATTTTTAGGCTTTAAACTTCTATCAACAACTAATAAATCACCATCTTGGATACCAACATTGTTCATAGATTTTCCTTGAACTCTAATGATAAAAGTTGCTGGAACATTTTTTATTAAATGCATATTAAGATCAATGTCCTCTTCTAAATAATCTGTTGCTGGAGAGGGAAAGCCAGCGCCAGCTTTGTGTAGATAAAAGGGAATGGTAAGTTTCATATAAATAATGTTCTTCTTTTGTTCTAATTAATATATGAGTTATTCAATAGTGTCAACTTGGTTGTATTTTGAGTCTGGAAGTGAATCAAAAGTGAATCAAAACATGAACATCAAAACCACATTTGGTGCACTTGTGGATAACTTTAACTAAAGATAGTTTAAAGTTAATAAAAAAATGAAAAATGAGGAAAAATTAAAAGGCGGCTGTATTTGCGGAAAAGTAAGATATCAGATTACAGAACAACCTTTATTTACCCAAGCTTGTCATTGTAAAAATTGTAAAATACTAACGGGATCTTCATACATAGTGAACACAAGTGTTATAGAAAATACTTTAAAGGTTGAAGGTAAAATTTCCTCATCAGTTGAACTTAAGGCAGGTAGCGGAGCCTCATACAGGGTTTATTTTTGTAATAAATGTGGAACTTATCTTTATGCAGATTATGATTCTGCTGTTGGAAGGTTGACTTTAAGAGTTAAAACTTTAGATAATCCAGATAAATTTCCTCCTCAAGCTCACATATTTATAAAAGACAAAGATCCGTGGCTAAATTTAACAGATAGTGCAATTTGTTTTGAAAAAATGTATGATCCAAAAACGACTTGGCCTAAAGAAAGTTTAAATAGAATTAAAAATTATTTAGACAATAAATCAAAGGAGAAAAGTTAATGAAAAAATTGACGTGTCATTGTGGAGGAATAGAGGCCGAAGTTAATGTTTCTGAAAAAGGATTTGAAAAGATTTTAAGATGCAATTGTTCAATTTGTAAAAGAAAAGGATATATTATAGGGGTTCTTGGACCAGGTGATTTTAAATTAATTAAAGGAGAAGATCTTCTAACACTTTATCAATTTAAAACAAAAACTGCTGAACATTATTTCTGTAAAGTTTGTGGTATTCATACCCACAATAGGCCACGAATAAATCCAAAAATATATGGTATAAATATTGCTTGTGTCGAAGGAGTTAAACCTTTCGAAATAGTAAATGTGCCAGTTAGTGATGGAGAAAACCATCCCTTAGATCAAAAAAAATAATATAACATGAAATTAGTTAATGAGTGTTATACAAAAGTAAGAAAAAATTGTTTTCATTATATAAAATCACAAGAAACTATTACTAATAAATTTAAAAATAAAAATAGAATGTTAAAGTCCTATTTAATTCCTTTATGTTTTTGGATTGCAAATAAAACTAATAAAAAAAAACCATTAATTATTGGTTTATCTGGTGGTCAAGGAACTGGAAAAACAACAATCACTTCAATAATATCTTTGATATTAAGAAAATATTTTAAATTAAATGTTTTTAAGATTTCTATTGATGATTTTTATAAAACTAGATATGAAAGAAAAATATTATCAATTACAAAACACCCATTATTAATGACTAGAGGCGTTCCAGGAACGCATGATTGTAAAATTATTTCTCAATTTTTCAAAAAAGTTAAAAATAAAAAATTTAAACAACTAAAACTACCTAGGTTTGATAAATCTATAGATGACAGATGTCCTAAAAAATTATGGTATAAAATTAATTCTAGGCCAGACGTAGTTATTTTAGAAGGATGGTGTGTTGGCGCTAAAGCTCAAAAAAATTCACAGATTATTAAACCAATCAATTCCCTAGAAAAATCAAAAGATTTAAGTTTAGTTTGGAGAAAATATGTAAATGACCAATTGAAAAAACAATATAAAAATCTATTTAAACAATTAAATGAAATAATATATCTAAGAGCAAAAAGTTTTAAAGTGCTTAAAGAATGGAGAATTAAACAAGAAAAAAGACTTTGGTTAAAATCGAAAAACAAAAAAAATTTAAGAATAATGAACAAAAGTGATATTATAAATTTTATGCAAACCTATCAAAGAATTACACAAAATATGTTTAAAGATGTGCCAAAATATGCCTCGATTATTATGAAATTAAATAGTAATCATCAAATTAATTCAATTAAATTCAAATAAATGATAAAAATAATTTTAATTATAATTTCATTATTTTTTTTATACCAAAAGTTTTTGCAGTAAATCTTTATGAGGCTCTTAACCAAGCTTATAAAAATAATCCAGAATTGAATGCAGAAAGAGAAAATATAAAAATATCTAAAGAGGAATTAAAAATTTCAAAAAGTAAATATCTTCCTTCAATAACAATTCTAGGCTCAAAAAGTCAGGAAAATACAAAAAAACTCACAAATAGTGCAGGATTAGATCAATCTGTAAATGATGTTGATCCTTTCACTCAATCTATAACTATTGAACAAACTTTAATTGACTTTGGTAGATCTGCAGATTTTCAAAAAAATAAAATTGGAATTAATCTTGCTGATGTTAAATTATTAAAGAAAGAACAAGACATACTATTAAAGGCAATTGAAGCTTTTACAGGACTAATATTAGCGAATGAAAAATTTGATATAAATAAAAGTAATTTAGATTTACTAGAACGACAAGTTGAAACTGATCGAGCACGATTAGAACGTGGTCAAATTACATTGGCAGATCTAGCTCAATCTGAGGCATCACTTGCAGGAGCAGAAGCAAAGTTTATAAAATCCAAAAATGAAATTGCCACTAGTAAATTAAATTACGAAAATATTATTGGACCAATTTCACAACCCGAACTACTTAAAAAAGATTATACAATAGATTTAAAACTTCCAGAAAATTTGAATAAAGCAATCAAAATTTCAAAAAAAAATAATCCTGATTTACTTATAGCTAAATTTGAATTTCAAAAATCAGAAAAAGATGTTCTTATTGCTAGGTCAAATTTATCACCATCAGCAACTCTTTCATTTGAAAATTCGAAGACAGATGATTTTAGTTCTACTTATGATGAAAAAGATAAAAATACTCTTAAAGCAACTGTCAAATGGCCAATTTATTCTGGAGGCAAAAATAAAGCTTCTTTAAATAAAAATAGAAATTTGAAAAATAGGAAAAAATTGTTATTAGATAATGCTTTTAAAACTAATGACACTAATGTAGCAAGCTCATGGTCTTCTTTTCAATCTTCTAAAAGTTTTTTGAATTCAGTTAAATCACAAGTCAAAGCAGCAGAGATTGCAAATGATGGAATTACTGTTGAGTATGAATCTGGTCTTGGAAGATCTACATTAGATGTAATTCAATCTAATGCTATTTTACTTGAAGCTAAAATTACTTTAGCTAATTCAGAAAGAGATTACTTTCTGACTAAATTTAAGCTATTAAAATCTATTGGTCTTTTAAGTAGTCAGCATCTAAAAATTCAGTAAAATAGCCATTTATTTGTTATGAATTATTAGCTATTGCTAATGAGAACAAAATGTGTACATTTATTTTAATGATTCGAACAATAAATATTTTAAAAAATGAGGCAATAAATGACTAAAAACAATTTAAAAGTAGTTAAATCTGGAAAAGATCAAGATACAGAGAATAAAGAAAAAAACAAAGCATTAGAGGCAGCAATTAGCCAAATCACAGATAATTTCGGTAAAGGTTCTGTAATGAAACTTGGCCAACAAAGAGCAATGGATATTGAGTCTGTTTCAACTGGCTCCTTAAGTTTAGATTTAGCTCTTGGAATAGGTGGTTTGCCAAAAGGAAGAATTATCGAAGTTTATGGACCAGAGTCGTCTGGAAAAACAACATTAGCTTTACAGGTGGTCGCGGAAGCTCAAAAAGCAGGTGGAATTTGTGCATTTGTAGATGCAGAACATGCTTTAGATCCAATTTATGCGAAAAAACTTGGTGTAAATACAGAAGAATTATTAATTTCACAACCTGATGCCGGTGAACAAGCACTAGAGATAGCAGATACATTAATTAAATCAGGCTCTATATCGGTACTTGTTGTTGACTCTGTTGCAGCATTAACACCAAGAGCAGAAATTGAAGGTGAAATGGGAGATCATCATGTGGGCCTTCAATCAAGATTAATGAGCCAAGCTTTAAGAAAATTAACAAGCTCAATATCAAGAACAAATACAATGGTTATTTTTATTAATCAAATCAGAATGAAAATCGGAGTTATGTTTGGTAGTCCTGAAACAACATCTGGAGGTAATGCTCTGAAATTTTATTCATCAGTAAGAATGGATATAAGAAGAATAGGAGCCATTAAGGATAAAGATGAAATCATTGGTAATTCTACTAGAGTCAAAGTTGTTAAAAATAAAGTAGCACCTCCATTTAAAGTTGTAGAGTTTGATTTAATGTATGGTAAAGGAATAAGCAAAGTTGGAGAGCTAGTTGATCTTGGAGCTAAAGCAGAAATTGTAGAAAAATCTGGTGCTTGGTATGCATATAAAGGAGAAAAAATTGGACAAGGCAGAGAAAACGCCAAGTTATATCTAGAACAAAATCCAAAGGTTGCAGCAGAAATTGAAATGTCAATAAGAGAAAAAGCAGGTGTGATTTCAAAGAAAATTGAAGGAAATCCATTAAGTCCTGAGAAAATTGAAAAGGAGAAGAAAGTAGCCGAAAAAGAAGAGGCTGCAAAAGAGACTGCTCCTTCTAAAAAGAACTAAAATTAAAGGTCATCTTTAAATTATAAAGGCGCTTATTATTAGCGCCTTTTCCCCTCTAAGAAGAAACTTTTTAAGGCTAAGAATAAATGATAAATTAAGAGAGAATCATGAGTTTAAAAGTTTTAGATTTATTTAGTGGATGTGGTGGCCTAAGTTTAGGCTTTAAATTAGCTGGTTTTAAAATTGAGGGAGCAATAGATCACGATCCAGACTCCATAGAAACATTTAAAAAAAATTTTGGAAAAGGTAAATTTTTTGTAAAAGATATAAATAAGTTAAACAAAGAATTTATTAAAAAAAATTATAAGAATATCGATGTAATTATAGGCGGACCTCCATGCCAGGGTTTTTCTAATGCAAATAGATGGCATAAAAATTATAGTGATCCTAGAAACCTATTGTTTTTAAAATTCATTGAATTTGTCAAAATAATTAAACCTAAGATGATTCTAATAGAAAATGTCTCTGGCATTCTATCTAGATCAAAAGGTGAAATTATTAACAATATACATGAAATATTAAATAAAAGTGGATACAAAGTAGACTACAAATTACTTAATGCCTCTGAGTTTGGAGTTCCACAAATAAGAAAAAGAGTATTTGTAGTAGGAAATAGACTAAGCAATATAGATTTTTTTGAAACTCTAAAAAAACAAAATAAAGTTACAGTAAAAGATGCTATTTCAGAACTCTATTCTTTAGAGAAAAAAGATGAAAAAAAATTAAACGGTAAACTGGGTAATAATTACATAAAATATTTAAGAAAAAAAAATTCAAAGGTTTTAAATCACGATATTGTATATCCAGCAAAGAGCACTATAGAAAAAATTAAACAAGTCAAACAAGGTGAAAATTGGCAGAGTATTCCAGTTGAGTTATTTAAAAACAATAGAAACAATCGTCATTCATCAGCTTTTAAAAGACTTAAAGAAGATGATTTTTCTGTAACTATAGATACTGGAAATGCTCATAGTAATTATTTCCATCCCATATATCACAGGATACCAACACCGAGAGAGGCTGCTAGAATTCAATCTTTTACAGACAACTTTGAATTTATTGGATCAAGAACAAGTCAATATCGACAAATAGGAAATGCAGTACCTCCATTATTATCAAAAGAGATAGCCAAAAACTTTAAAAAAGTTATTTTAAAGAAGTGAAAAAAATAATTGATCTATTTTGTGGTGTTGGTGGTTTATCTTATGGTTTTAAAAAAAATAATTACAAAGTTGTTGCAGCTGTTGACCATTGGAAAGATGCGTTGCTTACTTATAAATATAACTTTCCTGAAATAGAAATTTTTAATCAAGATATCAAAGATTTTAATAAAAATCATTTAAACAACATTATAAAAAAAAATAAGAAAATAGATGGTGTTATAGGTGGACCTCCATGCCAAGGATTTAGTACAGTTGGTACTAGAAAAGTTGAAGATAAAAGGAATCATCTTTATCTTGAATTTTATAATACAGTCGAAAAAGTAAATCCAAATTTTTTCATTATTGAAAATGTAAGTGGTTTTTTAAATTTAAGCGAAGGTATATTTATTCAGGATATAATTAAAAGATTTGGAAATAATGGATTAGGTTATAAAATAAATTATAAATTAATTAATTCATCCTCTTATGGTGTTCCACAAAATAGAAAAAGAGTATTTATAATAGGCACTAAAAATAAAGAATTTGAATTTCCAAAAGAGAATAATAAATTTATTTCAAGCTATGAAGCAATATCTGATTTAAATTTTAAACTTAATTCAAAAAAAGGAAATGGTGTTTACCAATATCCAGTTGAAGCAAAATCAACATATCAAAGACAAATGAGAAAAAATTCAAAAAAAATAATAAATCACGAAAACACTAACCATGAAGATCAAACTATAAGTGTAATCTCTAAAATAAGAGATGGAGGTACTATTCACGATTTAGATAAAAAATATTGGGAAATAAGAAAATATAATAAAACATTTCAGAGGATGAACAGTAAATTACCCTCACTAACAATAGATACAGGTCATAGAAATTATTTTCATTATAAGGCTAATAGAATACCAACAGTAAGAGAATGCGCTAGGTTACAATCCTTTCCAGATAATTTTGTATTTCAAGGATCAAAAACGAGTCAATATAAACAAGTAGGTAATGCAGTACCCCCTTTACTCTCTGAATTGTTTGCTAAAAATTTGTAGATTAATTATTCTACATTTACTAATATTCTTTCATGGGCACATTGGAAGAACAGTTAAATAATTTTTTTGACTCCAATCAATCAAAGTTAAATAAATTTCCGATTATAAAAGTTATATATAGACCAATTACTATTCATATCCATCAATGGTTAGAGCAATTTGAAAATAAAGATTATTTTATCTGGAGTAAACCAAATAAAAATTCAGCTTGGACTAGTAGAAAAGCTCCATCAATTAAATCACAAAAAAGAAGAGTGCTTACTTGCTTTGGATTTACAAATGAAAAAGAAAAAAATGGATTGTATAATTTTGGTCTTTCTGAAGATGGTAAAAAAGCTCGAGATTTATATTTTTCAAAAAAAGGATATAAAAACCAAAATGAAATTCCAGATTATTTGAGAAAAGTTTTTTATAAATCAATCTCGGAAACTAACCTAAATAATATAAATATTGGAACAAACATAGTTTTACGGGCTTTAAACATGATAGCTAATGAAGGATATTTTTATACCTCATCTCCTTCACTAAAATTTGCACCAGATATTATTAAAGCATTTTGTATAAAATACTTTAAGGGTGGAGAAAGTCCTGACTTGTTAAATTGGGTATATGGCATAATAGGTCCATTAAAGATTGTAAGAGAAACTAATTTAAATCCCAAAACACTTTTAGGTATTAGTAAAGAAGATTCTAAAAAAATCAAAGTTTATGAGCTTACTTCTTTAGGAATTAACCTCATAGAATCATTATCTATTGTTTCTAAAAATTTTGTTGAAACTAAGAAAATTTCAGAAAAAAAAGAAAATGACAAAAATTTAGAAATTATAAAAACTTTATCACCCGATGAATATTTTGATCGTAGAAATAGAGTTATTACAGCAAAAAAAATAAAGATAAAAGATTTTACAGAAACTAGAAATTTAGAAAAATTCTTAAAACAATCAAATACCAAATCATCAATAAGATATAAAACAAACCCTCGTTTGACTGCGCAAACAAGAAAAGAGTCCACCCAAATGCATGACGTTGCTTTATTTCATGCAAAAAATTTTGTTCAAAATAAAAAAATTAAAGTTCATTATGATCCAATTGATATGTATTTTGAATTTGAGAAAAAAAATGCACATATTTGAGGTAAAAAGTTGGATACCAAGTAATCTAACTGGTCAGTTTAGAAAAGGTATTGCACAACTATTAGACTACGAATATCAGTTTAAATTTGAGGATGAAACATTCAAAGATAAAGAATGTTTTAAACACTTGCTTTTTCATTCTGACCCATCTGAGCTATTTAGAAGTCATTACATAAGATTGATGAAAGATCTTAAAATTTCATTATGTTACATTAATAATAAAATATTAACCTGGCACAATGATTTTAAGGATAATGATCCTTTCCTAAAAAATTAAAAAGTTATATATATAATATATGGCTGGAAAAACTTTAAATCAGATAAGAGAAACATTCCTAAAATATTTTGAGAAGAATGGTCATAGAATTGTAGACTCAAGTAATTTGGTCCCAAATAATGATCCTACTCTAATGTTTGCTAATTCGGGGATGGTACAGTTTAAAAATGTTTTTACAGGTTTAGAAAAGCGGGACTATAAAACAGCAACCACTTCTCAAAAGTGTGTGAGAGCTGGTGGTAAGCATAATGATTTAGAAAATGTAGGTTATACCCCAAGACATCATACATTTTTTGAAATGTTGGGGAACTTTTCGTTTGGAGATTACTTTAAAGAAAGAGCTATTGAGCTTGCATGGAATTTAATTACTAAAGATTTTGGATTAGATAAAAATAAGCTTTATTTCACAGTATTTAATGAAGATGAGGAAGCCTTTAAGCTTTGGAAGAAAATAACAGGTTTTGGTGAAGATAGAATAATAAAAATTTCTACATCTGATAATTTTTGGTCTATGGGTGAGACTGGACCTTGTGGACCATGTTCTGAAATATTTTTTGATCATGGTGATCATTTAAAAGGTGGTTTACCAGGAACTAAAGATCAAGATGGAGATAGATATATTGAAATTTGGAATTTAGTTTTTATGCAATTTGAACAACTATCTAAAAATAAAAGAATAAATCTTCCGAAACCCTCAGTAGATACTGGAATGGGTCTAGAAAGAATTACAGCGCTTTTACAAGGAACCCATGATAATTATGAAACAGATCATTTTAAAAAACTTATCGGATCTATTTCTGAAGCAACTAAAAAGAAACCTGACGAAAATAATATTTCTAGTTTTAGAGTTATTGCCGATCATTTAAGAGCAAGTTCTTTTTTAATTTCGGAAGGTGTCCTTCCATCAAACGAAGGTAGAGGCTATGTTTTAAGAAGAATTATGAGAAGAGGAATGAGACACTCTCATTTTTTAGGAACTAAGAAGCCAATTTTTTTTAACATATTTAAAACATTAATGAACGAAATGTCAGGTAATTACCCTGAGTTAAAAAGAGCTGAGTCTTTAATTAAAGAGACACTTAGAATGGAAGAGGAAAAATTTTTAGTTCTTTTAGAGAGAGGTATGAAAATTTTGAATGAGGAAATTACAAAAGTAGATAAAGTTTTACCTGGCGAAGTTGCTTTTAAACTTTATGATACTTATGGCTTTCCACTAGATCTTACTGAAGATATTTTAAAAAATAAATCCATTATTATAGATCATAATAAAGTGAACTCTTTGATGAAAGAAAGTCGAGAGCTCGCTAAGAAAAATTGGAAAGGATCAGGAGATAGTTCTATTGAAAATATTTGGTTTGGAATAAAAGATAAGTTAGGACCTACAGAATTTTTAGGATACCAAAGTAATAAGGCTGAAGGAATTATATTATCATTAATTAAAAGTAATAAAGAAGTAAAAAGTTTAATCAAAGATGATGACGCAATGATTATTGTTAATCAAACACCTTTTTATGGAGAGTCGGGAGGACAGATTGGTGATACTGGTTATATTACCGGTGGTACCTTCAAATTTAAAGTTGAGGATGTACAAAAAAAATTAGGCGATCTATTTGTTCATTATGGAAAAGTAGAGAGCGGGGAGATTAAATTAAAAGAA